>NZ_JCACKR010000025.1:0-123962 GCF_059505485.1 Stenomitos rutilans
GCACGGTTTCGGAGGAGAGGGGGTAGACGGTAACGCCTGCCCTCGACTCTTCGACCTTCGCACGGCTCTACCAGAAATACTTGCAGCGCATTTACCCGATCGTAGTATTCTCGTTTGACGAGCCACAGCGCCCAGAAGCTTGTACCTACACCGTTGAGTTTCCACACCGCAAAATTCTAGAGTTCAACTTTGAGGCCATTCAGTTAAATCGGCTGCACTGGCGGGATTATCTCAACCAGCGTAATCCTGTAGCAGCCGCACTCATGGCAAAGATGCAAATCGCATCAGAAGACCGTCCCAAAGTGAAGGCAGAATGTTTACGTCTGATTGCAACCTTGCGGTTAGACCCAGCTCGATCACGCCTGCTTTCAGGGTTTGTAGACACCTACTTACGGTTGAATGAGCCGGAGTCGCAAATGTTTCGGGTGGAGCTTGATAGACTAGAGCCAGCAGAGCAGGAGAGCGTGATGGAAATTGTCACCAGTTGGATGGCACAAGGCATTGAGCAAGGCATTGAGCAAGGCATTAAACGGGAACGATCGCTCATTTTGCGCCTACTCTCCCGCAAGGTTGGAGTGTTACCAGACTCCGTGCGATCGCGCGTTGCGGCAATTGCTATTATCCAACTGGAGTCTTTAGGAGAGGCGCTGCTGGATTTCTCCAACCTGTCTGATTTGGAAACGTGGTTAGCAGAAAACGCTGAAGAATAATGGCGATCGACCGTCCATTTCTCTGCTTCAAGCAGCCGTTGCTTGATCGATTTGGTTTGCCTCTGCCTGAGAAAGGCTGATCGTTGCGGCTGTAACCGAATCTTCGATACTTTCTGGTTTGCTGGCTCCGGGAATTGGTAAGACGCTGGGCGATTTCGCCCGCAGCCATGCCAGCACGATACTGTAAACCGAGACGCCTTTAGCTTGAGCCAATTGCACGATCGCCTCAATCTCTTTAATCTGGCTAAACCGCCGACTGCCCCCTAACGGACTCCAGGGGAAAAAGGTTAGCCCTTCGCGATCGCAATATTCCAGCACGCCATCTGTTTCAGGTTCTCGGTGCCAGGGGTTGTATTGGTTCTGCACAGACGCAATTTCAACGACATCACGAGCGCGTTTAATTTGCTCTACCGAAAAATTAGAGACGCCGACAAACCGGATGAGGCCATTAACAACCGCTTCTCTAGCTGGTTTGAGGGAGGCTTCGATCGAGTAGTCAGGATCAGGGGCATGGTACTGCCAGAGACCGATCGGCTGGTCGCCACCCAACGCCTCAAAACTGGCATGAATGGTTTCCTGCAGATGGTCAGGATTGCCATTACGCGTCCAGGAACCGTTAGGACGCATCAGCCCGCCTTTGGTGGCGATCATCACATTGGTTGTGTCCTTGTCGTACTCCTGAAGTGCTTTGTGAATCAGGCGCTCATTGTGGTGCTTGTCGGATTCGTCTTTGCAGTAGGAGTCGGCAGTGTCGATTAGCGTGACACCTAAATCCAAAGCGCGGTGAATCGTGGCGATCGCCTGCGCTTCTGGTGGACGACTGCTGAGCGACATGGGCATACCGCCTAAGCCGATCGTGCTGACGGTGATGCCTGTATTACCTAACTGTTTTGTTTCCATGTAATGCCTGCTGTAAGAGAGCTACGGTTAAGAGAACGACTGACAGGCGCACTGCTAGAACGGTTGAAAGTATGACCGCTGAGGCGCAGAGACACGGAGGCAACGCAAGTTTGCTGTTCTCTAACCGTAGATCACCCTAATAACAAGAAAGCGTCATCTGTCTAGAGGTGTGCTGCTTGGAATTGGCTATTAGCGGCATCCTGAAGCAGAAACGGTATATGAATTGCCAGTGACTGGAATCCCACCGACGACTACATTGACCTGATACGGTTCTGTATTCAAGCGGGGTGAGCCTGAGAGGTTCACGGCTTCATTGTCTTTCAACGACACCTTGCTATCGTAGACTTTATCCGACGTGCCGTTTGCATACTTCAGGTTCATCTGAATGCTGTAATTGCCCTTATTTTTAGCTCGGATTGTCGCCGCATAGGAGCTATAGCGTTGTCCACCTGGTACAGCAAAATCGGTATTCCAGTTACTTGGGCTAACGGGGGTGCTGGCAGCCGAAACTTTTTTCTGCACAGAATAGGCACCTTTCCCTTCAACTACCCTCAGCAGGCGGCATGACTGAGCGTTTGCTGATACTCCCAGGCACATCACAGCACCAACCACCATCGTTGTTCCCAGCCATTTCAACATAAAAACCTCTTTAGTTTAGTAATGTTGCCTCGAAAACCGAGGTTACTGACTGAGATACACTGGTGCGCGCTCTTATGCAACCTTCCCTGAGACAGATTTGCTGCTTCTAACTCGTTAAAGTAGTGTAATTCATTGAAGCAATGGCGATCGCCCTACTGCACTCGACTCGCTTCAGACTCCGGCAATGATTGCTCCTGGAGTGATTGCCAACCTGCTTGCCAGAGCGATCGATCCTTCAACAAGCGTGCATTAAGCCAAAACCGTACTGTTGGATCGCAGGCAGCAACCAGTTCGGCAAAGACCCACTGCCCCTGATTCTTGCGATTGGTCACTTGAAAATGCCGCCATCCGTCAATTTTTTGCTGAGCCGTCCATTTGGACTGTACGAGATGCGGGTACTTTTGTTTGCGTGGCATATTGCCATTATCAACTACTTTGTCAGTGATTCGCCTGCACTGTCCATAAGCGATCGAGCAAATGCCTCTGGCGTTTCGTAGATCTCAAACACTTTGTTCATACCGCTATGCTCAAGCACCATATAGGCCTGCCCATTGAGGCGACAGAGCGCCAAACGCCCGTTTCCTTTATGTACCTGCTTCAGCGCAATGACTAGTGCCGATAAACCAGTGCTGTCCATAAACATGACTTGTTGAAAGTCAATCAAAATGTTTAAGGTGCCAGTTTCGAGAGCGTGGGTAACGCCATCAAGAAGATCGCCTGCTGTTGAGGAACTGAGAATTCTTTTGGGATAAAACGTTTGTATCATTGCAATCTTAAACCTCGCCTGTCTCTATCGATTTAGAGTGCCCAGACGGGGCTGTGATGCATCTAGCCTTAAAGACTTACAACAGTGAGTGTTCGCAGTCGCCTACAGTCTTCTCAGGCATGCAGAATTGCCAAGTACCGGAATATGAATGGCAAGGAAATCATCCGTAAGCTTAGGGCCCGTCATCAATAAGTTCAGAAACCTTAAAGTATCAGCCTTGCCGCGCCCGTCCTCACAAACCAGGCTAGAGGCTGGAACCCCTGCTACAAGTCAGGTCATGAGTCATTGATGACAGACCTTAGTCTTCTGGCTTTTCATGCTCGACTACAAACACGTTGGAGTAGAGATTAGCCACAATCTGCTTGCCCTGCTGTGTGAGTGACAGATAGTAGAGAGCGTCTTTAATATACGGAAAAACGCCGTGCCAATAAAATTTGGGGTAGTTCTTGCGGAGATCACCGGGATGACGGTAACCAAGTGCCTGATTGACACCTGTTTCTTCAAATTCGTAAAACAAAGCGCCAATTTTCTTGAGGTAACGCGGATCGCTTAGTTGTCCAATCAGGTCAGAAGCACGAATCAGGCCGGGATAGTTGATGGTGTCTTGATGATCTTCGGCGGCGGGGACGGGAAAGCGGGTGAGTTCAATATTGCGCTTGACGATTTCGGCATCGATGAGCTTGTGGCCTCCAAAGCGTTCGTCAATGAAGAGCTTAGCGCGATCGACATGGTATGGAGTCAACCCTGCATCGGATGAACCGGGAGGCAGATTCACCATGCTGCCATCCTTGCCTGTTGCGTACATGCTATCCCGGTCTTGGCGACACACGCCTTTCACATAGCCAATATCATGGCAGACCAGCGAAATGATGAAATGCAGCCAGTCTTCACAAGAAACACCGCCCATACGAATATGCCGACCGCGCAAAATTTCCTGCCCGACCAGCGTTACGAGAATCGAATGCTCCACGTTGTGATAGAGCGCATCGCTATTAGCAATATTCTCCATTGCCATTGAGCCAACCCACCCGATGATATCTTCATAGTCAGACTTCCAACCTCCATAGGTGCGCCGATAGCCTTCCTTGAGCTTGTTGACAAAGTCTTCGATGAGAAGTTCGGTAGCGTTGAACATGCTGGCGACTCGCTTACGCTGGATGGCAGTAGAGGAAAGGGGTGTCGGAGAGGAGTAGGGCAAACGGTGAGGAACTCTAGAAATCTTATACAGGATTAAGTTATAGAGACTGCACTTCTCACTAACTTTCCCAGCTTTTTCTTTCAGGTATGACGAAAAGGCGAATGAATCATCGTGCCTTACGATCGCCCCTATCTTTACTCACACACTCGAAGCAGTAACTTCCTCTTTGTGGCCTCTTTCATGTATAGCAATTCCGGTCTAAGCGTGACCGCACTGAGTTACGTTTGCCTTCAGTGCTGCTCGTGGATAGCAAAGGCAACAAAAATTGACAGTTAGACAAGTGGCACTTCTATAGGGGGTAGTTGGCCCTGTAACTTCTAACCTGAGAGTAATGCGAGACCCGGACGTTTAACCAACGTCTGGCGCATCGCAATCAGATATCAGCGTCTTTGCATGAGGTTTGTGAATGAATTCCTCTCTGCCTGTATCCTGGTCAACAGTTACGACAATGCTCACACAGGCGTCGGTGTCAGTAAAAGACTTACCAAACCTCGATCTCGTTTTACAGTGTCAGGCAGGTTATCGTCCCGACAAAGCAGCGTTTGCTGAATTGTTAAGACGCTACCAGCCACATGTAGAAAAGGTGCTTTATCATCTCGCGCCCGATTGGCAAGATCGGGCGGATTTAGTGCAGGAAGTTTGGATTCGTGTGTATCGCAACCTGAGACGGCTCAATGAACCAGCAAAGTTTCAGGGCTGGCTGAGCCGTATTGCCACAAACCTCTTTTACGACGAACTGCGGAAGCGCAAACGCCATGCAGTGCCTTTATCGCTGGACGCACCCCTGACATTCAGTGATGGCGAGATGGATTGGGAAATTGCTGCCGATACGCCCGAACCGGATGAAGCGTTGAGCCGTCAGGAGTTTTACGACCAGCTTAAAGTGGCGATCGCCGATCTGCCCGAAGTCTTTCGCACAACGATCATCCTTCGCGAAATCGAAGGCATGAGTTACGAAGAAATTGCTGCATTGACAGGTGCTTCGCTGGGCACCGTAAAATCGCGCATTGCCCGTGCCCGTCAACGCTTACAACTCCAATTGCAGCCATATTTGGATGAATAGGGGGTAGGGAATGGGGAGTAGGGGGAGAGTTTTGAGTTCTAAGTTCTGAGTTTTGAGTTAAATTTCCGTCTTCCCCTACTTCCCTAGCCCCTCCGCATTCCGACTCCCGATTCCCAACTCCCTCTCTTCTGCCTTCCCTTCACACTCGCAGATCACTTACGACTCTCAAAAGCGCGTGATCCATCGCATTATCGAGCGTGAGCAGGCGTGTGACGTGATCCAGGTCAATCCACTGCCAGGTGTCGTATTCGTCCGATCGCAGCTTCACTTGCTCCTTTTCCGGCACCGTTAATTCGATCTGGTATGTCACGTTTAAGCTGTGAGAGCCGTGATGCTTGGGTGCTTGGCAGCGAGTGGCAAAAGCGGTGGAATAGACACCAACATACCGAAAGCGGTTAGCGTCTAAATTGGCTAACTGCGCTTCTTGCTGTGCTTTTCGCCTGACAGTATCTGTTGGTGCTTCGCCTGCGACCATTCTGCCGCCCACAATCCACCAGGACGATCGCGGCTCAGTGTTGCGCTTTGCCAGCAGGATTTGGTGCTGGTGGGTGAACACCAGATCAACACAGGCAAAGACAAGGAAATCCAGCGCTGTGCTGTAGGTGGTTTCGGACATGCGATCGTCGGGGCTAACAGGATTAATCCGTCCTGCTTCCTGGAAATGAGGCACATCTGGCATAGAGCAGTGGCTGTAGAGGAACGCTTCTACTGTGTCATAGGAGTGCCTGTTACAACGATCGATTGCTGTTGGTGTCACTGCCGGATGCGGGACGGGGTTGGGCTTTAGCAGTGCTAAGTTGCTCGTCTGCGATCGCGTACCACACTTGCCCGAAGGTGCGCGGATTCAACGGTTTACCTTTCTGATCAGGAAAGAGCTGAAAGAAGCGACTGTCTGCCAGCGCATCGAGGCGAGGGCTACTTTTGGTACCAGCTTCGCCCAAAACTTTTAGCCACTCATCATAGTTGACGCGGCGGTAGCTGCCCATCTTAGCGCGCGTTTCAGGTTTCAACGTCGCCAGTTTGTCCATCGCATTGCTGGCGATCGCGTTCCATTCGCGTTTAAACTTGTCTTGCTCTGAATCGCCCAGTTTGCGCGATCGCAACTGAGGATATTTGCCATAAAACACCTCGTCTACCAAGCTTGTAAAAAACTCAAACTTAATGTTGAGATCACGACGACGATCGCGCAGCGCTTCCTCTGAAACCGAGTCACGTTGGGAAGACGGGCTTGATGGACTCGCGGAAATGCTAGGAGACGGCGCTTTTGGTAAACTGCTTGGGCTGGCTGCTGTAACGGCTGGTTGAGTGGTTGGGCTGGTATTGGGCTTAGCCTGGGGCTGGTTGTGCGGCAGAAACTTCCACGCTACTGCTGCAATGAGCATGACTAAACCAACCACCATTGCGGCTGAAGCGCGTGGATCGCTATCACTACGCCGCTTTGTTTTTTTTCGCCTCTTGGGTGTGCGGGGTAGATGCATGGAGGGGGCATCTGTTGGCGCACCTGTTGCAGGGCTACTTACTGCGGGATTAACTGAAGTCTCAACGGGTGCGTCATACGCAGGCGCAGTATGGTCAGAGAGGGTACTGACAGCAGCCGTCGGTAACAGCGGCTCTAAGATTTTTGATACCTGTGCGGCTGAGGTGGGGCGCTTTTGGGGCTGAAGCTGAAGCATCTGGCGCAACAGCCGCATGAAGTTTGGATGCACCGTTACAAGTGACTCCCAGTCAAGCCGTTGGGTTTGGCTGTTGTAGAGTGATTCGGGCATTTTGCCTGTGAGTAGAACGATCGCTGTGACTGCTAAGGCATATAAATCACTGCCAGGCTCAGCCTTACCATGAAACTGTTCTGGCGGCGCAAAGCCCCACTGCCCCAAAACCTCACGTTGATCGATCGGGTGAAGCTGCAACTGCGCTACTAACTCTTGCACTAAACCAAAGTTAATCAAGACAGGCACCTGGTCTTGCTGCCGCAAAATCAGCGTATCGAGAGACAGGTTTCGATGCACCATCCCGCGATTGTGGAGGTAAGTCAGCACCGGCAGCACTTTAAGCAGAAGTTGAAGCACCTCCGCTTCCGAAAAGACTTCCCCCTGTGCTTTGCGTTCGTCTAACAGCACACCGTAGCTTTTGCCTTCCACGTAATCTCTCACCCAATAGAGCCGATTCTCCTGGGCAAAGACCATGCGCAAACGCGGTAGCTGAGGATGCTGAAGCTCATAAAGCCCCAAGATTTCTTGATGAAAGCGTTGACGCAGATCTTCGATCGCCGCTGGCTCTTGCACCACTGGCGTAAATTCTTTGACGACGCAGAGTTCATTCAGCCGCTTTTGATCACGGGCCAAATAAGTTTGACCAAATTTACTCTGGCCCGCTGCACCAATCAAACAATAGCGGTTTTGAAGCAGTGTACCAGGGACGATCGAAGGGTGCATAACAGTATCGGCTTAATGTGGGCGATCGACAAAAAGATAGCAGCAGAAAGACGCTATGGCAGCAAAATTTTAGAGCTGTTGCAGTTGAGATTGAGATCTCTCATGCCAGCGTCGATCGTTCAACCTTCAAGCAATCGCAGCGGTAAGGTGAAGACCACCATTACTGCATTAGAAAACAACAACCAGCGATTCGTTAATCGCTGATGGCTCATGTGCTAACGCCAAGTGATGCTCTCACCGTTGCTTGCTGCCATTCGTTGAATGGTTGACAAAATTATAGAACGCTTGTACTAAATCGCGCCATTTTTATGTCGAATTGTCGCTTTAAATTCAGGCCACGACTATAAAGAGCCGTGACTGTTTGAAGAATGCGTTGTCCTACTTTATGCTGTCTTTTACAACACTACTTGCGCTTAGTAAGGGCTGGGCGTCAAGTAATGGCCTAGCACTTCCTGTCCGCGATTAACAAGTCTTTCGGAGCCTTCAATTAACAGCAGATACCGTCCTTGATCTAAATGATGTCGATAGATACTAGCTGTACTTCCTTCGCCTAAGAAGCCAACTAACGCACCAACAAGCGCAGCACAAAAGCCACTAAGTATGCCTGTTACTAACACAATAAGCGCTGTATTCCAACCTGGATTGGCGATGAGTGAAATGCTTAAACTTAAGACAACGCCTGAAACCATTGCAAATAGACCTAACCTGCGAGCCTTATCAGCCGCAATTTGTAGGGGTGCTTTTAGGCCAACCCGGTCTGGACTACTATATCCTTCACCAACGATCGCCAAATGCTCTGGGGAAATACCGTGGTGATGGAGCAGTCGATACGCTTGAAATGTGGATGCTTCATCAGGCAGCACCACGACCGTCAAGTGGGTTAGGCGGCGCTTAAGCCTCGAACCACGAAAAAAACGTGCAATAGTCACAAACGTAGTCCGGTGTGAGAACAGCGATATTTCTTTATTAGAATCCGTAACCTTCTGAATTTTAACCTTACTCATCCGCTAGCTGGGCCTGACTGATGCCGCAATTTAAGCAATTCTTTAGACCAATGCCTTTTGGGTGAAGAAGCGGTGTGACAGATTTTTGAAGGGGATGCAGGCTAACTTTCTTGTTTAAAGGCTAAAAGCTTGATCATGCAGATGGTTGCTTCGTTACTCTAGAATGAGACTTTGAACTTCAGTTATTCATAGCACTTTCACGATTTATGCCTCCTCGCTGGCCCCGTCAACCTGATCGCAACGATCCCGCTTACCGTAAGCTGGACGATCGCATGAACTTTGCGACGCATGTGGCTGTTTTTGCCGTGACCAATTCTAGCCTCTGGTTTTTCCGTATTCTTGGTGAAAAAACTTCGCCCTTGGGCACACCGGGAGGTCTACCCTGGACTCCCTGGATTACGCTTGGCTGGGTTGCACTGCTGCTGCTGCATGCTGTCTACATTTTTGCGATCGCCGACTACACTGAGCCAACCCCTACAACTCCCAACGCAGGCATAGGCTTTAAACCAACCGTCTCGACTAAAGCGTCTAAATCAACTAAGTAAGTAAACGATCGCTCGTGGCCTCTTAGTTTCGCGCGATCCGAACTTTCCACAACCTCTTTTTTAAGCTCAGTTTGCTGCCGCTATCAGGCAACCGTTGTTTAGCAAATTTGGAACTCACGGCAATGGCAAAAACCAGTTCTACCGAAACGATCGAGGCTCTTGCAGCGGAGATTGGTGAAGCGATTTATATCGACGTGGCAAAGTGGCATCTTTACCTCTCTGATGCTCATCTTCACACGGTGCTTGCAGAGAAGCTTTATCCAATGCTTGGGTCTAAAGACATTGTGGAAGACGATGTTGTCCAGGTGCTTCAGCAGATTCCGGTCAAGCTTGGTGGCGGCAAGCGGGAAGTCCCATTATCGGATCTGCTGCCGATGCAGTGCCAGGTTAATTTGATTGACCTGCTAGAGGAGTTTCAGCGGAAGCTTTAGAAAGTTCTGAGTGTTAAGTTTTGAGCCGATTGCAGTCCACTCAGGGTTTGAAGTGCGCTTAACGCCTGAAAAAAGTTTGCTTCAGGCGATCGACCACTTGCTCTACCTCCGGCAATCGAAGTTGGGCGGCAATCAGCGCGAAGACGAGCAGTCCGATCGCGCCAGCAAGGCATAGCTGAAACAGCAAGAGTAGTAGTCCGTCTCGACCCCAGAAGTGTTCACTGGCCTGTAACGTCCCCCAAGCTGCGAGGCCAGCGATCGCGCTGCCGATCGTTAATCCAGCCACAGAGATTGACCACGATCGCAGCGGCAAACCACCCAGACGGCGGTTCAAGATCCACAGCATTGCCACCATCGAAATGGCATTGACGCTCACGGTTGCCAGCACCAAACCGGGTGCTCCCAGCGGTTTTACCAGAACGAAATCGAGCAGCGCATTGAAAAAAATGTTGACAACGCTAATCCGAAAGGGCGTTTCGCCGTCTTCTAGCGCGTAGAACACCCGCACTAGCACATCCCGCGACAGGTAAAAGAACATGCCTAGGGCGTAGGCAACCAGTACGGAGGCTGTCAGGTACGAATCTTCCACCTTAAAGGCGTAGCGCTCATACACTACTCGTGAGAGCGGAAACGCTAGCGCCATCATTAAGGCACTGACTGGCAGCATGGTTACAGCAGTGGTGAGCAGCCCCTGACGGATACGTACCTTTAGTTCAGGCCAATTGTCGGGAGCAGCAAGTTTGGCAAAGGCAGGCAGGAGCGGCACCAGAATCGCATTAGAGATAATGCCCAACGGCGTGAGTACCAGCAGCCCAGCGTAGCCCATTGCCGAAACAGCAGCGGCAGCATTGGGAATGAACGACGCAAAAAACAGATCCGTCCAGACGTTAATTTGCATCATGCCAGACGAAAACGTCGCTGGCCCCATGATTTTGATCACTTCCTGCACATCCGGTTCACGGAAGTTGAAGCGCAACCGGAAGCTTCCTAACCCAGATTTCAACTGGGCTGGAAGCTGAACGAGCCATTGCAACACAGCTCCGGCTAACGTTGACCAAGCCAAAACAGCGCCACCTAGAGCGGCGTATTGTGGCAACGCCGCCTTATCGCCTAGATAAAGGGCTAGCCCTCCCAACCCAATCAACATCGTCACGCTAGAAAATAGTGGGCTGATGGAGGGCAACCAATATTGATCCGCCGCGTTCAAGGCTCCAAACCCAATACCAATAAGCCCTGCCAGCATTGCCATCGGTGCCATGATGCGAAACTGCTGAATGGCAATGTCTTTCGTCTGTTGCAGCACTTGAAACGTTGCTGCATCAATCCCTTTCACGGCAGCCTGAGCAGAGGTCAGGTATAGCCCTGGAGCAACTAGATGCATCAAGGGATCGGCAAAAATCACCAGCCCGATCGTGACTAACAATAGAAGACTAACGACCAGTGTAGTAATGCTCTCCATAATGGGAGCCACTTCATCTTGCTTTCGCTTAGCCAGGACGCTGACGATCGCGCTGTGGAATGGCCCATTGATACCACCCAGCAGGATGAGCAAGAATCCTGGAATGACATACGCAAAGTTGTACGCGCCGTATGCTGGACCCACCCCAAAGGCTGCCGCGATCGCCTGCTGTCGCATCAGCCCAAAAATTTTACTGATGAGAGTGGCGATCGCCACAATTCCGGCAATGCCTGCCAGAGAACGAGTTGGCTTCGATTCAGTCACGCAGACAGACACATTGAAACGGCTTCATCTATTTAAGCTTGAATCGGGAGCGTTTAAGACGCTGATCAACTGGTTGAGGCTGGCGGTTTGCCGCTATTACGTACATTGACAATCTTGTTGAGCACATTGAACCAGAAAGGTGCACCCATTGAGAGCGCAATCGCGCTCACCAACCAGCCAATCAGGAGCTTAAGACTTGCGATCAGCCTGCCCTGGGGGTGTAACTGCCATTGCTCTTGCCAATTAGTGGCATTCCAGCCGATCGGTAAAGCCGTTGTCCGGTCAAGGGCAACCCGCAAATTTACAGCATTATTGTTCAAACAGGCTATTTGGGAGGCTTGATCAGTTTGAGCTTGCAGACAGACGATCGCGTTAGGGTTGGTGCTCACCAAGGTGCTGGCTGCCTGACTGTAAGCGGCACGGAGGGCAGAGTCTTGTGCCAGACGATTGATAATGTGTAGCGTGTCAGTGTTTGTAGTAACTGCAATCACCAGGCCAATGAGCATGGCAACCCCTTTCGCGTTGCGTTTATAAACGCCTGCGCTACGCTCCATTGAGCGATCAAACCAAATGGCGACTTCTTGTGCCAACTGGTTTGTCCCCTGCTCAAACGGGGGAATCTTCGTCTGTGCCCGCTTTGCAAGCATTTCTAAGCTATCGCGTAAATGAGGGGAAAGCTGCGTTAGCATTGCCTGAAAATCATCTTGCCCCTGATCGGCAACCTTAATCACCTGCTTCGTTGCTTGTAGCAAATCGTACCCCGCTTGAAAGCGTTGCTGTAATGCTGAGTCAGGTATCTGGTCTAGCATTGCCTGATCGAAGTTATTGGACGGTTGAAGGGATTGGGCGACCCACGTTAGAGTCTTGAAGGAGGACATCACTTCAATAAAGTTAGGTTCTGCCTCTTTCTCTAACGTAGAAACCTGTTGCTCGATCGCGGTCAGTTGCTGCACATAGCCCTGGCTCAATGGATCGCTTTCAGGCAACACCGCTTTGACATTTGTAAGTAAGCGGTTTACAACACCAGCCACCTGACTCAAAGGGATAGAATCTAGTTCTGGCTGATGGCTTAACGTTTGCTCAATCGCCTTAATTTCGGTTTGAAATGCTTGCAGTTCGGGTTCCAATAGCAGCTCGTTCGCGTTGTGATGCCGCAAAGCACTGATTACGTCAAAAATCGGTTGTACAACCTTTGTCACTATTAGCTGAATGAACTTACGTTGGGTGATTGCTTGAGTGAGTGCTCCTATCTTTAAAGTTTCTAGTAGAGCAGTCGAAAACGTTTCTGAGGGTAAATAGGATGGCCCGCTGGCTTTGCCTGCAAATGTTTTGGATGCGCTTGTCCATTGACTTACTCGTTCCGCAATGCTGCCTAGTAGTCCCTTCGATTCATGCTCAAGGGATCGAATAAGGGCGTGATTATAGAGGCGATCCGCAAGCTCTTTAGAAGCCTTAAGCTGCGTTTGAATCTGTTGAATCTCTGCGGCTGATTGACCTAGTTCGGGTTTACTCTCGCCTGCTAAAAGGGTTTCAATCGATTGCTTCAGGTGCTGTGCTCGCCACTGCAATAACGTCGTTAATAGCTCTTGAAATTCAGAGGCTAGAAGGCTAAAGGTGACGTAAATCACAAAAAGCCCAATGCCAATATCGAGGAGCAGCGGTAGGTTCATGCGTCAGTGCTTATTAAAGTCAGGCGATAGGCTCAGCTTGTATAAAGATGCGATCGTTTTGTCCAGGAAATACAACCAATCACAGAGCACAACTTGTCGATCGCGCTCAAATAAACTGACGACTTGACTGCTTTTTACAACAATCAAGTCATCAGAGAGGGGGAACATCACGACTACCAACTGTGTCACTAACGCGAGTAAAATTCGATGCGTTCAAACTTCTTCAAACTGTGAGCGCTGATTGGGCTTGCAGCAAATTAGCTAAACGTGATGGGTGAGAAAAGTTGTAGCGAATCTTAAGCTGATCTAGCGTTAAATCAGGCATTTCTTGCCAGCAATGGGTACAAAACCAGTAAATGCCAGTATGGCGAGCATGACGTAACAACACTTCGCCACAGCAAGGACACGCGCTCATACTAATACCTCTGATTTAAACAGTTAAGAACCGTGGGGTTTTGAAAAGACGAATTGGAAAAAATTGCTTCTGAAAAGGCTAGAGAACTGCTTGAGAAGCTAGAGAACTCTCTACCAGGATATGAGACAGAAAAAGTAGCGGCAAGGGACTAGCTGCTCTGCGTTCTGTAATAATTCCGATTTTTTCACTTTTGGATGGTATTAAACAGAACTTGCGCTTAACCAGTAACTAACGCTGGCTGTGTGTCGCACGATTTCTGCGGTAGGAAAAAGGACGCAAAGAACGTTTCCTTAAAGATTTATTTTGCTTAAAGATTCATTGCCGATCTGCATTATTTGTTTGCAGTTTGATTCAATTCTTCATACAACAAAGCTACAATCGCAGTCGCCAGAACTTCATACTGCTCCAACCGATTGTAAAGTTGGGCCGAAACTCGAACAAGACGGCTGTTGGCGGTTGGAAATGGCACAATTGGCACCTCAATTTGATAGCGCTCTAACAGCGAATCTTGCAGCCATTGAGGATTGCCGTCCAGTAGGGGAAGAACAGCCAACGAGCCAAGCATTTCATCAGGGCAGGGCGGCACGATTTCAAGCGTTTCACACAGATGGCGACGAGCCGTGATCGCCAAAGCATGATTTTTTGCCATCACATCCTGCCAACCACATGGTAACAGCGATTCCATGACACGAATGGCAGTGGGAATACAAAGGTAGGCGGTGGGGTCGTCCGTCCCTGTCCAGTCAAACTCCAATCGAAAGCGACTGCGATCGGTGCGGGTCGCGTTAGCACCGTGGCTTATAGTCAGTGGACGAATGACTGCTTGGCGATCGCGCTGCACATAGAGAAATGCCGCTCCCTTGGGTGCACAAAGCCACTTGTGACAATTCCCGGTATAGTATGTTGCTCCGATTGTTTGCAGATTCAACGGCACCATTCCGGGCGCATGCGCACCGTCCACCAGCGTCTCAACACCTCGTTGCGTGAGTGCTTGCACCAGTTCAGCAATGGGAAACACCAACCCCGTTTGACTGACGACATGATCCAGTAGCGCCAAGCGAGTGCGTGCCGAAATACAACCAATGATTGCTTCAACCACTTGCTTTGAAGACTCAATGGGGAATGGTATCTCTGCGACCACAACCTTCAGGTTATACCGTTCTGCCACATAGTTCAGGGCATTCCGGCAGGCATTGTATTCCTGATTCGTCGTCAGCAATTCGTCACCTGGTGCAAAGACGAGCGATCGCAAGACGGTGTTAATGGCAGTCGTCGCATTCGGCACAAAGGCCAGATCATCCGAATCAGCTCCCACAAACGCGGCGAGTTTAGCACGGGCATCATCCAGCAACGCTTCTAGATCGCGTCCAAAAAACTGGAGGGGCTGTTGCTCCATACGTGCCCGCAATTGCTGCTGCTCCGCCAGCACCGCTAACGGACACGCGCCAAACGAGCCATGATTTAAGAAGGTAATCGTTGGGTCGAGAGACCAATATTGTAGAAATGGCAGTTCAGACGGATGTAAGGCTTCAAGCACAATTTGGCGGACTAGTAGAATTTGGCGAACTGACAGAGTAGGCGCATACTCCGCTGAGTGTAACTCAATCCCAGTCTTCTCCTGACTGGTAATCCCCCGACTTTCCACCTGTTTTACTCACCAGATGGATTTGCTCAATTTGCATGGATTTCTCCAGTGCTTTTGCCATGTCATAGACCGTCAGGGCCGCAACAGAAACGGCTGTTAGGGCTTCCATTTCAACACCCGTTTCGGCTTTCGTTCTGACCAAGGCTCGAATGCGGTACCCCGGCAAGGCAAGATCTGGCAGCAGGCTCACTTCAACTTTATGCAGCGGCAACGGGTGACAAAGGGGAATGAGTTGTGCGGTTTGCTTGGCTGCCATAATGCCTGCCAACCTAGCAGTCGCTAGCACATCGCCTTTGGGTAGATTGCCTGCCGTAATTGCCGCCAGTGTCTCCGATCGCATCCGCACCTGCCCTACCGCGATCGCCTCTCGGATAGTCTGTGGCTTGGCTGAAACATCAACCATGTGAGCATGCCCCTGTGCATCGAGATGAGTCAGGGGTTGGCTGGCGATCGAGAATGGAGTATCAGAGGAATTTTGTGTCATTCTAACCCGATGTGATAGTATAGGGTTCTTGCAAGGGCTTGTAGCTCAGTGGACTAGAGCACGTGGCTACGGACCACGGTGTCGGGGGTTCGAATCCCTCCTAGCCCGTCTAAGGACGGTATCAGCAAATTTCTGTGTATCGTACAGATTATGTATTGCCATGCGGCTGGGTTTGCTGCGTGTTTTAGCAGCGCCAGGTTGACAGGCTTCTTGCTACTTTAGCGTTCTCCAAGCGCCTACGGTTTAGAGGAAGCATCTGTACTCAATCAACGCTGGTAGAACCTACGATGCAAAAGCCAATCAGTGCTTTGGCGCGATCGGCTATCATCAGCACGTGTTGACCCATAGAACCCTTGCAATGACGGTAAGACTGAAACAGCGCCATGATTCACGTTTTTGTCTACGGCACGCTAAAGCCAGGTGAAAAGAACTATCAGATCTGTGCCAGTCACGTTATTGCAGCAAAGCCTGCCAGCGCTAACGGTTGCCTATATGCCCTACCATTCGGCTACCCCGCCATGACGCTTGAAGTGGGTACCGTGCATGGCATGGTGCTATCATTCGCCGATGAAACTGTCCTGGAGGCGCTCGATGCCTATGAGCGGCACGATCCAGCAGAATTTTATGCGTCTGTGCCCAATCAAAGCCTGGAACAAAACGAGTACGATCGCCAGAAAATTACAGTGTACGACCAGGCAAAACGAGAATTAGGTCAAGCCTGGACGTACCTGATGACGAAAGCGCAAGTTCAACGGTTGAGCGGCGTTTTCTTACCCGACGGGCAGTGGCACCAACAGTAACGCGTGCGCCTGAAAACAGTCTGCTAACGCGCAGTTGGTTTAGACCCTGTAGGCGTTGTTGCATTCTTGAAGGCACCATTATTGGGCACCGCAACGGGGGTTTTAGGAATATCGACTAGCGGTTTATCCAACGCGACCAGTAATACCTCGTTGGCATTCGTTTGAGGTGCCTCGATCGCTGGCTGCTGAGAGCCTTTGGCAAGCTGAGGCGAAGGCTGATTGCCAGGTAAGAGGTTGCTGACGAGAGCACCAACAAACAGCGCTGCGATCGCCGCTCCGCCCCAAACCAGTGACAGCTTTGGCTTGCGCTCTAACCGCTCAAACACCTGATGTGCAGTCTGCTCGGCTGTTTGTGTGGCGGCTGGCACTGGCATGTTTTGTAACCCATGACGCAGCTTGAGCAAGCGGCTATGTAGACGCTGCACGGCTGGATCATTGGCGAGCCATGCTTCAACTAACTTGCGTTCGGCTGCGGTGACCTCGCCATCCAGGTAAGCACTTAGCAACTCAAAGCGATCGCGCTGCATCAAATTGGACGAGGATGAAGACGAATTTTGACCATTCATAGAAGGTGGCTGTTGAGAATCGTTTGGAGTACTAAAGTTAGAGGTCATTTCGGCACCACGTCATAGGTTGAAACGCACTGGTAGTTTAAACGCACTGGTATCAAAAGCAAACAAGCTTTGAGAGCAAGCATGAAGCAAAACCACAAGCCAGTCGAGAAAGCCACTTAAACCTACTCATCAGTAAACCCTGAAAGCCCTAAATATGCGAGAGTCTTAATGAAAAAATAGTCTTAAAAATGCTTTGGCCCTGACATTGTCTGCGCTGGTGATTAATCGCCATCTAGATAACGTTGCAGTTGAGTCTGTAACCGTAACCGTGCCCTGGCAATTCTCGACTTCACGGTACCGAGCGAAACGCCCGTCAACTCAGCGATTTCTTCGTACGCCATGCCCTGAATTTCACGTAGCACGATCGTCGTGCGAAAGACTTCTGGGAGATCTGCGATCGCCGATTGAAGCTGGTCGTAAAACTCTCGGGTAGTCAAGTCCTCGTCTGGGCCGGGGGTTTCAGAAGCAATTTCCCAGTCCATCTCACCATCCTCAACGGTCAACCGGGCATCGAGCGATAACGGATAGCTGCTGCGCTTGCGTTTACGCAGTTCGTCGTAAAACAGATTGGTTGCAATCCGACTGAGCCAACCCCGAAATTTGATAGGCTCTTGCAAGCGCTTGATATGCCGATAGACGCGAATCCAGACTTCTTGCACGAGGTCAGAGCGGTCTTGCCAATCAGGCGCTAAATGGTAAAGCACCCGTTCTACATGAGACTGATAGCGACGGAGCAATTCTGCAAAAGCCGCTTTATCGGGTCGAAGACCAGCTTGACATTGCAACACCAGATCAACATTAGACAGCTTCTCGACTGGCAGCTTTTCGATCGGCACTGGCACATCAATGGTTTTCATGGATGCCCAGGATGCAGAAATAGACTGATTCATGGATAACGTCACTCTCAGACATACCATGCTTTAGGACGCTTTCTGGTGGAGTAAGGTTCCTCAACAGTGAGCATATCTAGTGCCAAAGACGCTTAAAAATGGCGACTGACTGAACCAAATTACTGAAATAAGTTCCGTAGTAACGGGCTATCGTGCAGTGCTTTTGCAAGATAGACGGATTGGTGCGTGGGTTGGGTAGCCGTTGATTGAGCCGCTGTTGATCGAGCGGTTGTTGCTTGGGCCGTAACGGTCGGCTGGCTGGGAGCTTGGACGCTCATGCCGATAAATAGATTGAGCGAGAATGTAATTGTTCCGGCTAGTAGTAGTTTCTCAAGCATAGTCACTCCTCTTGCATCCAGACTAACCGTGTGTTTCTTTGCAGAAATCAGGGTTTAGTTACAGCACACTCAACAGGGATTCCAGAACCTTATCTACGTTCTTCAACGAAATCTTTGCCCATATTGTGCCCGTTCTGCTTGAAAAATCCAGCCTTGAAAAATCAAGATACTATAAAGCCTGACGTGCAGTTTTTTGCTGTTTCCAGTCTTTGCGAAGCAATCGCATAGGGCAAGATGTCTGGTAGGTCGTGATCCCCATGATTGGCTGAGCACAGAATCACTAAGTTTGTGCTTTGCTGCCCAAATTGCTTTGCTTAAGAGATATTTGAAACTTTCGCTTGCAGCTTTATTCATTCGCGGCTAAAAATTACGGGTTATCCATTTATGACCACCAACCCATAACACACGACAACCGCGATCGCCCTGGGTGCTCGTTCTTGCCCAGTCACATTCAATCGATGAAATTGGGGTGGTCAAAGCGGTCATATTGTGTTCCATTAGGTAGCATGCTGACGAGCACGGAAGCACTTCTCTAACAACCAGCGGTGGGAGTCTTCAAACTTTACCGCCATGATCGATTAGCTCAGAGGTGGCAAGCATGCTAGCTGAAGTATCCCTACCGTCGCTCGAGATCTGCCCTTAAAAAAGGCTGTATTTTTCTTTGAAGTTGTCAGCATCAGAGCCTATACTGGATATTCTGGCTAAAACTTTTAGACAAATTAGAGGAAGTTAGATGTCGCGATATCGAGGTCCGCGCCTGCGGATTGTGCGTCGGCTGGGAGATCTCCCTGGCTTGACCCGCAAAGCACCCAGACGGGCATATCCGCCGGGTCAGCACGGTCAAAACCGTAAAAAACGCTCCGAATATGCGGTGCGCTTGGAGGAGAAGCAAAAGCTTCGCTTTAACTATGGTTTAACGGAGCGTCAACTACTACGTTACGTGCGTAAAGCTCGTCGTGCCGCTGGTTCTACAGGGCAAACTTTGTTGCAATTGTTGGAGATGCGACTGGACAATACGGTCTTTCGCCTGGGCATGGCTCCGACGATCCCTGGTGCCCGTCAGTTGGTCAACCACGGGCATGTGACAGTCAATGGTCGTGTTGTGGATATTCCCAGCTACCAGTGCCGTCCCGGTGAAGTGATCGGGGTGAAAGATCAAGAGCGCTCTCGTAAGATGGTGGAAACCAATCTGCAATATCCGGGGTTGGCAAATTTGCCCAGTCACTTAGAGTTCGATAAGAACAAGCTGACAGGTAAAGTCAACAGTGTGATCGATCGCGAATGGGTCGCACTACAAATTAATGAACTGCTGGTCGTTGAGTACTACTCTCGACAAGCCTAGAGCTTCTCCTTTTACGCTTTAGTTTCACCGCGGCATTTGAAACTACTAAAAGAAAAGCAACTTGCGCAGCCTCCTAAACCCGTCAGATAGGAGGCTGCTTTTTGTGCATAAGGATAATCGACAGAACCTGGAACCGTCGCTTTCGTGTTATCCCCAAGAATCCAGATCTAACGCCTGGGAGCCGCCGCGCTCCAATTGAAGGAGAATTTTGCCCAGTTGTGACCAGATCAACCAACCAATGAGCACTGTCAGGGGCAGCGCTATCGCGTAGGACAGGTTGGTGGTAAATCCGAAAACTTCCATCCCAGACGACAGAAACAGGCAAATTCCTAAAAAGATTCCCAGGAAGGGCAAAAAGAGCTGCATCCCTTGCAAGGTAGCTAGCGTGCGAGTTGAGCGGTTTTTTGACCAGTCCTGAACCGATTTTTTCAAGACGGACTCAAAAGCGACACCAGAGGTCAAGCTAATGAATAAACCGACAACCAACAGTACGTAGGGCGGTTCGGGGATCGAATACATCATGGATAAACGCGATGAAATTTATGTATTGATTTTCTAACCCTACACCGTTTCGGCCTTCTATGCTTTGCGGATCGAGGTTAACGCAGAGGGTAAAAGAGCCGCTGTACCAGCCGTAGAAAATTCAGTGAGCGCCCCGATCGCGGCATTAAACAACCGAGCAGGCTGAAGGTCGTCTTTGATCAAGTTCCAAAGGCGTTGCACTTCTTCCGTGTGAAGCCGATCGTCTTCAGTCAATGCAATGATCAACTGCCGCCGAAGAAACTTGCCTTCGTCGGATAATAAGTACTGCAAGCCCAACTGTGCTGTGGGCAACAGGTCAAATGACTGATCGCTGCGCGCGATCGCGATCAAATTTTCCAGCCGCTCCCATTGAAACTTGCCATCCTTGAAAAGTACCTCCAGTAAGCGACGGCGTAGTGCGGGTGATTCGCCTGTCAAAAGCCGTTGTGCCACGTAGGGATACGCCACATCCACGATTTTGAAATTTGGATTGAGCGTCAGAGCCAACCCCTCTTGTGTGACCAGGGAGCGAATAATTAAGGCAAACTTTGCAGGTAACCGAAATGGATACTCGTACATGAGTTCCGAGAAGCGATCGGTAATTGTTTTGAAGTTAAAGTCCTTGACGCTTTCTCCCAGCACGTCTCCCAGCACGGCTTCTAAAGCAGGCACGATCGGCTGAATATTGGCATCAGGGGTGAGAAAGCCCAGCTTCACAAAGTCGTTTGCCAGGTCAACGTAATCTTTGTTGATGAGATGCACCACAGCATCCACAATCGTTTCTTTGGCAGACTCCTCAAGCTGATCCATCATGCCGAAATCGATGTAAGCCATCTGAGCCACCAGGGGATCAGCCGTCACCTTGCCACCCTGGACATCACAATGGGGTGCCATCGCAAACAGGTTACCGGGATGGGGATCAGCGTGGAAAAAGCCATACTCCAAAAGCTGCCGTAACCCGGAGGTCACGCCAATTTCAATCAAGGCATCAGTTCCCAAGCCCGCCTCGCAAATGCGATCAGTATCCGTCAGCTTAAAGCCATGAATCCACTCTAGAACCAATACATGCTGGCTGCTGTAGCGCCAGTAAATTGCGGGGACTTTAACCGTTGGATCATCGCGGAAGTTGGTGGCGAACTTTTCAGCATTTCGCCCTTCGTTGAGGTAGTCAATTTCTTCAAACAGCTTGATCCCAAACTCGTCTACAACCAGTGTGAGATCGTGCCCCAGGTTGAGCGGCAGCCAGGGGGATAGCCAACTCGCAGCCCAACGCATCAAATACAGGTCTAACGTCAACACGGGCAAAAGCCTGGGACGCTGCACCTTAACAGCCACCTCTTCACCTGTAAACAAGCGGGCTTGATACACCTGCCCTAAACTGGCCGCTGCTACTGGCAGAGGCGAAATTTGGCTAAAGATTTCATCCACCGAGCGATCGAGTTCGGCTTCAATGAGCGCAAAGGCGATCGGTGTGGGAAAGGGCGGCAACTGATCCTGAAGCTTGATCAATTCATCCAGATAATCTTTGCGGATCAAGTCTGGCCGTGTGGAAAGTGCCTGGCCCACTTTGATAAAGGTCGGCCCTAACCGAATCAACGTCTTGCGTAACTGCTCTGCACGCTTCAGTCGAGCCGTTTCCTGGTCACCTCGCCACTCGTCCCACTTAAGCCCGACGAAAAAGGCCAGGAACGAAGCAACAATCTGCAAAGAACGCCAAAACGCTTTCCAGGGACGATAGCGATAGTATTGAGCGATCGCGCCCGCGTCGTAGTGTCGTAACCGACTAAGGGGATGCTGACCCACGCTTGCCTTTACCTCTCTAACGATGCTCTCAACAAGGGAGGGCAGCGCCGCAGACTGCTAGCATCGCCCCCAGTGGAATCGATTAAAGGCAAGAGTCTTACGAGTTATTTAAGACTCAGTGCTAATCTTTTCACTAACTTAATCATAGTATACGAAACTACAAACAGTTTGAGAGGTTGCTTTACCTGACGTTAACAACACTGTTTAACGTTCCCATCTTGTGCTTGGGACGATTGCTCAAACGAGGCAATCTTTCAAGCTATACACAACGCGATCTTGTGCTTCCGGTGAAAGTTCGGGAAACATCGGCAACGATAGAACCTCGGCTGACGCTTGCTCTGCGATCGGGCAGTGGACTGCCTGCGGCTCTTGTTTGTAGATCGGTTGCAAATGCAGCGGCAGCGGGTAATACACCATTGAGCTAACGCCTTCTGCCTGCATACGTTGGCGTACTTGATCTCTCCGGCAATGGTCGCTTAGCTCATAGTTGGAAGCTGCACCGAGCACGCGGAGCGTGTATTGATTCCAAACGCCCTGACCACCTGCTGGCTCTTGCGGTACAACGATGCTGGGAACGTGTTGCAGCAGTTGTTGGTAGCGATCGGCAACCACTCGACGCTGATGATTCCACGTGTCCAGATAGCGCAGTTTGATTTGCAGAATTGCAGCCTGGATTGCATCCAGGCGTGAGTTAACGCCGATCGCTTCGTGGTAATACCCGCCTGCCCGTCGACCGTGATCACGCAGCATCCGGATATTGGTGGCGATCTCAGGATCATTCGTTGTGACGGCACCACCATCGCCACAGGCACCCAGGTTCTTGGTGGGATAAAAGCTAAAGCAGCCAATGTGCCCAATGCTGCCCACTTTTTGCGCGGCCCACTCTGCACCGACCGCCTGAGCACAATCTTCGACCACCGTGAGGTTGTGGGCTTGAGCGATCGCCAGCAACCGAGTCAGATCGACGGGTTGCCCAAATAAATGCACTGGTAGAATAACGCGTGTGTGATCGGTAATGGCCGCTTCAACTTGGGCCAAATCTAAATTAAAGGTAGCCGCTTCGATATCGACAAAGACAGGCTTCGCCCCAACTGCGCTGATGACTTCTGCCGTCGCGATAAAGGTAAACGGTGTGGTAATGACTTCATCACCAGGTTGAATGTTTAACGCTCGCAGTGCCAGAAACAGGGCATCGGTGCCAGAATTACAGGCTATGCATTCGGCTGTGCCGATGTAGTTGGCAAACTGTTGTTCAAAGCTTTCGACGATCGTGCCGCCAATATAGCGACCAGAGGCCAGTACCGCTAAAACGGCAGCATTGACCTCCTCACCAATGGTTTTGTACTGCTCAGATAGATCAAACGGGGGAATGTTACTCACTCAATTACACCACACGTCACACTCTGTTAATAAAATCAAATTTTGACCACAAAGGGAATCAAATTGCAGCAGTTAGATGACTGGACGACCTCAGAGCGGTATTGTTTCAGTCCAATGTGTACTTAAGGCATGTGCAAAAACTGCTGCAGGAGTGCTGTTAGCGCTTCCTGTTTTTCTGGTTGTTCGTGCCCTGGGTGTAATTTTAGCGCCTGACCCGATCGCAGATTTCTTCTATACTGCCCGCAGGAAGACTCAAAACGTCTTAGTAAGGACTGGCTCGCTTTTTATGGATTCACCGTTACAGATTGTCTGGGCTTTGGGGATGATGGCAATCGCCATTGGACTTTCGGCATGGCAACGGCTGGGATTGGAGTGGAATTTAGCGGTTGCGACTGGACGCACCGTAATGCAACTGCTGGTCGTGGGATACGTGCTGGCAGCGGTCTTTGCGATTCGGAATTCTCTGGCAGTGCTAGCAGTGTTGGCTGTGATGCTGGCGATCGCGACGATCGTCGCTCGTAACCGCATCAGTAAGAAAGTGCCAAACCTGCTGCCATTCGTTGGAGGTTCGATTCTAACGGGGACAATGCTGACCTTAGCCTATACAAATCTGTTGGTGATTCGACCGCAGATTTGGTACGAGCCGCAGTACGTGATTCCGCTAGCCGGGATTGTGCTGGGCAATGCGATGAATGGGGCAGCGATTACAGGCGAACGGTTGGTCAGCACCCTTAACAGCAGTCAGCTAGAGATTGAAACCCACCTGAGTTTGGGCGCTACTCCGCAACAGGCGATCGCTCAGTATCGCAAAGATGCCATCAAAGCGGGACTCATTCCCACCATCAACACGATGATGGTCGTGGGTCTTGTCACCCTACCTGGGATTATGACGGGACAACTGCTTGATGGTGCTGAACCACTTACAGCCGCCGCCTACCAGATACTCATTATGTTCATGCTGGCGTTTGCCACGCTGGTGACAACGCTTTTAATTACCTGGGGCATCAGCCGCCAATTTTTTAACCAGGCAGCGCAGTTAATACTGTGGTGATTGTGTCTGAAGCTGCTCTTGTATCCATGTACGGAATACTTTGACCACCCCTCTTTCACCCAGTTGAGTGCTCTGGTTAAGAAACCATTCGCAGTGTGCATGCGCCGCAAAACTTTGCGCTGCTGCGCCAGATTGCGCTCAATCTGCTGACCCAGGAGCAGAGCGTCAAAGTGGGTGTGAAGGCGAAACGCAAAAGAGCATGCTAGGACGATGCCTATCTGTGCGAAGTCCTCGCTCCATAAGACGCCTTTACCCTGCTAGCAGCGTTCATCCGTTGGTCACAAATGTGGAATAGTGCTGCGTCAGTATGTCGTGGACTCTTACTAGAGTTCCTTCGGTGATGAAAATTAGAATGCTGCGAGTTAGTTTGGGTATAAATTGAGTGTAACAATGATAAAAAATGGCTGAAATCTCTATACAGCCGTTATAGCTCTCAGCTTTCCAAGCTGAATGTCGTCGGTTCGAGTCCAGTTACCCACTTAGTGGTTCACCTTGAGCCTGCTTACTTCTGGGTGGGGTAAAGCATCAGCCGCGGCCTGTGCGATCGTGCCCAGTTGGAAGCCAGGAGGATAAATACCCTCTTCTTTAATTTGCTTAATAAGCGCTTCTGAAACCGGAAGCTTCATTTTTTGAGCGAGCACACGCACGATATCACCGCGATCGATCACGCCAGCGACTACCCCAGCCGGAAAAAGCACCGTGAGACGCTTGAGCTGCGCCGACTCCATCAACTGGATCACCGTCACTAAAGACGCTGTTTCTTCTACCGAAGGAATGTCAGCGAGTGGTTGAATAATGCGAAAGAGAGTCTCGGTTTCCCATTCACTGCGCTCAATGGTGTGAAGTGCCGTGATGCTCACCATGCCTCGATACCGTCCGTGGGAGGCTGCAAAGTATGTCGTTGAGCAGGCCGTTTCTAACAGATAAGTATCTGCAAACTGTCGCAAGGTCATTTCAGCATCGACCACGCGAAAATCACGCAGCATGGCATCAGCAGCCTTGATGTGCAGCAGGGTTTCCTGAAGATCCGTGACGCGATCGTAGTTTGTGGCATTACGGACACCAAACCAACCTAAGAAGGCAATCCACAAGCCGCTAAAGTTGCCCATAACAAGGCCAAAAGTGCCCCACAAAATTGCCAACCAGCCCAAAATTTTCCCAGTTCGGGCTGCCCAGTGAATGCCCTTGAAGCGACTACCTGTCACTTTCCAAACGGCCGCTTTGAGGACTTGCCCTCCATCCAGCGGCAGTCCTGGAATCAAGTTAAACAGTGCCAGGATAAGATTTGTCCAGGCCAGGTTGCTTGCGAGTACATTTACCACACTGGTTGGACTCGGAAATGCATACGCGATCGCACCCAGCAGGGCTGCCAAGCTAAAGCTGACCATCGGCCCCGCGATCGCCACCTGAAACGCTTTGCCCGGAGTTTTGGATTCTTCCTCGATAGAGGCAATACCACCAAACAAAAACAGCGTAATTGAATTGACTTTGATGCCCTGCGATTTAGCAACCAAACTGTGCCCTAATTCGTGCAGTACGACTGAGGTAAAGAGCAGCAGTGCCATCACTACACCCATGCCATACGCAAGTGCAACGCCCCATTGAGGGAAACCTTGCTGCCACCGTAGGCCAGTAGGAATGGCAATCAAAAGCAGTACGCTAACCCAGGATGGATCGATAAAAAACGGAATCCCAAATAGCGAACCGACCCGCCAGCCTGATTGCATAACAAACCTCTACAGATGATGCCTCTACAGATGATGCAAGAGCCTTGACCTGCGATCGTGACTTGTGTAATCCACCGTGCCGCCCTGCGTGAAACACGACGGATGACACGCTCACCATCCGCTCGATCGTTCTCTCGTCCCTTCTTCCAGAATACAAGGGTGTGCAGAGAGACGGGCAGGTCAGGCAGCACGGTTAACCGAACGCAATGGTTACAGCCGCTTCGCGTCTTCCCAGGGTTGCTACTTTAACAGGCGTTGCTTCCGGCGGAACAAGCTTTTTGGCTGCTGTGGGATGGGCTTTTGCTTGATCAGCAGCGGCATCACCGAGAGTAACGTCAGCACGCCCAGTGCGAAGAAAAACGGTAGGTGATCGCCGCCACTGAAAGCCTGTTTACCCGTTACACCCAGCCAGGTATACGCGATCGTCAGTGGAATAATGCCTACAAACGTACCAATGGTGTAAGTTTTGAGGTCGATCGGCGTTAAGCCAAAGAGAAAATTTACCAGGCTAAAGGGTGATAGCGGTGTAAAGCGTACTGCCAGCAGAAAATTCATGGGCTTGTGTTCGATCGCTCGGTTAATCCGTTGCAAAAGTGCCTGTTGTCCAAACCGTTGCGTTGCCCACCCGTGCAAAAAATAGCGTGCCAGCAAGAATGCACCAACGGCTCCCAGCGTCGCACCCAGCAATGACCAGAGTGTCCCCCAATAAAGTCCAAAGACTGCACCACCTGCGACCGTTGCCACATTGCCTGGAAAACCGAATGTCGTGGCGATTGTAAAGCTCAACACAAAGATCAAAGCCGCATAGTCGCCCAGATCATCCAGTTCCATCACCAAGAATGCCTGGTTAAACAACAGGTTAACGGGCGTATACAAACAAACCACTACCAGTACAAAGACCGCAAGCGCAATCCAGAGAGCAGTTTTGTAGGGTGTAGTCGGCATCGGCTTTTACCAACAGGTCAGCAAACGATCGTGTGATCTGGCAGCATAGCTTAATCTGGTCACAGGTCTTAAGACTGATGCAAAACGTTTGAAGTTCATTACGCAAGAGCAATATCAGCAAGCAGCCATCGGCACTGAGCGATCGATAAAATAGGTGATCGTGAAACAATCGCCATTGACTATACCCGGCTTCACCTTTGCTAAGTTGCCTTGAGCGACAGCTTTCTGTTTTGGCACACACCCAGTTTTGACACACGCCTTGCCAGAGAGCGAAGCTGGCAATCACCAGATTTTGCTGGCTTCTGCCGCCCGCTGCTGCCTATCTTCTACCTTATCCAACCGTCTCAGTTTTAGAATATGCCCTTTAACCCCTCCCGCATGAACAGCGTGCAGTCACCCATCATTCCCACCGTTGCCGCAATGATTCAGCAGCATCCGGGAACGATTTCGCTGGGGCAGGGAGTTGTGTATTATCCACCGCCACCCGAAGCGATCGCCCACATCAGCGCCTTTCTAGCAAAACCAGAACTGCACAAATATCAGCCAGTTGAGGGTATTGCGCCCCTGCTTGAGCAGATTGCCCTCAAGCTGAAAGCCGAAAACGGGATAGCGATCGACCCGCAGCGTCGTATTGTAGTCACCGCTGGAAGCAATATGGGGTTTCTGAATGCAGTGCTGGCGATTACCCAACCTGACGACGAAATTATTCTGCAAACGCCCTACTACTTCAATCATGAGATGGCCGTGACGATCGCCGGGTGCCGTCCTATTCTGGTCGCAACCGACAAGCAGTACCAGTTACGTCCCGATGCGATCGCCCAAGCCATTACCGAGCGGACACGGGCGATCGTCACCATTTCACCCAATAACCCAACCGGAACCGTTTATCCAGAAGCGGCCCTACGACACATCAATGCCCTCTGCCGCGATCGGGGCGTCTATCACATTCAGGACGAGGCGTATGAATATTTCACCTATGACGGTGCCCAGCACTTTTCACCAGGGTCGATGCTGGACAGCGCTGAACATACGATTTCGCTGTATTCACTCTCCAAAGCCTATGGTTTCGCCAGTTGGCGCATCGGCTACATGGTCATTCCCACCCATCTCATGGCAGCCGTGATGAAGATTCAGGATACAAACGTGATTTGCCCAACCGTAATTGCTCAATACGCCGCCGTGGGTGCTTTACAGATTGGCGTGCGTTACTGTCACGAGAAATTAGAGGCGATCGCGGCAGTGCGTCAGCAGCTCTTGCAGGCACTCTCTGCTCTGGGCGATCGCTGCACCATCCCGCCCAGCAACGGGGCCTTCTATGTCTTGCTAAACCTTCATACTCAACTCGATGCATTGTCACTGGTAGAACAACTCATTCAAGAGCATGGCGTTGCCGCCATCCCAGGCACAACATTTGGGTTAGAGAAGGGTTGCTATCTACGCGTTGCCTATGGTGCCCTCCAGCCAGAAACCGCGATCGAGGGTATTGAGCGGCTTGTCAAAGGGCTAAACGCTATTCTGTAAACAATCCCATCGTTTACCAACCGATCATGCTATGCCATCGCCATTGCCAACGGAGCGGTAACAAGAGCCTGCTGCTTGATCGGAAGGATGATTGCAAACTCAGTGCCCTCTCCTGGCGTAGAACAACACGTTAGCTGCCCGCCATGCTTCTCGCAAACAATCTGATAGCTAATCGATAAACCCAAGCCCGTACCCACACCAATCGGTTTGGTGGTGAAAAAAGGCTCAAATAACTGTGCCTGATGCTCCAAGGAAATCCCTGTCCCATTATCGGCTAAGCGAATGCTGACATAATCAGTATTTAAGCATTCAGTGGTAATCGTAATCGCTTTCGTGCTTTGACTTTGCTCGTTCAGGGCATCGATCGCATTGCTCAAAATATTCATAAAGACCTGATAGAGTGGCCCCGAAAAGCCCTCGATCGTGGGCAGTTTCCCATAATTGCGCGTTACGGTAATGCCCTGTTTAATGCGATTATTGAGAATCAGAAGCGTGCTATCTAAACAATCGTGAATTTCTACAGGATGCGTATCTGACTCATCCAGACGAGAAAAATTTCGCAGGCTCAGGACAATTTGTCGTACTCGTTCAGCGCCGATCTGCATGGATTGAAGCAACTTCGGCAAGTCTTCTCGCAAAAAAGGAAAATCAATTTCCATTGCTTTGCGTTGAACTGCGATCGATGGTTGCGTCATCGCCAACTCATAAGTGTTAACCAACTCAAGAACATCGTTCAAATAGTCCTGAGCATGGCTGAGATTGCCATAAATAAAATTCACGGGATTGTTAATCTCGTGTGCCACTCCAGCCACCATCTGCCCTAAACTAGACATTTTTTCACTCTGCATAAGCTGCTGGGTTGTCGTGGCTTTTTGTTCAACCAACAGCCTCTCTAGCTCTTGATTGATGACCTCTAACTGCTCTGGGGTCCTCAACGCCAGGAAGCGTGGCAATAGTTCTACCATCGATAGGGCTGTGTAACAAGAAACCAATGCAGTCATTGCTTTTTCAATGCCAGTCAGCCAATAATCTGGATGCCAGAGTGTCCAAATTTCTAGCAAATGACCCACACCACATAAAGTAATAAATGCCCCAAAGAGAGCAAAAACTCTGCTAAATGGTACATCACTCCGCTTCAACACGAAGTAGATGAGCATGATCGGAATGGAGAAATAGGCAATCGCGATTAAGAAGTCGCTGACAATATGGAGCCAAACCAACGGTGTTTGCCAAAGGTAGCAGTGACCGTGAGGGATATATTGGTTGGATGAGAAGAGTGTATTGAACAGTTCTGCCATTTGGTTTACTGATATAAAGTCGAGAAGAGGATAGGTGTTTTAGTGAGCGACGAGTCGTTCGCTTACTACTAATTACTGATCTCAAAGCACTTCTAGTTAGTTACCTTATGCTTCATTAAATTCTATTAAATAGAGTCGCTGTAGCATTGATTCTCTAGTGCTTGAGAAATCAATTTGCTTGAGAAATCAATGCCAGTTAGTCTTATTCCTACACTAAGAGCAGACAATGCTTAAGGGAATGAGCAAAACAAGTAAAACTGGCAAGCACTTTTGCTGAATTACATTGAGGCACCATTTGCTATGCAGGAATTGTATAAAACGGTGTAAAACTGTTAGGCTGATTCTCTTATTTTGGAACCTTGCTTAAGCCGTATTATTTCGCGCTTATTTAAGAAGACTTGGTATAGCTAAAGCAGGTTTTCATGAACATAAGCAACGAATCTGCCCTTTAGTATGTTCACCGCAGTGCCTTAAGGCGTAAGAAAGAGAGAACAGGCGTGCAAGAAGCTGCATTGCTCCGGACAAGTTGTACCGTTGATGGATCTTTGACGCGATCGTGTTTTTTTGCGATGCAACGTTACGAACGCTTAACAAACTGGCACATGTTTGCGTGCTTTTGCTTAGTCAACCAGCAGATACTGAGATTAGAGCGTTAGGCCGCCCCCTAAGCAAGTCCTCCATCTCAGGCTGCTTGAAGTCTAGAGCCTATCGAAAGCTTTGTACTTGAGATCTGGAAACCAGTGCGGCATACGCGTCGCTATGTTGAGTTGTAACGCTGCCATCACAAGTCCTTGCAGGTTTACGGGTTTTCAAGGACGTAATGTTACTCAGTGACTGTGTAGATCCTCTTAGGAGAGCGCGTTCAATCTTAAACCTGCACTACTAAAAGTGTAGACCATGTCCTTGCTTCAGGTGAGTCAAAGCTCGACTGCTCTTATTCTTCAGTTGTCGCTTGTGTTTTCTCTATAACGATCATGAACCCATCTAAACCTAAGCTTTTACCCACGTTGCTTTGCTTTGCGATCGTTGGGCTGGTGGCTGCAACACTGCCTTATCCCAAGTTAGTCAATCACTTATCAGTAACTAGCGCTAGCAAAGCTGAGTAAGACTTACACCTGCTGCTATCCTACTGGCGCTAGAGGGCTGGGAAATTGCTGCTTGCTAAGATCTGGAAGAACGTTTGATCAGGTGAGGCATTATGAAAAGCCCTCTTTGGACGCTATTACTGTTGGTATTACTGCTAATTGCGATTGTCTCTCCTTTCTCTGCGCTGGCAGCGCTAATGCTTTTTACGCTTGTTTCGGTTCTGGTTTGGACCTTTTGGACACTTGTTCGTAGCTTATTTTCGGGCGATGCCACGTGAGGTAGCTATGTTACGCCGTGTAGGGTTAATCCTCGTCACTGCCTTCTTAACGTTTCTAATCTTGCAGGGACGCACATCCGCTCAGTCGGCATCAAATCTTCAAGCAGACATTTTTCAGCTAAGGTCGCAAGTTAACCAACTTCGCGCTCAGATTGCCGAATTGAGTCGCCAATCACCTTCGAGGCTATCACCAGCGCCCTCCTCTGGTCGAGCGCGCCGCAGTCCCGCTGATCCCACGGATCCTCAAATCATCGATCGGCTAGCAGAGTTAGCGATCGAAGCGAAAGAGCGTCTAAATACTTTAGAAAGTCGTGTTTCCAAATTAGAGAAACGATGAAGTTTGTGGGCCAGGCTGATAGCCCAAGCTGCTAACTTGCTCACGATGCGGATTCACGCCACAATAGAGAATGTAACAAAGCCTTAAGCTCTTTATCGAATGCTTAGAAATGACGTTGGAGCAGTTAGACACGATCGCATCCTCAAGCACCTTCCAGAATCCCGCTGTACAACGCTGGAACGAGGCGAATCAACGCACGGATTATGATGTAGCGATCGTGGGGGGAGGGCTAGTCGGTGCCACGTTAGCTTGCGCGCTGAAAGAATCTGGGTTACAGGTGGTGCTGCTAGAGGCAAAGCCCCAGTCTGAGGCGGTGGCGAGAGGTCAGGCATACCATATCAACCTTCTGTCTAGCCACATTTTTGAGGGTATTGGCATTTGGGAGACGATGTGCCCCGGTGTGAACCCGATCGACCAGATTCATCTCTCGGATGCAGGTGATGCAGCAACAGTACAGTTTGTGCCAAAAGACTTGGGCACTGACGTTTTGGGCTATGTAGCAGAGCATCGAGTGCTATTGGAGGCATTGCGGCAGCGGTTGTGCGAATGTTCCAATGTGACGTACTTATGTCCAGCGGCGCTGGTGAAAACGAGTGCGCTAAAGACAGGTGTGGCGCTAGACGTGCTTCAGGAGGGGGATGTCAAGCATTTACAAGCACGGTTGCTGGTAGCCGCAGATGGGGCGCGATCGCCCTTACGCCATCAGGCAGGCATTCGTACTCGCGGTTGGCAGTATTGGCAAACCTGTGTGGTCGCGTTCATCAAATCCGAAAAACCACACAATAATATTGCCTACGAGCGCTTTCAGCCCGCTGGCCCGTTTGCGATTTTGCCATTGCCAAACAATCTTTGCCGCATTGTCTGGACGGCTCCCAAGGCTGAAGTAGAGGCCATCATGGCGTTAGATGATACAGCCTTTCTATCAGCCCTAACCCAGCGCTATGGTGAGCAAATGGGTACCCTGGAACTGATGGGCGATCGCGCTGTCTTTCCCACGCAATTGATGCAGAGCAATCGCTACGTGCTGCCTCGATTAGCGTTGATTGGAGATGCCGCTCACTGTTGCCATCCCGTCGGTGGGCAGGGTGTCAATCTTGGTATTCGTGATGCCGCCGCTTTAGCGCAAATTCTTCAAGCAGCGCACCAGCAGGGTGATGATATTGGCTCGTTGCGGGTGCTGAAGCGCTACGATCGCTGGCGACGCTTGGAGAACGTTATCGTTTTGGGCTTTACGGATACGCTGAATCGAGTCTTCTCAAACAGCTTGCTGCCGCTGGTGATTCTGCGCCGTTTAGGGCTGTGGACATTGCGAACGCTACCTCCAGCTAGATGGATGGCTCTAAAGCTCATGACGGGGCTAAGTGGACGTGCGCCTAGGCTAGCGCAAGGTATCAAGAAATAAGGTGTAGGGTGTAGGGTGTAGCAGCAAGACAGTGCTAACTCTATGCGAACCATTGCCGAAATTAACGACAAAATTAGCCAGAAGAGAGCCGTCGTTTGGACAGTAGAAGAACTGAAGGCGCGGGTGGCTGAGCTTGGCGTCACGCAAGCAGCAAAAACCGTTGATGTGATTACGACCGGCACGTTTGAGCCGATGGAGTCTTCAGGAGCCATCATTAACCTGGGTCATACCGATCCGCCAATCAAAATTCGTCAATGCTGGCTCGACGGTGTACCCGCATATGCCGGGTTTGGGGCAGTGGACTTGTATCTGGGTGCTACGCAGGTGGGGGACGCGATCGAGGGTGAAGAAACCCGTGAGAGAGGCGGCGGCTACGTGATTGAGGATCTAATCGCAGGTAAACCTGTACAGTTGCGTGCACTTGGACAGGTGACAGATTGCTACCCACGTAGCTCGTTTGAGACAACAATCACCCGCGACACTATCAATCAGTTTTATCTCTTTAACCCACGGAATCTTTATCAGAATTTTATTGTTGGTGTGAATGGGGGCGATCGTCCCTTATTCACCTACCTGGGTCCCCTACAACCCCGACTAGGCAATGCGGTTTATTCAAATCCCGGTGCCATCTCGCCCTTACTGAATGATCCAGACTTACAGCTTGTGGGGATCGGCACGCGCATTTTTTTGGGTGGTGGCATTGGGTATGTGTCTTGGGAAGGCACGCAACATTTTCCCCTACAGCGACGACTGCCTAATCGCACGCCGATCGGTCCGGCTGCAACATTGGCACTGATTGGCGACGCAAAACAGATGGATGCTCGCTGGGTGAGGGGCTGTCACTTCAAAAGCTATGGGCCATCACTCATGTTAGGGGTGGGTATACCGCTGCCAGTCTTGCACGAGGAAGTGGTCGCTCGCTGTACGATTCAAGACCAGGATCTGGTTGCGCCTGTGGTGGATTTTTCGATTCCACGACGGGTACGCCCCACCTTCGGACTGGTTAGCTACTCGCAGCTCAAATTGGGACGGATTACGATCGATGGCAAGACAGTGAGGACCGCTCCTTTGGCTAGCCTTTTTCTCTCTCGTCGGGTTGCAGTGGCCTTAAAGCAATGGATCGAAGCGGGAACGTTTACCTTGACCGAATTTGTAGCACCGATTCCCGCTGATCGCGCGTTCCGACCGCAGGATGCTTGGGGTACCCAAATTGCGATCGACTGACTCAGCAATCCATAAAACGCAGGCACTAGAACGGGGTGCCTAGCGCCTGATCAAGCTAACCTTCGTTTGTTTGCTTTAACCTTCGCTTGTTTGCTCAGTCCGCTTCACGGGTTTTGGCAATGGTTCGCGACGTGGACTACCTACGGGTGCAGCAGCACCTCTAGCACCAACCACAGGACGGGCTTTGCGTTGAGGAGGGCGTCGATCGCCCCCGCGCTTGAAGCCTGCACTGGCGGTCTTTTTCTTGGGCGGCACAAGACCGATTGGGGTGCCGCTCGTCACCACCAGAGCCGCGCTCCGTCGCTCCACTTGAAGATCCCAAAAGTAGCCCAACGCCTTTGGACTGCTCAGGACACCATCTAAACGGAGTTTAAACGCCTTCTCACGGTCAGCCGTTTTGCGGGGTGCTTGCTGGATTTTGATCACGATCTGCTGCTCTTCGGCAGAGTAAAAGACCACTTCACCACGAATGGAGAAGTAGCTTTCATCCAGACCAGTATCATCCGGTGGCTGGCTAGAGGAGATTTCTACTGGAGGCGGCGGCTCAGGTGGAGCATCTGATGTCGTATCTGTCTCAGAGGCTTCTTCGGCTTTATTCAGTTTTTCTGGTTCCCAAACACCCACAATCTGAACGTGTAAATCCTGCCGCATTTCACGCGTGCGGGGATAGACAACCCACAAATGTTCTTGCTCCAGATCGAGATGGTTCCGCACCAGGCTCATCACACGTCCTAGTAAGACAGCCTCCACTTCAGTGCCATCACTCGTCAGCATGGCACCCCGCGTAAATTGCTCTTCAGAGGGCGTATACCGCCCACGAACAAGCCCGATCGCGCGATATTGCTTTGGCTCACTCGGTGGTGGAATGGGTTGCTGTCGAATGAGAGCCTGGGCCGCTGCTTCAGAGGTATCCGCAGGTGTGTCTGCGTTCACGATAGCATCGGGCGGCTGAGAACCCATTGCTGTGGGCGCTTTAGCAATCGCTGGTGGCGCTGTCGCTACGGGCACCGTAGCCGATTCTGCTACAGGCGGCGGTTGAGGACGATTGACAGGACGCATTAACGGTCGTTTGGGCACCAATGGCGTTGTGCTGGCTGGAGGAGTGCCTTCAGCGGTAGCATCCGATGACACTTCAGTCGGGGGTTCTTTCACCGTGGATGCCTCTATTGGAGTTGATTCAGAAGCAGCGGACTGCTCTGGCACGGGAATCATTTCTTCGGGCAAAGGGGACTTAGAGGGTTGGGAGGAGCGATCAGGCTGGGGACTCATAGGCTTTAACTCGGTCTGAGCGCACGATAGCATCAGTCAGCATATTGTACTGAATGCATCGAAGCCGTGGACTAATCCGCAAGGTTTGCGGAAGGTTTACAAAAAATGAACCTGTGGTTGGTGGGTCTACACCGCATTTGGTCAAACGCTTCAGAAACTGGAGCCTTTAACCTTAAGAACTCAGTCTTAACATGGGCGATCGGCTGGCAGCAAGATGAATAGACCTATCATACCCAAACACAAACGGTTGAAAGAGGCCGGAAAGGGTTGAAAGCCATAGTAATTGGCTCCTACCTTTGCTTGCGTAGCGTGTGTCACGACACAGAGCGATCGTTCTAATTGATTTAGCAAATTCAAAACATTCTCTAAGTTCAATATTTACTGAACTTACTGTGCTAAGCTGAAGCCATAGCACCTCTAATTTGATTTGTGGGAAAAAGTTCTATTGCAGCTTTTAGCGGTCGTTGCCTCAATACTACTGATCGAATCACGCTTTTAGCTTTCAGCTTTAATTCCAGGCTGATGGCTAACCGCTGATGGCTCCCCAACAGCATGCTTTTCACCAATCATTTAGGACTGCTCTATGAGTGCAACAGTCCCGCTAGACACCGATCCAACTTTGATGAAGCTATCTCCAGAGTTTGAGCACCAGCAATTTATCGAAACAGTCGGCATCTCCTTTGAGCTGGTTGGCTTGCCACGGATGGCAGGGCGCATTCTTGGTTGGCTACTGATCTCTAACCCGCCGTATCAATCGCCCAGCGAACTTGCAGAGGTGCTGCAAGCTAGTAAGGGTTCCATCAGTACCATGACTCGTTTGTTAACGCAGTTAGGGTTGATTGAGCGCACCAGCTTGCCTGGGCATCGGCGAGACTACTTTCGCATCAAGCCAAATGCCTGGGCTGAACTGACAAAGCAGCGTATGACGCAAATCACGACGTTCCGTAAAATTGCAGTCCAGGGGTTGAAGCTGATGGATGGCAGTCCGCCTCAGTTACGTCAACGGTTAGAAGAAATGCACGCAGTTCATACTTTTTTGGAGCAAGAACTGCCGTTGATGATAGAGCGCTGGGAGCAACAACAGACTCAGCACTTATCAGCCACGATCGATGAGCCAAGTCAGGTGCGTTAAACATTATCGGTTGATACGTATTGATGCTCATCCCTCATTTCAGGTCTCAAGCTTCATGCCTCTCAATCCTTTGCCACGATCGCCATCAGCCACATCTTCTCTCCCCTTTTAAACCTCTTCCTCCCATGCAACGTTCTTTTGGCAAAATAACTAAGTCTTTTGGCAAAGTAACCAAGTCAACCCCCTGGACGATTGGACTGGTCGCCGCCAGTTTGGTCGGTCTTGCCGCCGTTACGGTACCACTGATGCGTCAGTCAGCACCAAAACAGTCACTCACTGAATTAACGGTGCCTGTACAGGCAAAAGACATAACCGCACGCATCACGGCAAATGGTGAAGTGCAGGCCGTCAAAGAATTGAACCTGAACCCAAAAACGGCTGGTCGTCTGGAAGCGCTGCTGGTGCAACGCGGCGATCGCGTTAAGCAGGGGCAGATCGTCGCACGGATGGAAACCAGAGAACTGCAAGCCGATCGCGCCCAGTCCCAAGCCGAACTTGCCAAAGCGCAGGCCAACCTATCGTTACTGCGAGCGGGCAATCGTCCAGAGGCGATCGCGCAAGCGGAGGCAAGCGTCGATCAAGCCAAGGCGCAAATCACCTCTGCGCAAACTCGCCTCAGTTTGGCCCTGGAGCGATCGCAGCGAAATCGTGCGCTTGCTACCGATGGGGCCATCAGCCGTGACAAGCTCGACGAAGTGCTGAATGAAGAACAGAGTGCCAAAGCCAATTTGGAGCAGGTAAAGGCAAGCTACAACAACGTTTTGCAACAGCTTGACCAACAAAGAAATGGTGCCCGCATTCAAGAAGTAGAGCAAGCCGCCGCGCAAGTACAAGCGGCCCAAGCAAGCGTCGATAAGATTGACGTACAGCTTGAGGATGCAGTCATTCGTGCTCCGTTTGATGGTGTGATCACTCAGACGGGTGCTGAAGTCGGTGCGTTCGTCGCTCCTACGAGCTTTGCCTCCAGCACCTCTTCGGCAACCTATGTGGCGAACCTTGCGAGTGACCTGGAAGTAAAAGCCAAGGTGCCAGAAGTAGACATCTCTCAAATCAGGTTAGGGCAAGCGGTTGAAATTCGAGCTGGTGCATACCCTGACCAGACCTTTAAGGGCACGGTGCAGCGGATTTCGCCAAAAGCCGAAGAGGAAGACGCTACTCAGAAAGGGGTTGTGACCTTCGCTGTTTGGGTCAGGTTGGACACGGGCAAAGACCTGCTGCGATCGGGCATGAAGGACATTGACCTGACCTTTTTGGGCAAGCAACTTAAACAAGCACTGATGGTGCCCACTGTGGCGATCGTCACTGACCAGGGGCAGACAGGCGTACTGGTGCCTGATGCTCAACAAAAACCCAAATTTCAAGCTGTTGTAGTGGGTGCCACGATCGGCAACGAAACCCAAATCTTGAGCGGCATCGAGACAGGCAAACAGGTTTTTGTCGAACTGCCCGAAGGCCAGAAGCTCGAAAACATTACGAAAGGCGTGAATCAGCAGAATTAGGGAGTCGGGAGTCGGGAGTGGTTAAGAGTTTTGAGTTAGGGGGCAATCAGCGGTCAGCGATCAGCGTAGAAGTTTTGAGTTGAAGAGCGGTCAGCGGTCAGCGATCAGCTTTCTTCTAAAAACCAACCACTTTTCTGGTACGCCCTTTCTTGTATGACTGAAAGGCTTTAGGGCTATGACAACCAACAAATGCTTTACCGATCAGCAGTCAGTACACTCCCGACTCCCCACTCCCATCCTTCTGCCTCCTGCCCTCTGCCTTCTGCCTTTTCCCTCCTCTCCCCTCACTCCTCTCCCCTTACCTCTCAAATGGATTTACTCGAAAGCGGCAAAATGGCAGTCAAAACGCTGACTGCAAACAAGCTCCGAAGTGTGCTGACGATGTTGGGCATTGTGATTGGCAACGCGTCAGTCATTGCAATGGTAGGTATTGGGCAGGGTGCCCAAAAGCTGGCCTCTGAGCAGTTTGAGTCGTTAGGGCCAAACGTGCTGTTTGTTTCGCCAGGTAATCCTGAAGCCCGCAGTCGTGTGTCTGATGTGCCCAAAACGCTTGTGTTGGAAGATGCTAAGGCGATCGCAGTGCAGGTGCCATCGATTAAAGAAGTCGCACCGCAGCGTCAGAGCCAGATGACGATCGTTTATAAAAATCTCAACACCAGTGCATCTGTGGTCGGCACGACTCCTGAATTTCTCACCGTGCGAAGTTTTGACATGGCGAAAGGTCGCTTCCTCAGCGAACAAGACGTGAAGCGTGACACGCAGGTTGTTGCTTTGGGATCAGATTTAGCCAATCGCTTTTTTGGGAATGGTGATCCCATTGGGCAGCAGATTCGCATTCAAGGCACTAGCTTTCAAGTCATTGGCGTTTTGCAGGCAAAAGGGTCATTTTTGGGCAGCAACCAGGACAATACTGCCTACATTCCCATCACGACCCATGCATATCGCCTGACTGGACGCACCTCGCCCTATGGATTGGATGTCACCGTGATCTCCATTTCTGCCAAAGGCGAAAGCAATATTCGCGCGGCCCAGTTTCAAATCACGAACCTGTTGCGTCTGCGGCACAAGATTGTGGATAGCGACGACTTTCAGGTGCAAACGCAAAAAGATGTGCTGACGATCGTCGATACCATTACGGGTGGCCTAACGGCAATGCTAGCCGCGATCGCAGGCATCTCTCTCCTGGTGGGCGGCATTGGCATCATGAATATCATGCTCGTTTCCGTTACCGAACGGACGCAGGAAATTGGTTTACGCAAGGCGATCGGCGCTTCGCAGCAAGATATTCTCATCCAGTTCATGATTGAAGCCGTCATTCTCTCAGCCGCTGGTGGACTGTTGGGCACCACGATCGGCATTGGCGGGATTCTCGCAGTTGGTGCCGTCACCCCCCTCAAAGCCAGCGTTTCACCAATCGCGATCGCTCTTGCAGTTGGTGTTTCTGGCGGCATCGGCCTCTTCTTTGGCGTAGTGCCTGCCAGACAAGCGGCGAAACTTGACCCGATCGTGGCGCTGAGAAGCACTTAGTAGAAAGTAGTTAGTTTTTGGTTTCTAGTTGTTAGAGGAGTCAGAAGTCAGGAGTCCGAATTTCCTTGCCCCCCCCTGCTCCCTTTTCTTTACTCATTCTCCCCTTCCTCCAATGCCTAACTCCACCATCATTCGGCTTGAAGACATTTACAAAATCTACGGTTCTGGTGAAACAGAAGTGCAGGCGCTTGCGGGCGTGAATCTGACGATCGAGCAGGGTGAATATTGCGCCATTATGGGTGCGTCGGGTTCTGGTAAGTCCACGATGATGAACGTGATTGGGTGCCTTGATCAGCCCACACAGGGACACTATTACCTAGATGGTGAAGATGTAGCTCAACTGGACGATACAACGCTGGCGCATGTGCGGAATCGCAAGCTAGGATTTGTCTTTCAGCAGTTTCATTTGCTGCCGCAGCTCTCGGCGATCGAGAATGTGATGCTGCCAATGGTGTATGCGAATGTGCCTGATCGGGAACGGCGCGATCGAGCGGTGGAAGCGCTGACTCGTGTAGGTTTAGCGAACCGGATGAACAACAAGCCGTTTCAGCTATCAGGTGGGCAACAGCAGCGGGTTGCCATTGCACGGGCGATCGTCAATCGTCCTGTAGTGCTGCTAGCGGACGAACCGACGGGCGCGCTAGATTCTCACACAACGGTGGAAATTCTCAATATCTTTACCGAGCTAAACGCGAGTGGCATCACCGTTGTGATGGTGACGCATGAAGCAGATGTGGCTCGACGCACCAATCGAGTGATCTGGTTTAGAGATGGGCAGGTGGTGCATCCAAACCTTGCGCCCCAGGAGCTAAATCAGTTTGTGGCGGCGTAAGATAGCAGTCAGCGGTCAGCATTGACGCTAGACGCTAAGGATCGTGAATTTAATCACTCCGAATGCTTGGGTAGGATGTGTCTAGCTTTCGGCATCCAAGAAAAGCGCAGCGTAACGCATCACTTCTAGGACTCGATGCGTTACGGCTAGTGCCTAACACATCCTACAAAATGCGGTTTTATTTAATTCTTGCTCCTAAGAAGAAACGCGGCTGGGGCGATCGCGGGTGGTCGATGCCACACTGCGAGTGAGGCTGGCACGGTGGGGAAGATCGCTTTCATCGTAGATTTCGCCGACCAGTTCTTCCAAAATGTCTTCTAGCGTGACCAGACCAACAGTGCCGCCATATTCATCCACCACGATCGCGATGTGCAGGCGTTGTTGCAGCATTTCTTTGAGCATGTCCGCCACGCGCTTTGTATCAGGCACGTAGAAAGGTGGGTTCATTGCCAGCGTCACTGAACCGTTGGTTTGACCGCTTTGGCGAAGTTGATTGAGTTGCTGCAACGCTCGTTTGAGGTTGACAACGCCAACAATTTCATCCTTGGACTCTTCCTGTACGGGAATCCGCGAATAGCCCGTTTCCAGGCACAGCGCTACCAGATCTTGCAGGGTGGCTTCTCGCGAAATGGTTCGCATCGCAATGCGTGGTTTGACGACTTCTTTGACGCTCAGGCGATCGAGCATCAGCGCCTTGTTTAACATCTGGTGCTGATCGAGGTCAAGCTGCCCTTTGCCACCCAAAATTTCAATCATCAACTCCAAATCTTGCAGCGATTCGCCTTGCTGCACCACTTCACCCTGAAATGTCCGAATGGCCGACTGCGTAATCTTCTCAAACAGTTGCACCACACCCAGCAGAGACAGCAATCTTGTGAGCCAGTAGATCGGTTGCACCACCAATGTGAAGATCGGCATGACGTTGTTGATTGCTAGCGACTTGGGCACAATTTCGCCGAACGTGAGCGTCAAAAACGTGACGACAAACGTGGCAAGCCCGATCGTCTGGTTCCCAAACCACAAACTAAACAAATTACTCGTCAGAATGGCGGAAAAGTTGTTGACCAGCGTATTCCCGACCAGCAGCGTGGTGATAAACCGTCGTCGATTGCTTAGCACCAGCGTAAAAATGCGGCTGGGATCGCCCTGCTCTTTAATTAACGCCTTCAGCTTCAAATTATCTAAGGCCGTAATAGTGGTCTCAGAACCAGAGAAGAAAGCAGACAGCAGCAGCATGAGCACCAGCGCCGCCACATCTAACCGAACATCTCCCAAAAGAGGACTGATATCTGAAGCCGTCAACAAGTAGGAAAAAGTAAGCAAAGTTCAGAGAATGCCTTAAGGCAAAACCGAATTGAATGTAAGCAAAAGGTTATTCGTTGATGATACCGTTCCTACCTGTAGGCTTCCACTCAATCTTGAGGACGTTTGGAAAAGTAGACAACTCGTAAAACCTTTACACCAGGGCAGTCAATCTTGCTTAAAGCGTTGGTTGCTATAAAGACTGACGTGTCAATGACAAATACCTGAGTGATATTGATAGCGAGATGAGCAGTCTCTAGGGCAGCACAAGCATCAACGACAGTAGCACGAGCCATCTCAGCGCTAGCACGAGTAGTCTTAGCAGTAGCACGAGCCATCTCAGCGCTAGCATAAGCAGTTGTAATGACAGCATGAGCAGTCTTAGCAGTAGCACGAGCCATCTCAGCGTTAGCATGAGCAGTCGTAATGACAGCACGAGCAGTTTCAGCGTTAGCATGAGCAGTCTCAGCGCTAGCACGAGCAGTCTCAGCGCTAGCACGAGCATCCGTAACGACAGCACGAGCAGTCTCAGCGCTAGCTCAATCACCCTTTCTCGAAGAGATTGGATTAGAAGTTACCAGAGCTTACGCAGTTTGACTAAAAACTCTGAGGTTTAAGGCCGCTAACTTTAGTTAAATGGCTAGGGGCTGTCATCAATGACTCATACACATGGCTTACAGCAAGAATTCCAGCCCCTAGCCTCGTTTGTAAGGACGGGCGCGATTACGCGATACCTCATGGTTTCTGAGCTTCATTGATGACGCGCCCTAGTGCTTGGTTAAAGCCTCCGAGTTTTGCGTCAGTTTTATCCATAAAACCCAACACGATCGAGTTGTGGAGTTGCCTATGAGAAACAGCCGACGCTAGCGGCCTCTCACCCTATGGTTCTTGCGCCCCGTACTCCAAATCCTGACTAACGCGATCGCCTGGGATGCGATACCCTTTAGAGGAGCAATGTACCTGTAAATTGCCGCCCATCGCCTTACTGCTTCATGACTCAACCGAAAGACTTTCTTAGCCATCTCAACCCATCACAGCGACAGGCTGTCGAGCACTATTGTGGCCCCTTGCTGGTTGTTGCAGGGGCTGGTTCGGGCAAAACCCGTGCTTTGACGTACCGCATTGCTAACCTGGTGCTGACCCATCGCGTTGATCCGGAGAATATTCTGGCGGTGACGTTTACAAACAAGGCGGCCAGAGAGATGAAAGAGCGGATTGAAAAGCTCTTTGCTGATCGCGAGTCTTATAGCCAGTTTGGTAAGCCGTTGGATTCGCTGCCAGCGTATGAGCAGACGAAGCTAAAGTCGAAAGTATATAAAACCATCACAAAAGACTTATGGATCGGCACCTTTCACGCGCTCTGTTCACGGATTCTGCGCTTTGATATCGAAAAATTTCAGGATGAGAAAGGGCGGAGTTGGAACCGCAACTTTTCGATTTTCGATGAGTCAGATGCACAAAGCCTGGTGAAGGACATTGTGACAAACCAGTTGAATCTGGATGACAAAAAGTTTGATCCTCGATCAGTGCGCTTTGCCATTAGCAACGCTAAAAACCAGAGCTGGTCGCCACAAGATTTGGAGCGCGAACAGCAAAACTATCGCGGACGGGTCATTGCCAACGTCTACAGCATGTACCAGGATGCGCTAGTAGCGAACAACGCGCTGGACTTCGACGACTTGATTTTAATGCCCGTGAGGCTGTTTCGCCAGAATGAACAGGTGCGCGGTTACTGGCACAACCGCTTTCGACACATTTTAGTAGACGAATACCAGGACACGAACCGGACTCAGTATGACTTGATTCGCTTGCTCGTAACGAACAGCGAAGAGACGCAACTGTTTGACAAATGGGAGTATCGATCGGTCTTTGTGGTCGGGGATGCGGATCAGTCGATTTACTCCTTCCGCGCAGCAGATTTTACGATTCTGATGGGCTTTCAGAAGGACTTTGGCGATCGCCTGCCCGACGACGACACCCGCACGATGGTCAAGCTGGAGGAAAATTACCGATCGACGGAAAATATTCTCGCCGTTGCCAATCAACTGATTGAAAACAACACGGAACGCATCGACAAAGTGCTGAAGCCCACGCGGGGCAGCGGTGAACCCATCTTCTGCTATCGTGCTGACGATGAAGTAGCGGAAGCAGACTTTGTGGTGCAGCAAATCCGCACGATGGAGACAAAGTATCCCGAACTGCACTGGGGCAAATTTGCGATCCTCTACCGCACCAACGCCCAATCCCGCGCCCTTGAGGATGTACTGGTCAAGCAAGGGATTCCCTACAAGATTGTGGGTGGACTGCGGTTTTACGATCGCAAAGAAATCAAAGACGTGTTGGGATACTTGCGGGCGATCGCCAACCCTGCCGACAGCGTGAGCCTGCTACGGGTGATCAACACGCCTCGACGCGGGATCGGGAAAGCCACGATCGATTCCCTCGTCAGAGCATCCCAGGAGCTGGGGCAACCGCTGTGGGAAATTTTGGTGGACGAAACTTCAGTCAGAACCCTGGCAGGACGATCCTCCAAGGGTGTGCTGAACTTTGTGCAAATGCTGCAAAAATGGCGATCGCAGCTCGATACCGTGCCAGCCAACGAAATCGTTCAGGGCATTATGGAAGATTCGGGCTACGTACAGGACTTGAAAACTCAGGGCACCGATGAAGCCGAGGAACGCCTGCAAAACGTGGGGGAACTCTACAACGCGGTGCTGCAATTTCAAGAGCAAAACACTGATGATCCCAGCCTGAGCGGGTTTCTCGCTAGCGCTTCTCTAGCCTCAGATCTGGACAATCTGGAAGAAGATGCGACGCGAGTGTCGCTGATGACCCTACATTCCTCCAAGGGGCTGGAGTTTCCCGTTGTCTTTATGGTGGGATTGGAGCAGGGGCTATTTCCCAGCTATCGATCGCTGGACGATCCCGCCGCACTGGAAGAAGAGCGTCGTCTTTGCTATGTAGGAATCACCCGCGCTCAAGAACGGCTGTTCATCTCCTATGCCCGCGAACGCCGACTGTATGGCAATCGGGAACCTGCCAGCCCATCCTTGTTCTTAGCCGAACTGCCCCGCGAAATGCTGCAAACCAACGTAGCTACGGCGATCCCAACTCGCTGGACGAAAGGCACGACCGCTTCTGCCCGTAGTGTCTCATCTGAAACCGCATCCCTCCCCGACACCCATGAAGACGACTGGACGGTGGGCGATCGCGTGGTGCATAAAGCGTTTGGGCAAGGTCAGGTGACGCATATCTTCGGTGCCGGGAATAAGATTTGCCTTGCGGTGAAGTTTACGGGAATGGGGCAAAAGATTGTTGATCCCAGACTCACGCCGCTGCAACGGGTAGAATGAGTGCGATTGACTCACCGCTGTGGAATCAATCATCATCCTTTACGGGTAAGCCGTTATGGTCACGCTTCAGCTTCGACAACTGGTGGTTTATCCCGGTCAGAGAATCCAACTCCAAGAGGTTAGCTGGAGCGAATTTGAAGCGATTCTGGATGAATTGGGGGATAAACGGGCTTGTCGCATTGCTTACAGTGATGGAACGTTGGAGATTCGGATGCCTTCACCAGAACATGAGGTCGATAAAGAGTTAATCGGCGATATGGTGAAAATCTTGTTGGAAGAGTTGGATCTTGATAACGAATGTTTTGGTTCAACAACCTTTAAGCGACAGAATGTAACAAAGGGAATCGAGCCGGACCAATGTTTTTATATCGAGAATTATGCGGTGATGATTGGGAAACGGCGCATTGATTTGACTGTTGATCCGCCTCCCGATTTAGCGATCGAAGTGGATGTGACCTCCAAAACGGGACTGGATGCCTATCAAGCACTTGGGGTTCCAGAACTGTGGCGGTTTGAGGACGGACGACTGCGGATTAGTGTCTTGCAGGACGGGCAGTATCAAGACGTGAATGTCAGTCCTCATTTCCCCCAGTTTCCCATTGTTGATGGCCTTTCTCAGTTTCTGGAACGCAGTCAAACGGAAGGACGGAGCCGCACCCTGAAAGCGTTTCGTCAATGGGTACAAGAACGACAGAACGGTCGGAGCGATCGCAAGCACTAAACTCACCCACTGCAGCGGGTGGAATGAAGCGGTAGAGGGAGAAAAAGCATCAGAAAACGTTTTGGAGTTTAATTATCTGTCAGTTCTCGCGCTCTTAGGAAGTCTCAAACAACGATCGCGGCAGGCCTGACTGCCTAATAATGAACTGTAAAGTGCCAGTACGTACTCTGAGTAGTTTGGAATCGGAACGGTTATGGTCGAATCTTCATTGCGCTTTTGCATGATGATATGGTTTCCACGCTGCCGAACCCTGGCAAAGCCGTGCTGTTCAAAGATTCTACACACCTCTTGGGCTGATAAAACTCGTAACCTACCCAACAATAACCTCCAAATTAGTCACAAAGACTTCACTGTGTAATCGACTTCTAATCTCAAGCGGATCAGCCACTTCAAAGAATAGCTCAAGTGCTTCAATCAGATTATTTCTGGCTTCCTCAACGGTATTGCCTTGACTTGCGATATCTAGTTGTGGGCATAAAGAGACATAGCCGTCTCCCTCACGCTCAATGATGGCTGTAAATTGTTGTTTTTGACTCATCTGTTTACCTACGAACATACCTAGCCTATCTTGGGCTGCTTCACCAAGGGGGAATACTATTTGCCATATTGAATACGATTAATCGCCATTGCAGTTCGCTTGTTTCACTGGTATGTCCCAAAACACTTAGGAGGCTAATACGAGGATTCGTGAATAATTAGCTTTCAGCAATGAGTCGCAGCAGTTCATCGGTGGAAACTTTGCCGCTCATTTCGGTGCCTTCGAGGAGACTGTCGGCGAGGTCGCGTTTGTGCTGGTGTAGATCGACAATTTTTTCTTCGATCGTGCCTTTTGCCACCAGGCGATAAATGGTGACGGGACGCTGTTGCCCGATGCGATGGGCGCGATCGCTGGCCTGGTCTTCGACGGCAGGATTCCACCAGGGATCCATGTGAATCACATAATCAGCAGCGGTGAGGTTGAGCCCCGTGCCGCCTGCTTTGAGGCTGATGAGAAAGACATCGCCTTCGCCTGCTTGAAACGCATTGACGCGCTTTTTGCGTTCTGCCATTGGTGTACTGCCATCAAGATACTGGTAAGCAACGTTTTGAGTATCCAAATAGTCTCGAATAATGTGCAAGTGATCCACAAACTGACTGAAGACCAGCGCTTTGTGCTTGTTTTCCAACAGTTCCGTCAACACTTCGCCAAACAAGTGCAGTTTAGAACTAGGCACGGCAAGTTCTGGTTTGACCAATTTGGGGTTGCAGCAGGCTCGTCGCAAGCGCATGATTTCTGCCAGCACCTGCAAATGCTTTGCCCCTGCGGTGGCATCGCTGTCAGCAAGTTTGGCGATCGCGTCTCGTCGGAGCGCTTCATAGAAGGCCAATTCTTCACGGCTTAATTCGACTTGCAGCAGAATCTCAGTGCGTGAGGGCAATTCTTCCAGGACTTGATTCTTGGTGCGACGGAGAATGAAGGGTTGAATCAATTTTTTGAGGCGGTGGCGGGCTGGGCGATCGCCATAGCGTTCGATCGGGTTAGCATAGCGTTGGTTGAAGCTTTCTAGCGATCCCAATAGGCCTGGGTTGATGAAACGAAAGAGGTTCCACAGTTCGCCCAGATGATTCTCGATCGGCGTACCAGTGGTCAAGAGTTTGAATCCACCTTGCAAGTTCATGGCGGCTTGCGATCGTTTGGTAGCAAAGTTTTTGATCGATTGAGCCTCATCCAGCACGATCGTTTGCCATTGCACCTTCGCTAGTTTCTCGGCAACGTCTTCCTGCTGCAACAGCCCGTAGCTGCACACCAGCAGATCGAATGGTTGCAGTTGGTCAAGCACCTTTTGTCGATCGCCCGCACCAAACTGGATGGCGTTGAGCGTGGGCGCAAACCGCTGGGATTCACCCATCCAGTTCATACATACAGAAGTGGGCGCTACGATTAACGTGGGGCCATCTGGTGCACGCGTGAGAATGACGGCCAGCCCTTGTAGAGTTTTGCCCAGGCCCATATCGTCTGCAAGGCAGGCTCCCACGCCCCAATGGGCCAACCGTGCCAACCAGCGAAAGCCATCGATCTGGTAATCGCGCAGATCGGCTTGGAGGGTTGATGGTAACTGCGGTTCAAAGTTTTGGATGTCCTTGAGCCGCTGAATGTGTGCTTTCCAGTGTTTGTCGGCTTTGAGATCCCCCACTTCTTCCATCCAGTCTTCAACAGCGAGGGCCGCTAAGGGATGCAGTCGAACGCCTTTGCCTGATCGCTCTGAAAACGCCCGCAGTTCATCCAGCCGTTTCCGAAATTCTTGCGTTAGCGCGAGAAATTGCCCGTCTGCCAGCGGAATGAAGCGACCGGGGGTTTGCTCTAGCAGTTGCATGAGTTGCTGCATATCCAGCACCAGGTCGTTGCTGACCTTCAATTCGCCATCGGTGGCAAACCAATCATTTTGCTGTTTGATGTTGAGTCGAAAATCCTTGAGGGTGGCCTGATGGCTAACGCGGAATTTTTCGCCTTCGGGGTGTTCAATAACGACGCGATCGCCCAACGCGTGCAGTTCCAGCAGCAGTTCCAGGCACGCTTCAGGATCATCAATGAGCCATTCGTTGTCTTGCTTTTCGTGTTGTGAAAAGGTGAGGCAAGCGGCGATCGCGGCATTTGCCAGCTTCTTCTCTTCGCGTAGATTCCGATTGGTCTGCAAGCGCTTGCCGTCCACTTCTGCAATCACCGTTTCGCCGCCAGTACCAGGACGGTAGTAGGGGCCACCTTGCGCAAAAGGACGTGCCAGGACAGCAACTTTCAGGCCCGTGCTGGCAGGCAACAAATGAATGTGTGGCTTGGGATCAGAGGGGACTTCTTCCGTTGCCACGCCACCACCAATATCGGAATGAACGGTGACAATGCTGGAGACGGCATTAATCGCTGACAGAACGCGTTCTTTCGCGGCGGCTGGTACTTCTAACCGATTTTGCAACCCTAAAATTTCGGCAATACGGCGATGCTCTGGCGTGATTTCAATGACCTTGAGCCGGGTCGGGCTTTCCTTGACCGTCAGAATTTCTTTATTGTCTTTCAGCTCTGGCGAGAATTGCAGCGTGAGTTTCTCATCCTTACCTTTCTTGACCAGCAGTTCGGGTTCGCCTTTCACTACGTCGATGCGTGTGGTGTGAGCATCTTCCCAAAAGACGTGGGGATGTCCGACGAGAAGCGCGATCGCCTTGTCGGTAAAGGTGTAGTCCGTTTTGTTGCCCCAGCCGTAATTGTAGGTTTTAATTTGAGCGCAAATCCGCTGATCCTGGGGGGTGAGGTAGCTGAATTCATCGGGGTTGCTTTTGAGTCGCTTAAGGGCGATCGGGCGACCCTTGCTCCACTCACCTTTGGCATTCAGGGTTTGCTCTCGCGGCAATAGCACACAACCCGTTTTGGGATAAAATGTCACAAACCAAGCGAGGCGTTGGGTAGTCTCTACTTTGGTCGTCGCTGTGAGCTGGTCTTTCTGCAATTGAGACAGTGCTTTCAGGCTCAGTTCCCACCCTTCCTGCGGTTGGATCAGGTCTACGAGCGATCGCAGTTTGGTGTCCGGGAGCAACGCAGCAGCCTGTTTGCTATAAGGACTGCGGGGTTGCAGTTTGGCAAGCGTTTCTCCAATGGTCTTGGCAAGCCACTCATAGCCGGAGGCCATTGCCGCTTCGTAAAACGGCTCCAGCAGCCCTGGTAAATGCTTTTTGGCCTGATCCACATCCACCCAGTAGAGGCACAAACACGCCATGAGCGTTTCCAGACTGTTGCCCGCGCTGTAAGGCGCGATCGGTCGGTGGCTTAGCCAATCTTTCTGGGCAAGATCGCCCTGTTGCGTTTTGATGAGGTGCTCTAGAACCGTGTAGGTGGGACTCAGCCAAGTTTTCGACTGTCGCGCAGTGCTGGTGTATTCAGCCGCTTCCATGAGGCGATCGGCAGACCCATCTCTGAGCAACGCCAGAATAAAAAACAAGCCGCTCATCGCCTGGAAATAGATTTTCCGTTTTCCAGTGCCTTTCTTCAGGGCCTGTAGCGCCATCGTGTATTGGGTGATCGCGCTGGCATCATCCCCCTGCAAAAAGTAGAGTTGCCCCCATAGCGACGCAAACTGATTGTGATACTGCTCAGGAATCTGCTCCAGCATTTGCTGTGCTTCTGCCATCCGTCCACGCAACAGTAGATGCTCAATCAAAACCACAAACTGTAGGACAGAGCTTTGTTTACCCGCTTTGGCGACATCTGCCTCCAGCATCGAAAAGGCTGCGTCGGCAGGGGTGAGTTCCAGCATTGAAAGATTCAAGATGCTGATGAGTGCACTGTTGTAGAGGTCGGAGGGTAGGGTGCGAAACCACTCTGGATCGAAGGGATTGTTGCAGATGCGCTGATAAATATCGTCGATCGAAAGCTTATCTTTTTGGTAGCTGTATTTGTAGTAGTCCTCTAATTGTTTATGAATAAAGGCGATATCGTGGCGATACACGCCAACGCGAATTTCACGAATCAGTTGACGATCGGTGCCAAAGGAAATGGGGCCATCTTTCCATCGTCTGGGCACCGGAAAGCCCTTTTGCACAGCCTGTACGAGCCGTTCAAACCGCTTTGCTTTAACCGCATCACGAGTCGCCACTTCAGCTAAAAGTGGATGACACTGTGGCCCGGTGTTCCCCTGCTGCACCAAAACATTTAGCTCAATCAGACGATCGATGTACGGTTTAATGCTGGGAGCTGTGAAATGCTTGCTGCCGCGATCGTGCTCGCCAAGATAATTCCAGCAGTTGACCAGCAAGGCTCTGCTGACTGGCTCATAAATCACCGAAAACAATTGCACCATCAACTGTTCGATGGCTTGCAGCGATCGATACGTTTTCACCAGATGGTTGCGAACCTGTTCAGGATCAAGAGGAGCGCCTGCCATAATGCACCTTACAAGCGATCGCGGCTACTTACAGTTGAGTCAGAAGATAGTCAACAAAAGCAGGGCGGTTAATGCGCTTCAAACAACGTTATCTGAACAATAATCAGTTTCCTATTATGGCGTTAATCTTTGCCGCTCTGCCAGCTATTTTCAACCGCATCTCGACCAAAACCTTGGAGGTTTAAGCAACCGTCATGCGCCGTGCTGCTTAAACCAGGCTTGCAAACGCTGCCAACCATCTTTGGCATCGGCTTCGCGGTACGATGGGCGATAGTCTGCAAAAAAGGCGTGACCGGAGTTGGGGTAGACGATGATTTCGGATTTGCTGCTGCTGGACTTGAGCCGATCGCGCATTTGCTCCACCGTGTCGATCGGAATGCCTGTATCCTTGCCGCCATACAGCCCCAGCACAGGCACTTTGAGCGACGAAGCTATATCAACCGGATACGTCGGCATGAGTGCATTCGTTTCGCCAACAAGCCGTCCGTACCACGCCACACCCGCTTTCACTTGAGGATTGTGTGCGGCGTAGAGCCAGACAATCCGTCCACCCCAACAGAAGCCTGTCGTCGCCAGTTTCGTGGCATTCCCCTTAGACGCTTTGACGGCCCATGCGGCGGTTGCGTCGAGATCAGACAACACCTGTGCATCGGGCACTTTAGCAACAATGGGGCGAATTTCATCAATACTGCTGAGCTTGGCAACATCGCCCTGCCGCGCAAACAGGTCAGGCGCGATCGCCACATAACCCAACCTGGCAAAGCGACGACACACGTCTTCAATATGCGCGTGAACGCCAAAAATTTCGTGAATTACCAGCACGATCGGGAAATTGCCACCCTTCGCTGGCATCGCTCTATAGGCCGTAACGTCGCCATCCTTTGCAGGGATTTTGACCGTACCTGCAACAAGCCCATCTGCACTAGTCATGATGGCACTCAACGCGATCGGCTGGACTGCAAGCGCAAAGCCACTAGCAAACGCGGCTGTGGTCATAAATTGGCGACGGGTAATCTCAGGCATGATGTACAGTTTGAACAAAGTCACTTCGGCAATAGTGTGTCAAAAAAAAAGCTGAGGTGCAATCATCCTTTTGGCGTGTGAAGGGGGGATGAAGGATGAAGGCTAAAGGCTAAAACGCTGACCACTGCTCCTTTCTTCCAACTCAAAACTTAAAACTCAAAACTCAAAACTCTCAAGCTGCCCTCTGCTCCTCTCTTTCAACTCAAAACTCAAAACTCCCAGGCTGACCGCTAAATCGTAACGTTATGCAACGCTCTACAGCCGAATAAAGCTGGACACTTGACGCCGATCGACTCCATTCTGCATTCTAGTGAGATCAGCCCTACCTGGAAACCCGCATGAGTGATCACGAGCAAGGACTACGCCTGTTTGGCAGAATCATTCCACTCTATCTACAAATTTTGGTTGCGCTTGTTCTGGCTGTCGTGCTGGGCATTGTTCTGGGTGCTGGCAATCCCAGTCCCCAAAGCGCCGAAATTGCTAAAGATTTAGCACTCCCCTGCACGTTGGTACTGAAGGCACTGCGGGCGCTCGCAACACCGTTGATTCTCCTCGCTGTTCTGCACGCCTTTTTGACCACCAATATTCCTGGTCGATCGGGTCGTCGTCTTGCCATTCTTTTGGTGACAAATACAACGGTAGCCATTGTCATTGGTCTTCTGGTTGCCAACGTGTTGCGTCCCGGCACCTGGGAAAAGATTAGCTTGGCGGGTAGTGGAGAAGCTCTGAACAAGCAGTTTGATCCCTGGGGATTAGTCGATAGCGGTGTTCCCGATGCGGTGCTTAAACCGCTGGTGGACAATAACGTGATTCAGTTGATTGTGCTGGCGCTTTCCTTTGGCATTGTTCTACGCGCCATCAAAGCTCAGCAGGTCGAGGAGGGTAAAACGGGCTATCAAGCGCTGGAACACGTCATCACGATTCTGTTTGAAGCGGTGGTGCGGATTCTGTCGTGGGTGATTATGCTAGTGCCGATCGCGGTTTTTGGCATTGTCGGCAGCACAGTGGCTCTCAAAGGGTTTGCGCCGTTCAAAGCCCTGGCAGCCTTTGTCATTGCCGTAGTGTTAGCACTCGCCCTTCAAACTTGCTACTACCTGTTGCGAGTTCACTTTGGCTCCTGGGTTACCCCAAAGCTGTTTTTGAGTGGGGGTGTGGATGCTTTCCTAACGGCCTTCTCCACCGACTCGTCAGTTGCGACTATGCCCGTCACCTTCCGAGGTTTGCTTGAAAAAGTGGGCTTGCGAGAATCATCCGCGTCCTTAGGTGCACTGGTTGGCAGTAACTTCAACAACGACGGTACGGCGCTTTATGAGGCCATGTCCGCTTTGTTCATTTCACAGGTAATTGGACTGAACCTTAACCTTGAACAACAGTTTGTCGTGATTTTGACCTCTATTTTTGCTTCTGTGGGTGCCGCAGGGATTCCTGAAGCGGGCTTGGTCACGATGACGCTGGTGTTTACCGCCGTTGGACTGCCAACCCAATACATCGCGCTGCTCATTACAGTGGACTGGTTTCTCGATCGCTGCCGCACCGTCATCAACGTCATGGGCGACATGACGGTAAGCTGCCTACTGGATGGCAAAGAACCAAAATTAGAAGCAGAGCCTGATTTAGAAGAAGCCTTTGCCTCTGAAGGGGATTAATTGGCATCTTTGATGAAACCACTTTGGACAAATGTTTCTCCGTGCACTCCGCGTCTTGCGGTGCTTTAGCGACAGCACCGATCGCAATGTCCACACTGTAAACTCGCTGCCTCAGAGCCAAAACCAAAAGCTTTCAGCAAAAAGCGCCACCGACAGTCCTTTGTTTTGAGATAGTCAGTCATTTGCTTTGCAGCACAGGTATTGGTTTGCCCAGTGTGATGAGGGCTTCCAGGCTTCATGACGTAATGGAACGGATCAGACCATTCCAACTGTCCGTTGCTGTTGAGCAGAGAAAGGGCGATCGCGCCATCTCTAAACTCCCTGCTGACATTCGTAACATTTCCTTGTAGTGGCAATTTGGGGCTAAGTGCCTGCGCCGATCGCTGCTGCTTTTCTGCCTGCTCCACAAAAAACTGTCGCCGCTGTTTGTCCTCTGGGTCAAGCAAGCCCGTTGTTTCGCTAATCAGCGTCAGAGCCGTCGCAAGCTTGCCATCGCGTCCGGCTCGCCCAACCTCTTGCACGTACTCAGAAAGCAACAACGGTGAGTGAAAATGCACGACCCATCGGACATTACTTTTGTCGATGCCCATGCCAAAGGCGCACGTACAAACCACAAACTGCATTGAGCCGTCCAACCAGGCTTTTTCAATTTGCCGCCGCTCATCGGGGCTTAACCCTGCATGATACGCCGCTGTTTGAAAGCCCTGTTGCGAGAGCCATTCTGCTAACGCTTCACTATCGCGGCGAGTGCGGACATACACCAAACCTGCTTGCCCTGTCTGCGCCTGAATGAACTTCAGCAGTTGTTGTCGTCGCTGTCTAGGTGTCCAAACTACCCGCACGTTGAGGTGCAAATTCGCGCGGTAAGGATTGAGCCGAAACACCTCTGGCTGCTGGAGTTGCAATACCCGATGAATGGTCTGCTGCGCGTCAGGGTTCGCCGTTGCAGTGAAGGCCGCGATCGCCATTTTCGTCCCCTTTGGCCTACACGTCAGCAGAGCCGATCGCACCATGCCCAACCGATAGTACGCTGGACGAAACGTATCGCCCCACTGCACTAAGCAATGCGCTTCATCCAGCACGATCGTATCGATTTGCAGCTCTGGCTGGCACAACCGCTCCCATACAGGCTCACTCAGCAGCGTTTCCGGTGACAGATAAAGCAACCTTAGATGCTGGTTTTCTAAGGCCCACAATGTTTGTTTGCGCTGCTGTTTTGGCAATTCACTATGCAACAACGCGGCTGGCAAACGACGCTGACGAAGCTCCTGCACCTGATTTTCCATCAGCGCGACTAACGGCGAAACGACGATCGTCAACCCTCTCTGCATAAACGCTGGCAACTGAAAGCAAATGGATTTTCCCCCACCCGTCGGCATGATGATCAGCGCATCTCGTTGCTCTAGCAAGCATTGGACGATTTCTCCCTGCGGCGATCGAAAGTCGTCATAGCCCCAAATCTGTTTCAGCTTCGCGCGAATGCTCTCACGTACAGACATCGCTGGCTGTTTCATGGGCGATCGTTCCCTCATGGCACGCTTCTATAGTCATTGCTTTAGAATGCCCAGCTTTAGAGTGCTGATTGAGACAGAACTCAGAATTGTAAGCTGTTTTACCTCACCAACTAATCGTTGCAGGCCAACTATTTTAGCTTCAAGAGAATTTACCTGTTCTCAGGGCGATCGCGTACCTATCCATTTGTTCCTTTATAGGACTTACGCAAAAGCGGGTATATCTCGCCCCCTAGCCCCCAATGCTGGGGGAACCAAGCCGATTAAAGCACCCAGAATTGGGGGTTTGGGGGCAAATGCGTAAGTCCTACTTTACAATACGCAAAGGAAGTCTAAGCGAGAAGGACAGAATGCGAGTTGCGATCGTGGGCGCGGGGCTGGCGGGTTTGGCAGCAGCGGTAGAGTTAGCCGATGCCGGACATGAGGTGGAAATCTTCGAGTCCCGCCCGTTTGTGGGTGGCAAAGTGGGCAGTTGGGTTGATGCAGACTGCAACCATTTGGAAATGGGTCTGCACGTCTTTTTTGGCTGCTACTACAACCTGTTTGACCTGATGAAAAAGGTCGGAGCCTTCGAGAGCCTGCTACTGAAGGAACACACCCACACCTTCATCAATCGTGGTGGGCAAAAGGGAATGCTGGACTTCCGCTTCATCACAGGTGCGCCGTTTAATGGACTGAAGGCATTTTTCACTACGTCTCAGCTCTCTCTTCAGGACAAAGCGCAGAATGCGATCGCCCTTGGCATCAGTCCCTTGGTGCGCGGCTTGGTGGATTTCGACGGTGCCATGAAAACTATTCGCAATCTGGACGGTATTAGCTTTGCTGATTGGTTTCGTAAGCATGGTGGCTCGAACGGTAGCCTGAAGCGCATGTGGAACCCGATCGCCTATGCACTGGGGTTCATCGACACCGAAAACATCTCTGCTCGCTGTATGCTTACCATCTTCCAGTTCTTCGCGGCTAGAACGGAAGCCTCGGTGCTGCGGATGTTGGAAGGCTCACCGCATGAGTATCTGCACAAGCCGATCGTGACCTACCTGGAGGCCCGTGGGGTGAAAATTCACACCCGTCGTCGCATTCGCCAGGTTCTCTTTGATGGTAACGGCGATCAGACGCGTGTCACAGGCTTAGTCGTTGCGAAAGAAGAGACTGAAGAAACGATCGTGGCAGATGCCTATCTTGCAGCCTGTGATGTGCCTGGTATACAACGTCTACTGCCTGCCGCATGGCGCACTTGGAAAGAGTTTGACAATATTTACAAGCTGGACGCGGTGCCTGTTGCCACTGTACAACTTCGCTTTGACGGTTGGGTGACGGAATTACAAGACCCAGCGCAACGCAAACAATTGGATCATGCCGCTGGTATTGATAATTTGCTCTATACGCCCGACGCGGACTTTTCGTGCTTTGCCGATATGGCGCTCACCAGCCCCAGCAACTATTACCGCGAAGGCGAAGGCTCTCTCCTCCAGGTGGTTCTAACTCCGGGCGATCCATTCATCAAGCAGAGCAATGAGGCAATCGCGCAGCACGTTCTCAAGCAAGTTCATGATCTTTTCCCCTCCTCTCGCGACCTCAAGATGACATGGTACAGTGTCGTCAAACTCGCCCAGTCGCTCTACCGCGAAGCCCCCGGCATGGATCTGTATCGTCCTGCCCAGAAGACCCCGATCGCCAACTTCTTCCTTGCGGGCAGTTACACGCAGCAAGACTACATCGATAGTATGGAAGGAGCCACCATTTCCGGTCGGCAAGCTGCCCAAGCCATTCTGGAACCGACAGGGTATAAGGTTCAGGGTGTGGGGTTGTTTAACTATTAGGGAGTCGGCAGAAAGGCTAAAAGCTAAAGGCTAAAAATGTTGCTAGTGGTCAAATTAACTCAAAACTTAAAACTCAAAACTCTCCCTTATGTCAAACTGGCTCGAACATAGTGTCCAAGTAGAAGTTGATGCCCCGATCGATCTGGTCTGGAGTCTCTGGTCTGATCTGGAGCAAATGCCTCGCTGGATGAAATGGATTGATTCTGTCACCGTGCTGGAAGACAAGCCTGAGCTGTCACGCTGGAAACTCGCAACAGGAGGCTTTGAGTTTACCTGGCTATCGCGGATTCTCAAAGTGGTGCAGCATCAAATTATTCAGTGGGAATCGGTGGATGGGTTGCCCAACCGGGGTGCCATTCGCTTTTACGACCGTGGCGACAAAGGCAGCATCGTCAAAATGTCTGTTGGCTACGCTATTCCTGGCTTCCTTGGTCAACTACTCGATAATCTTTTTATTGGGCGCGTCGTAGAGTCAACGCTGCACGCGGATTTAGAGCGCTTTCGGCAATATGCATTGAGTGCAAAAGCGAGCCAGTGAGTTGTTCAGCTACTTTGTACTGTTTGAGCCAGTAGATGAGAAACGGCTGCTTGAGAGCGACCTTTAGCTCATCTGAGTCATGTTGCCCCATGCAGGAGCAGGTGGAGTGGTTTGAGTGGTCGCCATAGGCACTCGCTGCGGCATTGGTTGCGGCATTGGCTGCGGCATTGATGGCACACCCGTGGGGTAGCTGCTAATGTGCACGAAGCTGGGCGTAAAGAGGAAGATATGTTCACCAATGCGCTCTTGATGTCCATCGATCGCAAACGCCGCCCCGGCCACAAAATCAACGCAGCGTTGCGCGGCATCAGCATCCATGAGGCTCAAGTTGAGGATGATCGATCGCCGCTCACGCAAAGCCGTAACAGCTTGGGGCATTTCCTCAAACGATCGTGGCTCCATCAGAAACATTTCGGTATGCGCCATCTTTCGATTAGGCATACCAACGACGTTGCTAGCAGGAGCAATGGGCTGCTGCGCCGCATTATACTCGTCTGAAGAATAATAAGACGGTGTGCCCTCTTCCTCATACTCGTACTCATATTCGTTTTCGTCGTAGCGGTCTTCAAACCCAAATGAGTCCCATACTCGCCGAAAAATATTCATAACGACCAACCTTTAGATTAGTTCATGCGTTCCATCTTAACCGAGGATTGTTTTCTTCACCAGAGGCTTGCGGAGGAACCTCCGATCGACAGTTTTTTTGCTAGGGCGTGCTTTAAAACCCTCGAAAGCCCCCCCACCCCCAATTCTGGGGGCTTCCAAACAGGCTTCAAAGTCCCCCAATCTTGGGGGCTTAAAGCCCTTTGGGCATACAAGAAAAGGGGGCAGAAGCTTCAGCAACGAAGCGATTAGGAGTTTTAAAACACAGCCTAGCGCTCTGACTCGTCTTAAGCAACTGGACGCAATGAAGCTGAACATGGCTGACCGCTGACCGCTTTGAAAGCGCGTCCGTTTCATTGAGAACTGCTACTGCTCAACAGTGGGATTATAGGCGAAGTCTCTTGCAATGGAATCATAGGCTGGCGATAGACAGGATGCACTAGTGCTTACTAACGCCCAACTCCACTTCCCGACGAACGTTCAGCGACTACAACCATTTTGGATGCAGCTACAAGAACGTTCTGCATACGGCTAAATCGATCGATCAGGTGCAGCCTGAAGTGGTTGTCGTATGGGAATTTGAATGATGAACTCTGTGCCTTGTTCCGGTGTTGAAAGACAGATGAGTTTACCTTGATGCTTTTCAGCAATAATCTGATGGCTGATAGACATGCCCATGCCAGTGCCCTTACCAATGGCTTTTGTTGTAAAGAACGGCTCAAAGATTCGCGCTTGCAGTGCTTTGGGAATGCCAGTGCCGTTATCGGCGATCGCAATTTGTACCCATTGAGCATCAATTGCTGTCGTCCGAATCGTAATTTGGCTTGGATGATGTTGGTCTTCTGGATACGTGCGTTTAGCGCTCAGTTCTTCCAGGGCATCAATGGCATTTGCCAGAATATTCATAAATACCTGGTTCAGCGATCCGGCATAGCATTCTACAGGTGGCAACTGACCATACTCTCGCCTGACGTGAATTTCTGGATGGTCAGATGTGCTTTTGAGGCGATGTTGCAGAATCAAAAGCGTGCTGTTGATGCCTTCGTGGAGATCCACCGCCTTGCATTCGGCTTCATCCAGGCGAGAAAAGTTGCGGAGCGATCGCACAATTTCGCAGATACGCTGGGTGCCCATCTTCATCGACGTGAGCGTTTTGGGCAGATCTTCTTGAATAAACTCTAAATCGAGATGAGCGGCAGCCTTTTGAAGTTCGGGAGCCGCTGTAGCGCTGTGCTGTTGATACAACTGGACAAAGGATAAGATGTCGTCGGCATACCCTTGTACATGAGCGAGATTGCCATGAATAAAATTAACGGGATTGTTAATTTCATGGGCAACACCAGCCACCAATTGCCCCAATACTGCCATCTTCTCTGATTGCACTAATTGCACCTGCGACTGCTGCACTTGTTGCAAAGCTTTTTGGAGTTCGGCAGTGCGTTGTTCAACTTGTTGCTCTAAGGTTTGATGCAAGTGGCGCAATTTCAATTGAGTGGTCACACGAGCAAGCAACTCTGCTTCTTGAAAGGGTTTGGTGACGTAATCCACTGCACCCAGGTTAAAGCCTCTCACCTTATCAGTTGTGTCAGAGAGTGCCGTCATAAAAATTACTGGAATGTCGTCGGTCAGCGAAGAGTCCTTGAGGTAGCGACAGGTTTCAAAGCCATCAATGCCCGGCATCATTACATCCAGCAAAATTAAATCCGGCTGGCTAATCGTTGCTTGTTTAATGGCGCGTTCTCCATCCGTGGCGATCGCCACCTCAAACCCAGCGTCACCCAATGCTTCTGCCAGCACCGACAAATTGGCTGGAGTATCATCGACCACTAAAATTAACGGAGTATCTTTCATGATTAACCTCTTCCAGCGCGGATACTTTCATCGAGTAATTGCTGCATCAACGCTTCCAATTTGGCAACCTGAAAGCCCTTACTCAGTTCAAGCAGTTGCTTTGCCAGGGGCGCGTATTGAGGATTTTGGTGGGCTAAACCAAGTGCAACTTCGGTCAGTTTTTTCAATCGCCCCTGTTGGGCTAACTGAAGCAACTGCTCCAGATCTGCTGACGGTGGCACGGCTAAAGGTATGGATGGGTTAAGACTGCTCTGTGGTGCAGAGATTGACGCTTGCACCTGTTCATGCGCTGAAGCCGTAGATTGATAAATCCAGGTCAGTTGCAGGTGTTTGCGGAGCATTTGAAACAAGTCGTCTGCCTGCACAGGTTTGGTCAGAAAATCATCGCCGCCAGCATCTAAGCTCTGTTTTTGGTCCATGCTGGAGACGGAGGCCGAGGAAACAATCACTGGCAACGTTTTGAGTAGATTAGACTGCCGAATCTGTTGGAGTAATTGATAGCCATCCATCACAGGCATCAGAATATCGGTGATGATAAGATTCGGCTTGTTTTGAATCGCTTTCGTCAGTCCATCCTGGCCGTCTTCTGCTTCAATGACCGTGAAGCCCAACGGTTGTAGCATGTTGACAATTACAGAGCGATTTTCCCATTTGTCATCAACAATCAGAAGGGTTTGCCGTTCCTCTTGATAGCCCATCAGTTGCTCTCCTATGGTGTTGGTTGCCTGTTGCCATTCTGTGGCGATCGGCAGTGTCACATCAAAGAAAAAGGTGCTACCTGCACCAAGCTGACTTTGCACCTGAATCTGACTGTTCATGAGTTGAACAATCGTCTGACTGATGGCTAGACCTAACCCGGTGCCTTCAGCATTCCGTTTTTGGTCGCTGACCTGTTCAAACGGCTGGAAGATCTTTTCTAATGCTTCTGGACTCATACCAATTCCGGTATCGGTGATCTGAAACCGAAGTTTGGTTGATGAAAACTCAGTAGAAGACTCCAGACTAGTTAGGGGAAGTTGATCAAGTCGTTCGGCCCTAAAGGTGACCTTCCCCCGATCGGTAAATTTGACGGCATTGCCCAATAAATTAATCAATACCTGCCGTAGCCGTTTTTCATCAACTTCAATGCTCTCCGGTAAGCTAGTATCTGGCAGATAGACAAAGTCAATGCCTTTCTGCTCGGCGCGAATACTCACAATCTCGGCGATGCCCTGTAACAGTGCAGGTAGATAGGCCGTGTGAGGAGCTAATTCCAGCTTACGGGCTTCAATTTTGGAAATATCCAGAATGTCATTAATCAGGGTTAGTAAGTGAGAACCGCACTGATAAACAATATTGACGCCTTTGCGTTCTTTTTCGCCCCAACTTTGAGAGCGGCTAAGAATTTGGGCATAACCCAGAATGCCATTAAGGGGTGTGCGAAGTTCATGGCTCATGTTTGCTAGAAATTCACTCTTGGCACGACTAGCAACCTCAGCCGTTTCTTTAGATTGTTTCAAGGCTGCTGTACGTTCCTCAACTTTGAACTCTAGCTCTTCGTTGGCCCGCTCTAGTCGTGCTTTTACCTGTTCGCGCTCAATAATGACGGCTGATAAAATCAGTGTTGTAACCGTGATCGTGCCAATAAAGGCTTGCAATAGCAGCAGGGATTCATTCAGGGTGCTGCGATTGAATGAACTCGTCCCTCGGAGAGCACCCGCGATCGCCAGAGCCGAAACTAGCACGATCGCAATAGCAATGAACCGTTGCTCAGACCGAAAGGCTGACCATACAAGCAACGGGATCAGCAAGTATTCAACTGGGTAGCCGAAGCCAAAAGCAACGGTTGCCACGCCTAGCAGTGAGCAAGCCCAGATCACCACTTCCAGAGTGAACTGAAGCGATCGGGGGGATGAGGATTGCAATTCTGGGGTAGTTGCTTGATTGGCTGTGTGGTTCCGCCTGCGCAACCAATGCTCAATCCAAAACAACAACAATGGAACAATGACCAGAACGCCAATGGTGTCTCCCAACCAGAACGTTAGCCAGCTAATGATGTAGTTTTTTCCCTCAATGAATCCACAAAAGTGCATGGTAGTCGCCCCAAAAGTCGGACTCACCATGCAGCTTAAAAGTTCAATACCAGTAAATTTAGTCACGTTCGGTGCATTGGTAAATGCCTGGTAAGACCCAATGAAGCGTTTGATGAGAAACGCACCCACAAGTGCCTGTAGCACTGAGCCTGTAGCAATGCCCAAACCCGACGCGATCGACATTGATAAAATGCCTGTATTTGCCCACAAAGGCCACGTTGCAGCAACAACAGCTCCTAACCAAATGCCGACCCAAGCGCGATAGCCTACGAGTAAAATGACGGCAAGTGCAATGCCGGAGGGTGGGTAGACAGGGGTAATAAATCCGGGTGGAATGGCAAGATATTGCCCAAGTTTTGCTGTGACATAGTAGACAAGCGCGATCGAAAAGATCAGCAGAACTTTGTTGGATCGATTGGGGAAGGCTAGCGAATCCATCACAGTGAGTCAAATCTGAAGTATGAAAGGGTTAAGCCGTTTACGGTCAGATCTTAAACTGCCCGGATTCAGCGGTCGTTTAGCAATATTTTCAATAAAGATGGCGATCAAAGCACCTCCAAAGAAACCGCTGTGTAGAATTGCTGCGGCTTAAAACCAACGTGAATTCGATCGAGATGAAAGTCGCCCAATGTCAGTTCGCTCTCAGTATTCCCGGCAACCCTGCATGAGTAACATTGGGTATGTCGATCGCAAAAGCAAACGTTCCCAAGTTTAAAAATCTCCAATCGGATCATGACGTTATGTATGGAAACGTGGTCTAACGTCATCCTGAGCAATTTAGAAGCTTATATCGACTTGGGCAGTATGATAGAAGCCATTAAGCGATCGACCCACCCAGCATTTCATGAAGGGCTGTCATAGTCAGCGGTCAGCCCATCGAGCATACTCAGTTTGATTACGTTTGGTTACTTAAAAGGAGCTGCGCTTCTAAACTTAGTCGTAAAAATTGCTCCGACGGAACTTTTTTAGTTGATATGGTGTCGAGTACCTGACAGGATGTTGATTCCCTTATAAGGTCATTCTAAATATGCGCTTATTTCCTATATCTTTTATGACGTTGCTCTTACTAGCCGCTACAACTTTAGTAACTCAGGCACAAGCATCCTATCCCAGAAACGTTGTTGCTCAATACATTAAAGACTGTACTGCCGGACGAGGTGCTCAAGCTCGTGCTGTTTGTGCCTGCATCATTAAGGGCATTCAGTTAAAATATACCTATGAGGAATTTCAAATTCTTAATAGCCAGATCAACCAAACTGGAAGTGTGCCAGCGAGTTTAAATAATATTATTAAAACCTGCAAAGCCAACCCAAATACTTCTAGTTTCAACTTCAGGAAATTAGAAAAGACGCTCTATTAGTGCTTTTCAAACTTAGGCGCTTTCATCCTGGTTACTGGAGTCGGCAGTTTGATTTGATGCGATCGCGTTTTGGTTTCGTCTGCTCTGGTTTGCAGCTTTACTAGAGCGAATGACTATAACACGAGTATTGACTGGTTGTTGTGAGGTTTCCTTCTCTTCCTGGCTACCACCCTCCAGCTTAGTAATAGTGTCTTTCGCTAACCGTTCGCTAAAACCAACGACAAAAGCTACGGAGAAAAGGAAAAAAGCAGCTTTGGTCTCTGGATTATCAGCCGCTTTAATCGCTGCATCTGAACTGGAAGCATTGGTTGTTGCAGGTATGAGCGGTGTACTGACCACGCCAGAATTAATGAATGCTAGAAACAGAATACCAAAAGATGCACCGACTACAGGTTTGAAAAAGCCGATGAAGATGGGGGTAAGTCGATCGCAGTATGCTTCCTGATCATACGATTTACCGATTACACGAGTCAGAATGCTGACAATACTGCCTAGTGTGCCTGCTGCTGCAACCCAAAGTATTTGACTAAGTATTTTTGAAAATCCAATGTCAACGCTAGATAAAATATTTTGTATTAATGAGCTTCGTTTAGTCTGAGCAATTCTTTCTTGCTGAGTTTCAAGCTTTTGCTTAACCATCTGTGCCTCATCAGTCTTTCGTTGAAGATCGGCAATGACTAGCGCTTTAGTAGCCAATTCATCATCCAATAAGGCTTCTCTTTGGTTTTCAGCTCCCAGCTGAGAAGGTGTCGTTTTTGTTTTGGCTCTTTCCCGATCTATTTTAGCGTTAAGGTCGTCAATTTTCTTATCTTGCTTACTAATTAAAGCCTCGACTTTTCTAGTATCTGCATTAGAATTATATACTGCATACTGGAGTAGTGCTAGGGAAAAAAGCCCACCGAATATAATGATAAATGACCAGGAAAGTCCATAAATAACACTAAGTCGAACTGACTTTGAATGCCAGATATAAAAGAATTGGTTGGCAAGCAAACCTATTACTCGCGGATGTTCATGTCTGATTACCTCTTTTTCAATATCAAGGCGGATTTGTCGAGTGAATTCTTTACTGAGTTTCTTCTGAAATAAAGAGGACAGTGCAACTTCCAGTGAACAGACCAAGCTGTTGAGTGCGCCTAACTTTTTGTCTTGATTAGTGCCTAAAACCAGGCGTTCAATTCTTTGCAACAGAACGGCAAGCTTGGGAATTTCGGTCTGTAAGTTCTCAGGTAAGTCTTTTTGATCAAATTCTCTAACGTCTTGAGCAATTCGTTCTCTTAATTGCTTAAGATTATCTAAGACAGATTTTTGAGTATGTACTGCTGGGAAAACAGTAATTTTGATCTCTGGGCGACCATTATTTTGACGCTCAGAAGCAGTTTGGTTTGGCTGAGCGGTTTCTTCGTGCTGAAACGTCATCGAAAACCTCCGCTGTCTGGTTGAAGTATTTCCAAGCTGCGAGGTTTCGCTGATTGCCAAAACTTTCTATGGCTTGCTCAGATTATTCTAATTCTGATGCAAAAATGAAAAGTCAGTGGTACCCGTTTGGGTTATCTTAGCCGTCTGTTTGACCTTTGCTTTTTGACCCTTTCGCTTTGCACTATTTTGCTTTTGCCGCGGCCTCTTCATGCCATGCGATCGCCTCTTGCCGAATGGTTTCTAGTTCCTCTGGAGCCATTTTGTCGAGGTTTCTGAGGATAAAGCTCATGCGTCCCTGAGTGGTGAGTTTGGCACGATGGCGATCGAGAAAATCCCAGTAAAAGAAATTGAAGGGACATGCCTTTTCGCCCGTGCGCGCTCTAGGGTTGTAAACGCACTTGCCGCAGTAATCACTCATTTTGTTGATGTAGTTAGCAGAGGCCGCATAGGGCTTGGATGCCAGCACGCCACCATCGGCAAATTGCCCCATGCCAATGACGTTTGTTTGCATGACCCAATCGTAGGCATCAATAAACGCAGCGTGAAACCAGTCTTCGATCGCTTGGGGTGAGATACCTGCAATTAGCGCGAAGTTGTTTAACACCATCAGTCGTTGAATGTGATGCGCGTATCCCATTTCCTTGACCTGCGTGAGGATCTGATGCAGGCAGTTCATGGATGTGTCACCCGTCCAGTAAAAGTCAGGTAGTGGTTGAGTGTGATGAAACCAGTTACGCTCTGGATAGTCGTCACTCATGAAGCTGTAGATGCCGTGCATGTACTCCCGCCAGCCCAGCACTTGCCGAATGAAGCCTTCAACGCTGCTGAGGTGCCAGGTCTCTCGATTGTCAAGATAGGCTTGCTCGGCGGCTTCGATGACTTCGATCGGCTGTAGCAGGCCCAGATTGAGGTAGGGCGACAGCATGGCATGCCACATCGTGATTTCGCCCGCTAACATAGCATCCTGGTAAGGGCCAAAGTCAGACAGGCGCATCGTGATGAAAAAATGCAGCACTTGCAGCGCTTGTTCACGCGTCACGGCCCATTGAAACGGTTCAATTTGCCAATACTGCTGGCTGGTTTTGAAGTGATCGCTCTGCTTGACCCAGGTGATCACCTCCTGCGTGATGGCATCAGGTGAAAACCAGAGGGCTTCGGGTAGGGTTAGTTTGCCTTTGGGTGGTTTGCGGTTTTCTTGATCAAAGTTCCAGCGACCACCGACGGGCTGCTCACCTACCATGAGAATGTTGCAGCGGCGACGGCCTTCACGATAAAAGTCCTCCATCAGTAAGCGTTTGCGCTTGCCTGCCCACTCTCTAAAATCAGCTTCACTCCAAATGAAGTGGTTGTTGGGAACAAGGGTGACTGTACACGGAAGTTGAAGAGAGGCGATGAAGTGGGCAAAGGGGCGATCGTTCGGCACCATTACCCGCAGTTCCGTGATGTGATGCGTTTTGATCCAAGCCTTCAGTGGCGTGAGAAAATCCTCAGCTTGCTCGTAGGTGACTGACCAGCCTGCCTGTCTAAGTTCTTCAGCGAAATGCCGCATTGCTGACCACACCAGCACCAGCTTTTGCAGATGATAGGGGCGTTCTTGCACATGCTTTAGTGACTCAATGAAAAGCACAGGCGTGCGCGATCGCTGCTCTACACAGCTTTGCAGCGCGGCTTGCTCTGCCCACAGTTGATCCCCTAGCACCCAGACTCCAACGATCGTCATCTGCTTTCCTAACGCAAACACTTACCTGAAATGGCTGTTATAGAAATGACTATCCACCCATCAAGATAGTCTCTGGTCCACCTTCACAGGCTTGTTGGGGAGCGGTTTAGAAGCAGAAGATTGGCGCTCTTGTGTCACTCTAATCAAAAATCGTAATGCTTCATTGACGGCAGCGGCGCTTGGAAGCATTTCTGCCACATCAGGCTCCAAGCGAATGACCATCCTACCAAAGCTTTTTCGTCCAGTGCCTAACTTTCTGACGCTTAAGCCTTTCAGGTCGTATTCTGGACGAAGTTCGTCTTCCAGTTCTGGATTATCCTTCTGCATAGGCTTCTCGCTCAGATCGGGTGACTTCTCTAGCACTAATGAGACGAATGGATTTTCCTCTCCCCGTATACGAAACAAGCAACAACCGTCCTCGATTAGACTCTCCAACAGGACTTACGCAAATTCTCTAAAACTAGCCCCCCAACCCCCAAATTTGGGGGAGCAAGCACTCAAAGTCCCCCAGAATTGGGGGATTTAGGGGGCGACTGCGTAAGTCCTATCCATTCTAAGATAACGCTCTTCTTTCTCAGAGTGGTCGGGGTCGTAGAAGTCAACGTAAAGCGGATGATCAAAAATTGTCTTCGCTTCCTCAAACTGAATACCGTGCTTGGACAGATTGCTGTTTGCTCTGTTTTCGTCTCAAGTAAACTTCATATCTTTGTATGGTAAATTCTCACCCCAATGCGGTAACGCTTGATGCACCAATTTTTTTGATTATCACCCTTACTTAATGATCTTTCTATGCAACAGTTCAAACTGTGCAAAATCTCCTAGCCCTGATCCCATACCCTATCCCTCTATCCTCATCTCGCGTGATAATGAGCTAATGCAACATCTGCTACCCATGACTACAAAACCCAAAATTATTGTTCTGGACGACGATCCAACGGGGTCGCAGACGGTACACAGTTGTCTGTTGTTGATGCAGTGGGATGTGGAAACGTTGCGGCTGGGGCTGACAGACGACGCGCCGATCTTTTTCGTGCTGACGAATACACGGGCCTTAACCCCAGATAAAGCAGCAGCGGTCACGCGGGAGGTGTGCCATCACCTGAAAGAGGCGATCGCCCTCGAACAGATTCACGATTTTTTGGTGGTGAGTCGATCGGATTCTACCCTGCGCGGACATTACCCGATCGAAACCGATGTCATTGCAGAGGAGCTTGGCCCTTTTGATGCTCACTTTCTCACGCCTGCCTTTTTTGAAGGGGGACGCACAACGCGAGATAGCATCCATTACCTAAAGGTTAACGGTGTGGATACGCCCGTACACGAAACCGAGTTTGCACGCGATTCGGTGTTTGGCTATCACCATAGTTACTTACCTGCCTATGTTGAAGAGAAAACAGACGGTAAGATTCTGGCCGATCGGGTAGAACGCTTTCTGGTGCAAGACATTCAGGCGGGTGTCCTCGATCGCCTTCTGCAACTGCATGACAATCAGTGTGGTGTAGTGGATGCGGTGACGCAAGGTGATCTCGATCGTTTCGCAGTAGATGTTTTGGCAGCCGCGTCCCAAGGCAAACGGTTTCTCTTTCGCAGTGCGGCAAGTTTGCTGACCGCGCTAGCAGCGTTGCCACCCCAGCCGATCGCGCCTGAAGCGATGGCAAACTATGTCCGTAACGGGAAGCCCGGTGGTGTCATTGTGGGATCTCACGTGAAGAAAACCACCGAGCAGCTAGAACACCTGCTGGCGCAACCGGGGATCGTTGGCGTTGAGCTAGCGGTGGCACGGTTGCTAGAGAAAGGGGAGAATGAGCGATCGTCCCTCCTTGCCGAAGCCGTTCAAGCGGTCAACGCTGCTCACACTGGAGGCAAAACCCCTGTTGTGTATACGAGCCGTCAAGAACTTACCTTCGACGATACGCAGACCCGACTGAACTTTGGTGAAGCCGTCTCGGCCCTGCTCATGGACATCATTCGCCACTTGCCCGATGACATCGGCTTTCTCATTAGCAAAGGTGGCATCACCTCCAACGATACCCTCAGCAATGGCTTGGCGCTCAGAACCGCTCGGTTGTTGGGTCAAGTGCTAGCAGGCGTTTCAATGGTGCGTACCCCATCCAATCATCCCCAGTTTCCCGATCTGCCTGTTGTGCTATTTCCTGGCAATGTCGGCGATGCGAGTGCTCTAGCAACGGTCTATCAACGCTTGAGCCAGCAGAAGAGTTAGGGACGGCAAATTCCAAACTGGGCATGCTTAGGATGAATACAGTGTTCATCGCTTTAACCCATTCTTATCAGTATGTCGATTGCTGAACAAACGCCACAACCGCTGATTCTCCATCGTCGCTCATTCTCCTTTCGTAGTCTTGCCAGTGCGGTTTTTAACACTCTTTTGGGGGCGGGATTGCTGCTCTGGAGTGGTCCTGCGAAGCTGGACTGCCAAAAAATAGAGCTAACTCAGGTAACGTGCCAATTTAACACTCCCGGCTGGCTCGGCCTGGCGATGTGGCGAAACAAACCCATCCACAACTTGCAAGGCGTGCGCCTAGATACCTCTGTAGCTGAGGGCATGTTCTATAAGATTGTTTTGCTTACCAGCGAGGGTGAGGTGCCATTAAGACCCTACCAAACGTCTGGATGGGACAACACGAGAGAAACCGTCGATCGCATCCAGACCTTTCTCAAAGACCCAGCCGCCACTCATTTAAGTGTTGCCCAGGTGGATTGGCTGCAATGGTGGGGACTTGCACCGGGAGCGCTTTTTTTCCTGTTGGGGTTGCGATCGCTGTCTGTGAGCTTATTTAGCATCAAGACCAGAGCGTTTGAATCGTATCAGTTTGACTCAACTCAACATCAACTGATCTATCGGTATGGCAGCCTTCTACGGCGGCACCAGGAGCAATACCCCTTCTCACACATTCAACGGTTGATTGTCGATTTAGACCAGTGGGCTAAAGCACGGTTTTTGATGGAGTTGCGATCGGGTGAAGTGTTTTGCCTAGTTGGTGCCTCTTTTCAGGGACAGCGGACATCCTTACTCGGTTTAAAGTGGCAGCAAGTACAGCCCCTCGCTGATCAAGCGAGCCATTACACTCACCGTTCCTGGCAACTTACCATTGACTTCTGGCACCACTGGGTGCAACAGCAAACCGCTAAGAACCAACCAATGAATGTGAACATACGGTTTTTCCACACTCGGCTAGAGCCAGTGAGCGTCTGGAGTTTTGATTGGTCAACCCGATCGCTTTCGCATCAGGGTAGTAACACGGTCGATACCTATAAGCTGAAGGATGTTGTCGAGGTGCAAACGCTACCTGTTGGAGATCCGATCGAAAAAGATGATGACGATGTTTACATGTACTACGAAGTCAATTACCAGCTAAGGTTGCTGTTGTCTTCAGGCAAGCCGCTTTTAGTGAAGCAATTCTCCAGTCACGAATACCATTGGAAACCTACCCACGTCAGAAAAGCGGCAGCACAGGAACACGCGGAAACGACAGCTCAGTATATTCGTGAGTATATCTGCAAAAATTGATGGGTACGGCTAGAAGCGCAACTCCCTACTCCCCCTTCACAACTATGGAACGCATCGGTTTTATCGGTCTCGGCATCATGGGCAAGCCAATGGCGCGGAACTTGCTCAAAGCTGGGTATCCGCTAGTTGTTTACAACCGCAGTCGGGCAGCGATGGATGAATTGGCAGTGGATGGAGCGATGCTGGCTGAGTCACCGCAAGCGATCGCCCAACAAACAGATGTTGTAATTAGCTGTGTGTCTGACTCACCGGATGTAGAGGCGATCGCGCTGGGCAGCAAGGGCATTATTGAGGGCGCAAAACCAGGGATGACGTTTATCGATATGTCCACGATCGCCCCTACTACGGCTCGCAAAGTCTACACCGAACTCAAGGAGAAGGGAGTGGATGCACTGGATGCTCCGGTTTCAGGTGGTGATATTGGGGCACAGCAAGGCACCTTGTCGATTATGGCGGGCGGCGATGAAGCGGTGTTTCAGCGATCGCTCCCCATCTTGCAGGCAATGGGCAAAAATATCGTTTACATCGGCGAAGCGGGAGCCGGGCAGGTGACCAAGGCCTGTAACCAAATTGTTGTCGCGCTCACTGTACAGGCGGTTGCTGAGGCACTTACCTTGGCAAAAAAATCAGGCGTGGATGTCGCCAGAGTCCGTGAGGCTCTCATGGGTGGCTTTGCTCAGAGCCGTGTTTTGGATGTTCACGGCAAACGCATTCTGGACGGAAACTTCCAACCAGGCTTCAAGCTCAAGCTCCACCGCAAAGATATGAATATTGTGTTGCAGTCAGGGCGAGAGTTGGGCATACCATTGTTTGGTTCTGCCCAGGTGACTAGCATGATGGACGCGCTACTGGCTCAAGATCAGGGAGAATTGGACAACGCTGCGATCGCCACTTTGTACGAGCTACTTTCAGGGATGAGCTGAACGATCGCGGCTTCGACATGGCTCTAGCGGCTGTCATCAATGACTCATACATATGGCTCGCAGCAGGGGCTCCAGCCCCTAGCCTCGTTTGTGAGGACGGGCGCGGTACGGCCGATGCTTCAAGGTTTCTGAGCTTAATTGATGACGTGCCCTAGCGATTCCAGACCGACAGCAACTGTCTGGCAGTGGCTAGTTTTGCAGCAACACTATCGCTATCAACCCGCGATCGTCTTCATCTCTCCAGCTTTACTTGCTGCTACCTGTTAACTGCTCTACCAGTGCCAGTACCTTCGTACGGCTCAACTTGGCTTCACCTTGTGCTAGCGCATCCAGGGTGGCATGGGCAAACCCTAACGGCAGGCGGCAGAAATCTAGCGCAGGGCCAGGAGGCAGGGCAGCCGTATAAGCATCTGCCAGGGCGAGATTGCGCCGTGCATAGGCGTACATTTCATCCTGGTGCCAGTTCTCAGGGAAGAACCCAACCCCCCGCACCAAGTCATCCGACTGATTGCGCAGAATATTGACCGCCTGCAAGCCGCGTCCAAACCCTACGGCATGAGCACGGTTTGTTTGCGTGCCGTCATACCAACCCCACAGGTCAGAGAGCAACAAGCCAACGGCACCTGCTGCGCAGAAGGTGTAGCGATCGAGATCAGCCTCTGTTTTAATAGTCCAATTGTGCTCTGCCCAGTACGCCATGCGGTCTGCCATCGCAGCAGTCGCATCCCACACGCGTGGCGCGATCGCAATCGGTGCAAACGTTGCCCATTCCCCAATACGGGTAGTTACCTCTGGTAGCAAGGTCGTATGATTCATCAGAAGCGCCTCTAAGCGGCTCTCATCGAGAGCACCATCTGCGGCCTGCAAGGCCAAGCTAATCATCTGTAGCAGCTTTGCTTTCAGCGCATTATCTAGATCAGGGTGGTCTTCGATCTCGTCGATCGCACGCATACAAAGATACGCTGAAGCAACGGCTTCTTGTAAACCCGAAGGCAGCCGACTGATCGGGATGTAAAAAGTACGGCTTGTTTCTGCCAAAATTTCTAGAGCAGTCTTACGTAATTCCATTCCTTCGCTCCTCTTAACCACCACACCGAGTTCGCTCTAAATATATAGCAAAAAACTTAATTTTTACTAAGAAGGAGACTGCACCCTGCTTAAGGTATCTAGACCCTTATACTACACAACCTAAAAATTGCCCTCCTCCTGCAAGTTAGCAAACGGTAATATTTGCTGGTGTAAGGGAATGCCTTGACTATTTCAGCCTCAACAAACTGACGATGAGACGGCCATATACCTGGCTTCAATCAACCTCAAAATAGGGTAAAGAGCGCTAAAGAAGTCGTCTTAGCCGCAGCGTTTGACCCCAAGCGAAAACGGGATTCTACCTGCAAAATCGGTTCTGTTTTGATCGCCACGGTTGACAAAAAGCTTGCCTAACGTATCAGATGAACGAAAAAATCCAGCCTCGAATCATGACTTAATGCATGAGACCCAAGGCATAAGGAGAGAGAAGCTAAAATAAGGTGAACCGTTCCCGGAAACCGCTGATTCACTAATAGCTTGCATTCTCATCTCATCTTGACAAAGCGGAAATTTTTACGTTCAGATTATTTTAAGATATATTAACCTTTTGTGGTTGCAAGATGAGATTGATAGCGGTTTATTCACCGACGCTTTCTTGGCTATAAGGAGTGCCTAATGCTGCTGGAGGCGTTGCTTTACCTGCCAGACCAATCATCGCCAGTAGCGCGATCGCGTAGGGCAACATCACCAAAAACTGATAAGGAATATTGAGATTAAACGCTTGAATGCGAAGCTGCAATGCTTCGGTTGCGCCAAACAGCAAACAGGCCAGCACTGTGCTTACGGGATGCCAACGCCCGAAAATCAATGCGGCCAGCGCAATAAAGCCCTTCCCAGCGCTAATATCTTCCGTGAAGAACTTCACATGCACCAGCACCAGATACGCCCCTCCCAACCCGGCTAAGCAGCCACTCAACATGACGCTGACGTAGCGCACCAATCCCACCCGAATACCCGCTGTATCGGCGGCACGGGGATATTCTCCAACGGCTCTCAGGGTTAAGCCAAGACTGGTATGAAAGAGAATATAAGTACTCAACGGCAGTAGGAGTAGCAAGAAATACACCAGCGGATCTTGATTAAACAACAATGGCCCTAACACTGGGATTTGGCTTAGCCCTGGAATGGCGATCGCAGGAAGTCCAGGCAGTTTTTGAGTCGTACTACCGTTAAAAACAAGCCGCGACATAAACGCCGTCAGCCCCGCAGCAGAGAGATTAATGGCTAGCCCTGAAACCAGTTGATTCACTTGCAAAGTGACCGATAGGTACGCATGCAGCAACCCCACTAGTCCACCACTCACCACCGCTGCCACGATCCCCAACCACACATTTTGATTGCTGTAAAACGTCGCTGCTGCACCCACAAACGCTCCCGTCAGCAGCATGCCCTCCAGCCCAATGTTCAACACGCCCGATCGCTCAGACCATAGCCCACCTAACGCTGCAAACGCTAACGGCATCGACAGCCGTAAACTGGCAGAGAGATAGTCAGAAAGGAAGGCGAGATCGTTCATAGATGCAGAGGAAAGGATAAGGGATAAAGGATGAAAAGTTTCCACTGACGCGCCCTTGAAAATCAGGATTAAGGTTTTGCGGCGGCGGCAAGCGAGGCGATCGGCTGTGAGCGAGACGATACTTTGCGCTCTAGGACGAGTCCGATAGCGATAAAGAGAACGGTCAGCCCCTGAATGGCATAAACCACTGTAACTGGAACCCCCGCACTGCGCTGCATGACGTTAGCGCCGCCGCGCAACGCACCAAAAAAGAGCGAGGTGAGCAACACGCCCGCTAAGTTTCCTCGACTGAGAAAGGCGATCGCGATCGCATCAAACCCGTACCCCGGTGAAAAGTTCTCAAACAAGCGATATTTCAAGCCCATGACTTCGCCGGAGCCTGCCAGACCTGCTAAGCCACCCGATAATGCCATCACCAGCATAATCGTGCGTTCTACCGAGATCCCCACATAGCGAGCGGCAAGCGGGTTTTGCCCCACCGTTTCAATTTGATAGCCAAGGGGCGATCGGGCAAAGACGATCCACAGAACGATGGTAGCCAGCACGCCCAGCAAAATTCCAGCGTGAGTCTGCGTTTGCGGCAGCACGATCGGCAACTGAGCAGAGGGATCAATCAGGTTGCTGTAAGGGGTAGGCGCTTCGGGATCTTTCATGGGACTGCTCACCAGATAGCTCACCAGGTTTTGAGCGATGTAGTTGAGCAGCAGCGTAGTGATGACCTCGTTCACGCCTCGTACCGCTTTCAAGTAACCAGGGATGAAGCCCCACAACCCTCCTAGCAGAAAGCCTCCCAGCAGCGCCAGCGGTACATGGATCACAAGGGGTAGGCCATGCAGGTACAGCCCGACGATCGTGCTGCCCAAGCCACCCATATAAATTTGCCCTTCGCCACCAATGTTGAATTGTCCCGCTTTAAGAGCAACCAGAATACCCAGACTCGCTAGCAACAGGGGAGCCGTTTTAGTCAACGTGTTGCTGAAGCCGTAGTAGTTAGCCAAGGATTCTGTGAACAGCACCGAGTAGGCTTTGAGGGGACTGACCCCCGCGATCGCAATGAGTCCTGCACCCACGAGTAAGGCAGCCGCGATCGCCAAAAGGGGAGACAAAACAGGCAACAGCCAACGCGCACGATCGTTCACAAGCAGTTAAAGGCGGTAGGAAACAATGACTCGCATACTACCTCAAGTTGCTCTCTGATCACTGTTCTCTGCAATCGTAAATTGGGATGTTTGACCAAACTAATCCTAAAACAGCTTTTTAGAGACCTGCAATTGCTGCAACGATACGCAACCCAATTGCCAACATTGGTATAATTACCCACCAAATTGCAGATTTTGTTTTTCTATCAACCAGAGAGCTTTTCTGAGTCTGGATGATGGCAAGCCCTAAAAGTATTAGATACATTGTACCAACGCCAATGACAATGTACTTGTTTGGGGATAGCGCTGTAATCGCAAAGGCAGCGACTGAACCAAAACTAGCAAATAGAATTAATAAGCTGTTAAGGCGATCGTTGTTTGGTCGTATCTCGATCGGATGCCACTGTTCGAGCTGTTCTTTTAATGTTGTGTAACTCTCTAGTGTCGCTGGTACAAAAATTTGGAGATTTTTATTTGATCCCTGAATTAACAATTCTCGTCCCGTATACTCAGTAATTTTGGCAATTTCACTTCGATCAATGATCACGCCTGGAAAGCCATCCTGAATGCGGCTGAGAGCATCTTCACGTAAGATAAGACCATAACTTGACCAGCGCTTTTGTTGTTCCTTTATGGTGTTGCGAACAGAAAAAAACAAAATAACGCTAAAGAGCGGGATAAGAAAGAGCGAAGTGCTTGACAGTTTTCCCCGATCAGCAACAAGTATGCCAATGACCATTGCGATCGTAAAAGTTGGAATCATTGTGAGAAGCATTCTTTGCTTCATCTGACGGAAGAATTCAGGTGACAGTCTGTAAGTCGTCGTCATTAATTTCTGCGGTGAGTTGCAACCTTTTATCGTGCCCATCTTGCCTTTGTTATACGACATGTCATGCATCAAGTATCCTTTAGACGATCGCAAATGGTCGATCCACACAATGGGGTGAACCAACCATTCAAACCTCATAGTCCACTCATTCGGCGTAGCAGGTTTCTACCGATTGCTTATCCGAAAACCGCGATCTCGTTTGATCTGCCCCAGGCTAGGTAGGCGTTGCCCACCCTACTAAAAACTAACAACTAAAAACTTACCAACTATTAGTACAGCGCCATGACCAACCGTTTGCGGTAGTCTTTGGTCAACGCATGGTTGTCGCCAAGCAGGTCAAACACTGCCACCATTGCTTTACGGGCACCATCCTCTCGAAACCGTCGGTCTTTGGTGAGAATACTAAGAAATTGCTCCAAAGCGGCGGCGTAGTTCTCTTCTAGCACCAGGTTGGCGGCATGTTGAAAGGCACGATCGAGGTCACTATCCCCGTCTGGCTGCAACGCAAATTGTTTGAATTGCACCAGTGCTTTCAACGTTTTGGCATGGGTTGCATACTCTTTGTCATAGTCCTGAATTTTCGCCAGCAGCGATTCTGCTACATCCAGGTGATCGGCTTCGAGGTAAAAGTTAGCCGCTTCCAAGATCAGCCCACGATTGTCGGGGTACTGTTCTAGCAACGCCCTGAGTTGTGCTTCGGCTTGCTCGACCTGACCGATCGCCGCATCGGCATAGATTGCTTCCAGGGCCTCATCCAAAACCGATGTGATTTGTAGCTGCGCCAGAAATTCGCGGAGTTTTGGCTCCGGTAACATCCCGACAAAGCCATCCGTCACCGTGCCGTTGACTGCAACCTTGACATCAGGAACGCCTTCCACGCCGTAAGTATGGGCTAAGTCAGGACTCTGATCGATATCGACTTTTGCCAGAACAAAATCGTACTCCTGTGCCAGCTTTTCTAGCACAGGCTTTAGCATTTGGCAGGGGCCACACCACTGGGCAAAAAAATCGATGAGTACAGGCTTGGCGTGAGATTGCTGAATCACTTCAGCCTCAAAATTGGCCTGATTAACCGCAACGGAAGTACCCATTATTTTGCTTTGCCAGCCGCTTTAGTGGTTTCAGTGTCTGCGGTTGCAGACGTGCTGCCATTGTGAGAATCCACAACGCTCGCTTGCAGGTGGGCTTCCAAGAACCATAGCCGCTTGTCGATCGCCCGCGATACCTCGGTGTAGAGATCAGCCGTATCGGCATCGCCCAAGTCATCAGTTTTGGCAATGCCCTCGCGAACAAGTTTGGCGTAGATGGCATAGCGATCGGCCAGCGCCACCACATGATCTTTGCCATCCAGAATGTCAAAGGGATACTCCGGCAATTCCGAAACCTGTGCGGCAACGCGAGCCGTGCCCAAAGCCAGACCGCCCAATGCCGTCACCCGTTCAGCCACCAGGTCAATAAACTCTTCCAGTTCGCCTGCCAGTTCATCAAACAATTCATGGAGCTGATAAAAGTCCAACCCCTTCACGTTCCAGTGTGCCTGCTTGACCTGCGTTTTAAGGTCTAGCGTAAAGGCCAACGTCTGATTGAGCAGTCCGATAATCTGTGCGCGCGTTTCAGCGAGAAGATCAATGCGCGTTGCATACAGTGGTTGCTTGTAATCCTTACTACCCATGTGCTTGAGCCTCTGACAGAACCATTATCTATACCCAGTTTAGAGAGAAAAGTCCTAAAACGCGCAAATGGTTTTGAGAAATAGCCTGTTGGGTGAGCCTTTTATGCCCTCGCAAGTGAACCGCTTACGACCTCACGACAGTCTTATTAATAGGACTTACGCAAAAGCGATCATCTTTCGCCCCCTAGCCCCCAATGCTGGGGGAACCGAGCCAATTAAAGCCCTCAGCATTGGGGGCTAGGGGGCAAATGCGTAAGTCCTAATTAAAAGAAAGAGCCTTACTGAAAGAAAGAGAAGGGTATTCCCCGGATCACTTGAAGTTTGCATGAAGAACGAAGAGTCATTAACTGCATTTGCTATGAACACTCCCCTTTTCGATCGCGCCATGACATTCAAACTGTTTGCCGTCTTTACCTTAATTGGGACGGTTGTAGCCGTGTTGCCTATCCCTCGCTTCAACGCTGATATCAAAGGTGTGGCGCTGGAGGCTCCCATGCAAAGAGAGACAGCCGTAAAGCTTTCGGCGATTGATCAAGCCTGGTAAAGAGGTAGGGGCGAAGCATACGGTTCATCATTCCTTTAAACTGCACGAAAAAGCATTGCCCGATGCTTTGCCTTTACTCTTCGGTGATTGTCTCTGCAACGGGTTTACGAGTTTTGGATTCAATATCCTCTAGCGTTTGCAAGACTAGGCGTTTAGCTTGCAGGTTCCAACCCCATTTCTGCACGTTGAAGGCGATCGCACTACCGATAAACGTGGCAATGAAATCCAATGGCTGCATGAACGAAATGCCGAGCAGCAAGCCCAACCCTGCAATGCCCCAGAAGGGTAGCGCGACGGCCTGACGCTGATTCTCGACTATCTGGCTAATGGGATCGGTCGGCAATTCTGCCAGAAGGGTCTCTTTGACCTGACGTTGTTCACCTGGAGGTACAGACAAGCCAATTTTTTGCCGCAGCTTTTCAATTTTGCGGGCATCGGTGCTGTATTGCGTCAATTCGTCCTCTGCCATGAGGATTAAGCGCTCGTATTGTCCCATTGCATTCCCCCATTCGACGATTAGCTTGCGCCTGAAGTTTTATTACCCAGGACTTACGCAGTTTGACTAAAACCTCGGAGGTTGAAGCAACAGCATTGTTTTAGCTATCTGATTTCTGGTTCAAAGCTCCGAGGTTTGCGTAAGCCTTATTATCTCTTACTGGCTGCGATCGCCGCAAAGCAACAGTGCGATTCTTCTGGGCCAGTTCGTCGTCTGGGTTGAGCGCTAACACCTTGTCGTAGCAAGCGATCGCCTCGTCTACTCGCTCCAGGCTAAGCAAAATACTCCCTAGATTGTTTCGCGCTTTGGGATCGTTTGGTCGTAGCGCGATCGCGTGGTCATAGCTGTCAGCCGCTTCGGCAAACCGTTCCAGTTGTTTGAGTGCGACCCCTCGGTTGAACCAGCTTTCGTAATGATTGGGTTGATACTCCAGTGCGCGCTCGTAGCTGGCGATCGCATCGTCGTAGTGCCCCAACTTCAACCAGCAACAGCCTCGTCCGAAAGCAGCCGCATGATTGGGCTGAAGCATAAACGCCTTGTCGTAACCCAAAATGGCATCTTTATACCGCCCAGAACGCTTGAGACACATGGCCCACTGATACCAGGATTCGGCATCGTCTGGATTTAACCCCAGCGCCTTGTCATAGCTCACGATCGCGGCTTCGTAGTCGCCCAAGCCCATCAACGCGGCTCCACGACCGCTAAACGCGACCTGGTAGTCAGGCTGTAGCTCTAGCACTTGGTTGAAATGCTTGATGGCGCTTTCGTAGCGACCTGTGGCATAAAGGGCTAACCCTTGACTGTACCAGGCATCTGCAAACGTGGGCTGCTGCTCCAAAGCGGTGTGCAGGTGCGCGATCGCGGCTTTGTACTGCCCGGTCATGTAGAGCGCAAGCCCCAAACTATAGTGCGCATTGGGAAAGTCTGCCTGAAGTGCCAGCACCTGTTCAAAGCTGGCGATCGCGCGTTCATGCTGCCCCAGTACGGAGGCTGCCCAGCCCAAACTGTAGTGTGTTGATGGGGATGCTGCACTGAACTGAATCGCGTGCTCAAAGCTGGTCAAGGCTTCTGCATGACGGTTGAGCGTGATGAGCGCATTGCCCTTTTCGTTCCAGGCGTTGCCATGCTCCGGCTGAAATTGCAAGATGTGATCAAAATGGGCGATCGCCGCTTCGTATTCTCCCTGTTCGCTCAACGTCAAGCCGCGCTGAAAAACGGCTTCAGCTTCAAACGGTTCAGTTTCGGTGGTCTGCGTCATGGATGTTAATGCGCCCTTCTAGCCAGCAAAAGCGTCTCTGGTGCTTTATGCTCAGCATTCCCAAAATTGCCTGAATCGCTGCAATGGTTGTGGCAGTGTATCTAAACGCAAAAAAACGCATGGGCGAGGTGGAGGCACGAAGACAGCACGAATTCTGGTTGACTGCTATCTTCCCCGTAGGTTGAATGGAGGCACAACCCAATGTCTTGATGTAGTATCGCTCTACCTTTATCAAAGCCAATCACCCGTCACCCCCATGTTCTCACAGCCCTTAAAACTTGCTCTTGTTAGGTTCAATTAAATTGAGGACATATGTAGGTTGAGTGAGGTATGAAACCCAACTAGATTACAGCGACGCTAGGAAAAGTTAGCGGAGTCGAAGCTTTCATCTGATGTAAATGGTTACAGTAGCCCAAGCTCATCAGCTATATTAGCTGTGAAGATCTGCAATTTTAAGCATCTTCAGCCAAAAAGGGTTGCAAAATCGCTATTCTTGTCTTGACAGCTTTAGGGAACTCTGCATCTAAACTATTGTCAAAACTCATTGGTTAATAATTTATGGATGAAGTGTTCAGAAAGGTTGCTGCTTTTGGTTTACCTGGTGTACTACTTGTTATCACAATGGCTGCTACTGGTCTGTTTGGTGCCGCTGCTATAACAGCAGCGTTAGCGACCCTTGGGGGGCCATTTGGAATGCTTGGTGGAATAGGTCTTCTTGGAATTACCGGCCTAATTACTGATGCTTTAGTTAGGTATGGGCTTGATGGTTTCCTTATAGGAGTTTACATAGAGCGTCTTAAGAAGGGAGAGCCTAAGCAAAAGCTCTGCAAAGAAATTGGAGATTTGCCTACTTCTGGAGATCTAAAACGTAAGCTTAGAGAAGCTATTGGTTGTATAGCAAACCATTAGCGAAAGTTAATCGTCAAGCTATTACACATTTAACTCATACAAAAATATCAATGAGGCCGTTGCTGGAAGGCGTTTAACTCAGAATTTAGATGATGAGCGGCTTAGTAGCTAACTAAATTTGAAATGGAACTATAAACAATATTTTGTATGGCTTCTAGAAGATTCGTCATAGCAGACGCGCCGTTTCTTTGTAGGGTAGAGTATAGCAAAAGGACTGAGTAGGAGCCGTTTTCGTGGAGTCCCGTTATAACCCCGCATCAATTGAAAAGCGCTGGCAGCAAACGTGGGCAGAGCAGGGGTTAGACCTCACGCCCGATGATCGCAGCCAGCCAAAATTTTACGCGCTGTCCATGTTTCCCTATCCATCGGGAAGCCTGCACATGGGGCATGTCCGCAACTACACGATTACAGATGTGCTGGCGCGGGTGCGGCGGATGCAGGGCTATCGGGTACTCCACCCAATGGGCTGGGATGCCTTTGGGTTACCTGCGGAAAATGCAGCGATCGATCGCGGCGTTCATCCTGCTAAGTGGACGTACCAGAACATCGACCAGATGCGAGCTGAGCTGAAGCGGCTGGGCCTGTCCTACGACTGGAGCCGCGAGGTGGCAACCTGCTCGCCTGACTATTACAAATGGACGCAGTGGATTTTTCTGCAATTTTTTCAGGCAGGTCTGGCATACCAGAAAGAATCGGCGGTGAACTGGGACCCGATCGACCAGACGGTGCTGGCAAACGAACAGGTGGATGGCGAAGGTAAATCGTGGCGATCGGGTGCAAAGGTCGAACGTAAGCTGCTGCGCCAGTGGTTCTTCAAAATCACCGACTACGCCGAGCAGTTGTTGAACGATTTAGAAACGCTAACTGGATGGCCTGAGCGCGTCAAGCTAATGCAGGCAAACTGGATTGGCAAATCTACCGGGGCTTACCTGGAATTTCCGATCGTCGGTTCCGATGAGAAGATTGGGGTGTTCACGACCCGACCCGATACGGTGTATGGCGTAACCTATGTGGTGCTGGCACCCGAACATCCGCTGACGCAGAAGGTGACAACGAGCGATCGCCAAGCGGCTGTAGAAGCCTTTGTGCAAGAAATTGCTGATCAAAGCGAACTGGAACGCACCGCAGAAGATAAACCCAAGCGCGGCATTCCCACTGGCGGCAAGGCGATTAATCCCTTTACGGGTGAAGAAATTCCCATCTGGATTGCAGACTATGTGCTGTATGAGTACGGTACAGGTGCGGTGATGGGGGTGCCTGCCCATGACGTGCGCGACTTCAAGTTTGCGAAGGAGCAGGGATTAGCGATTCGACAGGTAGTGGCAGCAAGGGAGACAGAGGGCAGAGGGCAGGAGTCAGAAGGGCAGGGAGAGGAGTCAGGAGTCAGGAGTCAGGAGTCAGGAGTAGAATCTTCCCCTACACCCTACACCCTACACCCCGCACCCTTGACCCAAGCCTTTACCGAACCGGGAGTCTTGATCAGTTCAGGCGAATTTAACGGGCTGCAGTCTGTAGAGGCGAAAACGGCGATCGTGCAATTTGCTGAACAGAAAGGCTTTGGCAAGGCGCGGATTCAGTATCGATTGCGGGATTGGTTGATTTCGCGGCAGCGTTATTGGGGCGCACCGATTCCAATTATTCATTGCCCGAAGTGTGGCCCTGTTGCAGTGCCAGATGCCGATTTGCCTGTGCAGTTGCCAGAGAATGTGGAGCTTTCTGGTCGGGGAGGCTCACCGTTGGCAACGCTGGAGTCGTGGGTGAATGTGCCCTGTCCAACTTGCGGGACGGCGGCGAGACGCGAAACCGACACGATGGATACATTTATTGATTCGTCGTGGTATTTCTTGCGCTACCCTGATGCCCGTGATGATCAAAAGGTCTTCGACCCTGCTAAAACCAACGATTGGATGCCCGTCGATCAGTACGTGGGCGGCATTGAGCACGCGATTTTGCATCTGCTGTATTCGCGTTTCTTTACCAAAGTGCTGCGCGATCGCGGCCTGCTCAACTTTGGCGAACCGTTTCAGCGCTTGCTGACGCAGGGCATGGTGCAGGGCGAAACCTACCGGAATCCTCGCACAGGCAAGTACGTTATTGCCACACAAATTGCCGATCTGACAAATCCGACTGATCCCGAAACAGGCGATCCACTGGAATGTGTCTACGTAAAAATGTCCAAGTCCAGTTACAACGGTGTCGCTCCAGGTGCAGTGATTGAAAAATACGGTGCGGATACTGCCCGGATGTTTATCTTATTCAAAGCGCCGCCTGAAAAGGATCTGGAGTGGGATGAGGCTGATGTAGAAGGACAGTCGCGCTTTTTGAATCGGGTGTGGCGGTTAGTGATGGAGTTTGGGAATCAGGAGTCAGGAGACAGGAGCCAAGAGTCAGGAGCCAGACCTGATTCAGAACTCAAAACTCAAAACTCAAAACTCAAAACTGTCTTCACAACCCTCACCAAGCCCGAAAAAGAATTGCGCCGATCGATCCACATGGCGATCGCAGCGATTACGGATGACCTGGAAGGTGAGTATCAGTTCAATACGGCTGTTTCGGAACTGATGAAGCTGAGTAATGCGCTGACGGATGCGACCTGCAAGGATTCGCTTGCATATGCTGAGGGGATTCACGCGCTGCTGCTCATGTTGGCTCCTTTTGCACCGCATATTGCCGAAGAATTGTGGCACAACCTGGGTCATACGGATTCGGTACACATGCAACCCTGGCTGACGGCTGACCCTGCCGCGCTGGTTGAGGATGAAAAAACGGTTGTGATTCAAATCAACGGTAAAACCAGGGGCACAATTCAGGTGGCATCGGCGATCGCGGATGACAAGCCAGCTCTAGAGGAACATGCCCGTGCCTCCGAGATCACCAAAAAACATACCGACGGCAAAGACATCAAAAAGGTGATTGTCGTCCTTGGGAAATTGGTGAATTTTGTAGTGGCAGGTTAAGGATGGAGGGGAGTGAGTTTTGAGTTAAAGAGCGGGTAGTGCCCCAGAGGGCAGGATGACGAGAGCGTGGGAGAGGGAGAAATGCCCATCATCACACGCTCTCACCCTCGCTCCACTATTCTTTATCCTTTTCAAAATAGGACTACCAAAGAGCGATTAGCTATCAGCAGTCAGTGTAGAAGTTTTGCGTGAGAGAGCGGTCAGCGGTCAGCCATCAGCCATCACTTTCTTCTAAAAATCAACAACCAACAACTTCTTCTGCCTTCCGCCCTCTGCCCCTGCCCCCTGCCTCTTACTATAATCGGCTCAAAGCAAGGGATCTTTTGATGCTTGCCTTGAGCCGCCATACCCGCTTAGGCCGCGACTTTTTCCATGTCTGGCTGGTATTGTCCTAGAGCGGCGGCGCTATTTAGCTTCGCCCGATGGTACAGTTCTTTTTGCGCGGCTGCTATGTTCGCATCCTGTCCGTTCCAGGTTTGCATAGCGGCTTGCTGGAGCGCCCGACCATAGGAAAACGTCAGTTTCCAGGGCAGTTGGTCTTTGAACAGGCTGTTCATGGCGCTGAGATGGGCGGTTGCCAGTTCATCGCTTTGCCCACCTGAAAGGAAAGCACAACCGGGGACGGCTGCGGGAACACGCTCTCGCAGACATTTTACCGTCCAGCGTGCTACGTCTTCCACGCTTGCCTGCTGAGGACAATTCTCACCAGAAATGACCATGCTGGGCTTGAGAATCATTTGATCCGGCTCGATGCCTTGAACGTACAGGGCATCAAACACCGTCTTGAGAACTTCGTGATGCACGCCATAGCTCTGCATCAGGGTGTGATCGCCATCCATCAATACTTCTGGCTCGACGATCGGCACCAGTCCCCCTTCTTGACACAGCGCGGCATAACGAGCGAGGGCGTGCGCGTTGGTATCAATGCAACGATGGGAGGGAATACCGTTGCCAATTTTGATGACTGCACGCCACTTAGCAAACCGTGCGCCCATTTTGTAGTACTCGGCAATGCGATCGCGTAGGCCATCTAACCCTTCCGTCACGGTTTCTTCAGGGGATTTGGCTAGAGGTTTTGCGCCTTCATCCAGCTTGATACCTGGAATAACGCCAGCGTCCAGCAGTACCTTTGTAAAGGGCGTACCGTCTTTGGTTGACTGCCGAATTGTTTCGTCAAACAAAATCACGCCGCTAAAAAAGTCACCAATGCCCGGAGTGGTAAAGAGCATTTCGCGGTATGCCCGACGCATTTCTTCTGTTGTGGGAATGCCCAGCTTCTCGAAACGCTTGTTTGCCGTGCTATAGCTTTCATCTGCCGCTAAAATGCCCTTTCCAGGAGCGACCATCGCGTTTGCTGTTCTAACCAATTCTTGCGCGTACATACTTCTACCTCGTCAGGAGCAACGTATTCGTCATCCGCACCAACTAGTCCAACGTACTAATTAGTCCAATGCACTCGTACTTTTCAAGCCTAGCTAATCTTGAGCTATCCGTTCGTCTTCTGCATCACTGGCTTTAGGCTGCGACGATCGACGTTAATCAGGTAAATGCCAGAGAAGATTGAGAACGCAAGGGTAAGGGGAGAGGGAGTTATGAGTGTTAAGTGTGGTATGTGGCATCTGCTTTCCGACGCTTAGCTTAAGTGTTCTGCCTTAAACACGGCTTAAAACGGCATGAAAAAACGACTCTCTTAGCGCTTGCCATCTGCCGCCTCATCCAGCAGGCTAAAGATTTCTTGAGCGGCACGATCGCACACGCCAACATCGCCCAGAGCACGACGCATACTGTCATAGTCTGCCATCATGGTCTGACGACGGTTCTGATCTAACAGCAGCGCCAACGCTTCTTGAACCAGGTTTTCTGGCGTTGCCTGATCCTGCAAAAATTCCGGCACGATCGGCTTCATCTCTACCAGGTTCGGCGGCGAGACAAACGGCAACGAAATCTTGAGCACACGGTTTAAAATCCAGGCCGTGACCGGATTAACTTTGTACATCACGACTTGAGGCACTTTAAGCAGGGCAATTTCGAGATTAACGGTGCCCGACTTGGTAATGGCTAAGTCTGCTGCCGCGATCGCTTGAAGGGTGGGCGAAGACGCTGCAACATCGCTGGCAGCGGCTCGTGGCTCTTCGAGAAGAGTAGCCTGTAACCCATAGCGCTGAATGGCTTGCTCAATGAGGGCACGATATTTGGTTAACGCCAGCGGAATCCAGAAGTGTACGTTGGGCAACTTGGACTGAATCTGCTGGGCAGCCGCAAACATCACGGGCATCAGGTACTTTAACTCTTGCTGCCGTGAGGCTGGTAGGAGGACAATCGCCGTTTGATCAGCTGGAATGCCTAACGCAGAGCGAGCACTGTTTCGATCGAGGGCGCTTTGCATGCGATCGAGCAACGGATGTCCTACCCAGGCAACCTGCCCCCCCTTGCGTTGAAAATAGCTGGCTTCACCCGGAAAGATCGCCAGTATGCGCTTCGTTGCTTTGACCACCAGATCAGAGCGAAAAAGCTTAACTCCCCACGGCCATTGATCGCCCCAGACCCATTCTTGCGGCGCAATGTAGTAGATGATCGGAACCTTGGGAAACTGAGCTGGCAGATATTCACAAAACGCCAGATTAGGTCCCATATAGTCAATGAGAACGGTTAAATCAGGTGGATGCTGCTGCAAATAGCGTTTCGCCTGACGCTGCACTTTGAGAGTCGGCAACACAAACGGCAAGGATTCAAAAATGCCCATCGAGCCGATCGCGCTGGTATGCGCCAGGAGCGTTGCGCCTGCTGCCGCCATGCGATCGCCCCCCATCGCCAAGATTTCTAGTGCGAGTCCTAGTTGTTCAGCCTGACGCTTCAACGCCTTAATTAACAGCGATCCTTGAAGATCGCCCGACACTTCGCCCGTACTAATGAACAGACGTATGGGGCGAGGTGAGTGTTGAGTGTTGAGTGTTGAGTGTTGAGTTGAAGCAGTTACCTGAGGAATGGTGTTATCCGTTTGAATGACTGTGCCTTCATGCCCAGTCTCATGTTCTGGCTCAATCATCGTCATCACCTGACGTTACCACTCGCTTACCAGACGTTGGCCCCCGTCGCCCTGGCTGCTGAGACGATCGTAAAAAGTGCTGGAGGTGATGCACATGTTCATCATATGGCAGCATTTCTAGCTTCTCCAGCGCCTCATTGAGGGAGAGGCCAGAACGGTAGAGAATGCGGAAAGCTTGCTTGAGCGCCTGATACGGTTTCCCCTCCATCGCATCTGCAAAGCCAGCACGCTTGAGACCAACCCGATTGAGCGATCGCACCCGTGCAGGATTACCTTCAACCGCCATGTAGGGCGGCACATCACGCACAATGCGGCTCATCCCACCCACCATCGCATAGCGCCCAATGTGGACAAACTGGTGAACCCCAAAGACCCCACTCAAGCGTGCTCTCGATTCGATATGAACGTAGCCTGACAGCGCTACAGCATTAGAAATAACCACCTGATTTTCAATCACGCAGTTGTGCCCAACGTGGACGTAGGCCATGAGCAGATTGCCATTGCCAATCAACGTAGCTTCGTTTGCATAGGTGGGTCGATTAATCGTGACGTATTCACGGATGTAATTGTCATCGCCAATGCTAACTAAGCCTTCGGAGCCGTCGTACTTGAGGTCTTGAGGTTCTGAGCCAATGGTCGCGCTGGGAAAAATGCGAGTTCTCGCGCCAATCTCTGTCCAACCATCCAGCACGACGTGAGGGCCGATCGTAGTTTCTGCGCCAACCTTAACCCGCGCACCAATGACCGCATACGCACCCACCTGCACCGTTGGGTGCAAGTCAGCACCAGGATGAATCACAGCCGTTGGATGAATTAAGGTTGCCATAGGGTATTAGCGATCGAGGATGGGGTAGGAGTGGTGACACGTTACGGGGTAGAAACTGATAACGCAGCAAACTCTCAGCCGTTTAACCACACTAAACAAATTTTAGACAGACTGAAAACGCGGCAGATCGAGAACATAGATTGGCCCAACAGCAATCTCGTGTGAGTCTTGAACGGTGATTAATCAACAAGGGCAAACTTGAGTTCCCCTTCAGCCACAAGCCGTCCATCGACTTCGGCCCGTCCTTGCATGGTGCCAAAACGACGGCGCTTCACCGAGAGCAGCTCTACTGTCATGATAAGCTGATCGCCCGGTACGACAGGCTGACGAAACCGCACTTTATCGATACCTGCAAACATAAACAGCCCGCTTTGCACGTCTGCCATTTGTGTCAACACAACGCCCCCCACCTGTGCCATTGCTTCCACAATTAGCACGCCCGGCATGATCGGCCTGCCTGGAAAGTGGCCTTGAAAATGAGGTTCATTAAAAGTGACGTTTTTAATGCCAACCGCAAATTTTCCTGGCACGTACTTAATGATGCGATCGACTAGCGAAAACGGGTAGCGATGGGGTAGGAGCTTTTGAATCTCTTCAACCGGGATGGTCACTTCAGTTTCGGGATGGGAGTGTTCAGAGGAGATGTGATCCATCTCAGCTTGAAGAGGCGTTGTCACATGGCTGGAAGGAGCATCGGGAGTATTGACATCAGCGAAGATCGACATGGGTTTAGGGCTTCGATAGAGGTGCAGTAGGGCCGGAGGACATGTTGGTTAGCGACTATCTTTTCTGGAAACTTGGAAGCGGCGACGAGTAGCTAACAGTGAAGGGCGGCAATCGAACGTGCCAATTGAGTATGCAGATGGTGGCTAGCCTTGTATGCCAGAAAATGCGCTACGGGAAAGTTTCCTAGCAGGCTCAAATCTCCTACTAAATCTAAAAGTTTATGACGAACTGGTTCATTTAGAAATCGCAACGGCGGATTTAACCAGCCTTCGGAGCCACAGACCAGCGCATTGTCTAAACTCCCGCCTTTGATCAGCCCCCGATCGCGGAGCGCTTCAATTTGGTGGGCGAGTCCAAAGGTGCGGGCAGGCGCAATGACAGCGGCAAAGGTTAAGGACTCTTCACGCATTGCATCGGGTGACCAACTGTGCCACTGATTGCCGATCGCGGACAAATCAAAATCAATGCCATAGGTAAAGCGCAGTTCACTAGAGGGACGTGCTATCACAAAGGCATCGCCCTCTTGGACACATAGCGGCTCTGGCAGTGCCCAGACCGATCGCGGTTCAGATTGGGGCACTGTACCAACTTGAACGATCGCCTCTGCCCAATCCTTGGCCGACCCATCCAGCAGCGGAACTTCTGGCCCGTTAATCTCGATGCGAGCGTTGTCCACGCCCAAGGCGGCTAGCGCGGCTAACAAATGCTCAACTGTCCGCACCGTGGCCTCACCTTGGGCTAATTCAGTCGAGAGTTGGGTTGGGCGAACGGTTGCTATTTGGGCCTTGATGACTGGTGTACCTGGTTGATCAACCCGCACAAAATAGCGCCCTTGACCTACAGTGGCTGGTAACACGCGCACCTGAACCGACGCTCCGGTATGGAGGCCAATGCCCGATCGCACAAAGCCAGTCCGCAGCGTTTGTTGTAGCCCCTTGCCAAAGCCGCCTGTTTCTAGCGTTTGACGGTTGACTTCTGGTTCCATTAGAAGCGCTCTCCGATACCGAAGTGGAACTGCGTATCACCGCTATCGTTAATACCAAAGTCAATCCGAATCGGTCCCAAAGGTGACTGCACCCGCAAACCCAAGCCATAGCCAAAGCCTTCTCCTGGCTTGCCACGAACGCCTGCTGGATTACCTGGAACGTTATCGCCAGTGCCAAAGTCGGTAGCGGCATCCAAGAAAAGCGCACCCGAAATGACAGAAAACACCGGGAAGCGATACTCGACGGTTGCCTGAAGGAAGGTCTTGGCACTGCCCAGATCGCCTTCGTCATACCCCCGGACTGAGTTACTGCCGCCTAAGGCAAACGCTTCGTAGGGGGGTAAATCACCCAACACCGTACCTCCTTGAACGTTGAAGGCAAAGGTTTGCGGGCAGTCTCTAGATTTGGGATCGCGGCAGGCAGGTGTAAATTGTAGGAGGCGTGTGGGTATGTAGAAGCTGTAGCTTGCCCGCAATCGGTTCAAGAGAATATTACCCTTACCCAGAGGGATCGATTGCTCAGTTCCCAGTCGCAGCAACGATCCTGCTGTGGGTCGCAGGAGGTCATTACGACGATCGCGCACGACCCCAAACTGCACCGTATACAAATCGTCTTTGCCCTCGCCGCTAAAGCTGAGGTTGTTACCAAATTCATCTCGTGGGCTTAGTCTGCCGTCACCATCATTAATTCTGACGCGCTGATACTGGAAGCCCAGTGAAGCAGCCCATTCGGGTCGGGTATACGGATTACCATTTAGCGGACGTGAGAAGCTAACCCCTGCTCCTGTCCGCACGACTCTGGGGGTATCGCCGTTTGGCAGGTTCACATCCCTTGGGCCACCATCAAAGATGAGCGAGATAGTTTGTCGTCGGAACAGGTTCACTGTATACGACGTGCGGTAGGGATCGCCCCCAATCCACGGATCGGTAAAGTTCAGGTCAAACAGCGTTTCTCGGATCCCCAACTGCACCTCAGCACCCAGCTTCTGATTGTTACCACCCACGTTTTGCTGCTGGTAGCTGACAGTACCAAAGAGACCACTTGCAGAACTAATCCCGGCACCGGCTGCGATCGATCCCGTGTTCTTCTCAACCACATTTGCCACAACCACCACTTTACGGGGATCTTGTCCCGGTGACAGCGATAGCTTCACATCGTCAAAAATGCCAAGGCCAAAAACGCGCTGTAAGTCACGTTCCACTTTAGTGCGGTTAAAGACCTGTCCAGGCTTCAATTCAAACTCGCGTTTGACGACATAGGGGCGCGTGCGTGCCCGACATCCAGTTGGCTTGCCTTCTTTATTTAAGACCGGGTTGCCTTGAGGGTCCAGAAGGACAAACTTACCCTGATCGTTTCGTTTACATTCGTTGCCATCCTTATCGACGTAGCGTACCTGGATATCTTCAACCACCCCTTCAGCCACTTGTAGCGTGACAATACCATCGGGCGAAACCTGCGGCGCTTCAACCACCTGAGCCAGGACATAGCCATTATCCTGATACCATTTGTTGACTTTCTTGATGCCTTCCTGCAGCTGCACCAGGTTCAGTACTTTGCCGTACTGATCACTGAATGCATCCGTAAGCACTGGTTCTGGTAAAAGGGTTGTGCCCTCTAGCTGCACCTTTTGCAGCACAGGGTTTAACTGCACTTCAAAGGTGACGCGTACCCCCAGGGGAGTATCGGTTGGCACGGCCCGCACGTTAGAAAAGTAGCCCAGCCCAAAGATAGCGTTGATATCTTCCTGTAGCTGAGTGCGCGTTGTGGTGCGTCCTGGCTGCGTCCGAATCGCCTGATAAACCTGCTGCTGAATGTCTCCTTCAACGCCCTGGACAACGACTTCACTCACCAGCACAGGAGGTTCTTGTTCTGTAGGCGCAGTCGTCTCTGGCGTTGTGGTTGGTGCAGAAGGAGTCGGCGCAGTTTCTGGGGCGGGAGTTGCTTCGGGAGCGGGAGACGCTTCTGGGGCAGGAGTGGTACCTGGAGAAGGGGTGGTTTCTGGGGTTGGCGTTGGGGAGGCTTCAGGGCTAGGCTGTGGAGCGGGAGAGCTGCCACCTGGCGTTAGCTGAATCTGGCTGGGAGTTTCTTGCCCTGGCCCAGCTTGAGCGATCGCAGATACAGCAGACTTTGACCGCTGACTGGCTTTTGTCCGTTTCGCGCTTGACGGTGCAGAAAGCCCACTCAGTAACTCTGCCTGACTCGCTTTTGCCTGAGTCACGATGGTCGCTGGCGGAACGATCGTCGCTGGTGTGGCGATCGCAGCGTTCCCGACTGGTTTCACGATCGCAGGCTTGCCGATCGAGGGTTTGTTAATCGAGCCTTTATCGGTAGCTGTCGCAGACTGATTCGATGCCGCTCGCACAAGCGCTGGGTCGGGAGCTTCCCCCCTGGCTGTGTTAGACATACCTAGCGTTGCCGTGGCAGCCAGAAACGCCACCAAAACTGGAGAAAAACGCATATTGTTCGGATTAGTTGACACGTCCACACACCACGCCCTGTCTAAAGCAGGACCCATGAAACAGCAAAAACGTCGGCAGATTAAACCTGGGCGAGATTAAAACAACAGACAAACTGTGAAATTTTACCGCATTGCTTGGTACCAATATAGTGAGCTTGCCAGAATGAGTGCTTTGGCACCAGGAGCAACTACCTGGAAAACGGTTTCGGACAAGACAGCCTCATCTTAGAACGATCGCTACAATGCCTGTTGCAGCACTCTCTCCATAACTTGCCGATAAGCCGATGCCACATCACCCAAGTCTTGACGGAAGCGATCTTTATCCATGACCCGTTGCTTGGGATCATCCTCCGTCAAATTCCAGAGGCGACAGGTATCGGGACTAATCTCATCCGCCAACAGCAGTCGCTGATGCTGATCCAGTCCAAACTCTAGCTTGAAATCAACCAGCGTGATACCACAGGTCATAAAGAACGGTTGCAACACGTCGTTGATCTTGAGTGCCATAACTCGGAGTTGCTCGACCTGTTCTGCTGTGGCAAGCTCCAGTAGGAGTAAGCGATCGAGCGTTAGCAATGGATCACCCAGCGCATCATTTTTGTAGTAAAACTCCACCAGCGGTTGTTTCAGCACAGTGCCCAGGCTCAATCCCGTTTGTTGACAGAGACTACCCGCTGCAATGTTCCTGACCACCACCTCAAGTGGCACAATCTGCACGGCCTGTACCCGCATCTCATTTGCACTCGTTTGCTCGATGAAGTGAGTGGGAATGCCGCTGGCTTCTAGCTGCTTAAACAAATGACTGGCGATCGCGCAATTAAAGGCTCCTTTGCCCTCAATACTGCCGCGCTTTTGGGCATTGAAGGCCGTGGCATCATCTTTAAAGTAGGTAAGCAGCACCGCTGGATCATCAGTGGTGTAGAGAATTTTTGCTTTGCCTTCGTAAAGCTGAGAACGAGCAGTCATAGAGAGATTGGGTTGTGAATTAGGATGGTCCCAGGATGATAGCAGGGGCTTGAGCCACACTTGAGCACAATAGCATCGTCGATTTACTCTATCTATTTGCTTTATCTACAGAATCACGCTCTCGCCGTTCGTCGGGTCGCTCTCATGATTGTACGCTGTGATGCTATCCTCTCATCCTTCACATTGGTTTGAGGCAGGTTAGAACTGTAAGGAGCCACAACGGCTCAGTCTAGCAATGCACCTGGACTGCCCCTCCAAGTTCCAATCATCCACGATCGAAAGTGATGCACTGTTTGCGTTTAACCATCGTTTTATCGACCGGCCTGATGCTGCTAACAGCCTGTCATGCTGACAATCGCGGCTTTGCGGATGAGGTCAGCCAAACGGTAAAAACGGCTTCATCACCTGCGGATGCGACTTCCCCGCAGGCAACGTCAGCGCTCGGCACCTTTATTGCAGCTCGCAAACTCGCTTGGGACGCAGCCGTCATGGTACAACATCCACCACACAGGGTTGAAACCTGGCAAGCCGCGCGGGTCAAGTGGCGGCAGGCAATCAACCTGTTAGAAACGATTCCCGAAGGAACTGCCCTTTCAGCTCAGGCAAAGGAAAAAATAGCCGTTTATCAGGTTAACTATGCGGCTATCAACGATCGCTTCACCACCGAGACAACCGCCGCTGATCGCTTTAAAGCCGCTCAAACACTAGCATGGCAGGCAGCGGTTACCGTTCAAAAGCCACCCTACACGCTCAAAGTTTGGCAGCGCGCCAGCGAAAAATGGGAAGCCGCGATTACCATGCTTCAGTCGATTCCACCCACCACTGCGATCGCAGCACAAAGTCAGGCAAAACTGCCCGTCTACCGCAGTAACCAAAACGCAATCACCCAGCGCCTCATCACCGAAAAGCAAGCCATCCTGACCCTCAAACATTTTTCAGAGATCGCAACTCAGTTAAAAAGCATTCCAGATAACGTCTACCAGGCAAATTTAACCCCTCAGCGCATTGGCATTAGCTACGAAGACTACACCCGTCTTGTCGAGGCCTTACAGAAAACCTTTCAGCAGTTTGCGTCGCTGCCAGAGGCAAAACGTCATCCCATCTATCCCGTGCTAGCAGCCGCGATCAGCGATCATCAGCTTGTTCTCAAGTTGTGGAAAGACTACCTGGCCTTCAAAGCCGCAAACACCCAGTGGCTTTATGATGATGTTTTCGATCAGTTCGTACCCGTTTCTCTGGCAGACGCGACCATGCTGCGGCAAAAATACGGTTTGACCACCGATGCCAGCGGCGAAAAAGTGTCACTTCGCCTCAGCGCATGGACGATCTGGCAAAAAGATAGTCAGCAGCTTCAACAGGTACAGCAGCGCATGCTGAGGAACGAGAATTAATTCAATACGACCGACGCAAACCTCGGAGGTTTGAACCAGGAATCAAGCATTATTGATGTCGTTGCTTAAACCTCCGAGGTTTTGGTCAAGATATCTTGTTGACCCTCTATTCCAGTTTTCTCTATGACTGCTTCCCCTGAACGCCCTGCACCTACCTGGCTAACCGTTTTTCGGCTTCTACGCTGGGATAAGCCAGAAGGTCGCCTGATTTTAATGATTCCTGCACTGTGGGCTGTTGTGCTTGCCGCACGAGGGACTCCACCACCACTGCTGATCGGAGTCATTGTCCTGGGAACGCTGGCAACCAGTGCGGCAGGCTGCGTTGTCAATGACCTTTGGGATCGAGACATTGACCCTAAAGTGCAGCGCACCCGTAGCCGTCCGCTGGCAGCACGAACTCTTTCCGTTAAGGTTGGCATTGTCATTGCGCTGGTTGCGTTTGTCTGCGCGTGGGGGCTATCACTGTATCTCAACCCGCTTACCTTTTGGCTCTGCGTGGCAGCCGTGCCCGTGATTGTGCTGTATCCACTAGCAAAGCGCCTGTTTCCCATCCCGCAGTTGGTGTTGGCGATCGCCTGGGGCTTTGCCGTCCTCATTAGTTGGAGTGCCGTTAGCTGTAATGCAACTCCTGCACCAACGCCCTGTCTGGGCACCGCGACCTGGCTGCTCTGGGGAGCTACTGTACTGTGGACGCTCGGCTTCGATATTGTCTACGCCATGTCCGATCGCGATGATGATCGCCGCATTGGCATCAAATCGGGTGCCCTCTTCTTCGGTGCCTACGTAGCGCACGCAGTCGGTCTCTTTTACGCAGGTACCGTTCTTTGCTTATGGCAACTGGGCCTCGTGATGTCTCTAGGCATAGCGTTCTGGATCACGCTAGCGATCGCCGCTCTCCTCTGGGCATGGCAATACTACCGCCTCTGCCAGAAAACCATTCCACACCACACCTACGCCCAACTCTTTAAACAAAACGTTGCGATCGGTTTTGTGCTACTAGCTGGCATGATTTTAGGTGCAAGGGGATAAACAAGAAGTTTTGAGTTCTGAGTTCTGAGTTCTGAGTTTTGAGTGAAAAGAGCGGTTAAATTAGCTGTCAGCCGTCAGCTTTTTATCCTTCATCCTTTAGCCTTCATCCCTCATCCTTAACCGACTCCCCATTCCCTTCTACTTCATTAAAAAAGCTGGATCAGCTACAGCCGACCCAGCACAGGATACTAGTTACTTAGTGAAAGCGTAACCGAATAATAATGGGTTGCAACGCTTAAGGATCGGTCTGCAACACTTGAGGCTGAAGCAGCGTTACCATTTGCTGAATTCCACGGTGGATGCGGCGGGTGACAGTCATGGGGCTAACGCCAATTTGCTCTGCGACTTCTTTACGAGACAAATCTTTGATGAACACAAACTCGATCGCCTGACGTGTTTTGTCTTCTAGTTGATTGAGGGCACGCTGAAGCTGCTGGCGGTCTTCCTCTAGATTTTGCAAGGTTTGATAGTGAGCATCGGGTAAGGTATCGCCGAGCGTCATGGGTGAGTCAATTTGCTGGCAAATCGTAGCATCCAAGCTAAGTGGCAACCGATTTTTGGTCGCTAACTTGCTTTCACGCCATTCGTTAACCGTGACACCCAGCGCTTCTGCAATCTCATTATCGCCAGGCTGACGACCTGTCGCTTCCATCAACGCTTCACGCACTCGTTGACCTTCTTTGTTGAGTTGCTGCCAGCGGCGGGGAATCTTAACGGTACCGCTGCGATCGCGGAGAAAATGCAGCATCTCGCCACGAATATAAGGAACAGCAAAGGAACTGAACGCACACCCTTGATGAGGATTAAAACGCTCGATGGCACGGATCAAACCCAGGTAGCCAATTTGCTCAAGGTCTTCATAAGGCTCAGCGCACTGGTGGCTTACGCGATGAGCAATCTTTCTCACCAAGCCTGCGTTTAACTGCACCAGTTGGTTGCGTACCCTGACCGAGGGCTGCTGATAGTAGGACATCAGCAATTCCATACCGCGTGAACGAATCGAGGATTGAGTAGCCATCATCTGCAGGTCACCTTTCACTTCAGAGTTGAGCCTATTGTTCTTCACGCAGAGGGGGTCTCACCATCGTCGATCTACGGTACTCATACAGGGAGGTCTAAGGGCAGTTCGGCATAAACACGTAAGCGCGACTAAATCGCTAGCTGTCTAACACCTCATGATTTAGTGGCGACCAGGCGGGTAAATTATCAGCCGCGTCTGGATCGGTTTCCCAAAATTCGAGCGAAAATAGACACTATGACGATCCATTACTGTTTCTTAAACGAGAGAGCGTCCTGTGAGTAATACCAGTAACTTTCGGCAAGCCATGCGTGAGGCTCAAGGTCACGCACTTGTGGGTCCTAATGTCATTGCCAACGCGCTGCCCTGGCTGGGTGGTGGGCTAGTACTCACTGCTGTGGGCACCTTTGGCGGTCTAAAGGTTTTACAAAATAATCCAGAAATCTTCTTCCCTACCGTGATTGGTGCGGTGGTGTTAGAACTCATTCTCTTTTTTGTGGCATCTAGCGTCGCAGAAAAAGGCAACAATGGGGTCGCGCTGCCCCTGCTGGCGACCTATAGCCTGCTTTCGGGCTATACGCTCAGTGGTCTGGTGGCGATTGCCCTCCGCACGCAGGGAGTTGGTATCAATGGCGTTGGCATTGCGGCTCTTGGCTGCGGGATCGCGTTCATTGCGGGGCGGCAAATTGGCTCTAACCTGAGCGATGCCGATGGCTCAGCCCTGGCTAAAACGGTACGCCTCGGCATTATTGCCCTATTTGTAGTTGTGTTGCTGCAATTTGGGCTAAGTTTCTTCGGCATTTACACACCTACGTTTTTAGAAGTTGCTATCTCAGGCATTGGTGTGCTGCTGTTTGCGGGTGCGGCGGTTGTTGATTTCTACATTCTGCCCCGTACCTACCGAGACGATCAGTATCTACCAGCCGCGCTGTCGATGTATTTGACCTACATCAACCTGTTTGTCTTCATCTTGCGGCTGCTCATTGCGTTGAACGGACGACGCTAAACATCCCAGCGAGAAGCAAGTGCTTCATATTTCGTAACGGAGACGCGATCGCAGCTTCATTAAAGACAGCTTCATACAAGAAGCGATGTCTTCAAGGGCTGATGATCGCGTCTTTGCATTCAGCAATCGCCTAAACTATTAATCGAACTGTTATTTTTGCGATCGTGATGGAAGCCCTCGAAATTAAGCGAGAAGTCGAATTGTTGTCTGAGCGCCTGAGTAAAACTCAGGACTATCTTTGACGTACCTGCAATCACTGCCAAAATCCAAGATTTAGAACAAGTTGCCGCCCAGCCAGCCTTTTGGGATGATCAAAACAGCGCCCAACACACGTTGCAAGAGCTCAACGACCTCAAAGCGCATCTTGAACAGTTTGACCAGTGGCAGACAAATTTAGAAGATGCCAGAGCCGTCTTAGAACTACTGGAGCTAGAGGAGGATGAGTCCTTACTCCAGGAAGCGCACTCAAATGTGATGCAGCTTAGTGAGGCCCTCGACCAGTGGGAACTTCAGCAATTGTTGTCAGGCACCTACGATCAGAAAGGTGCTGTCTTGACCATTAATGCGGGTGCAGGTGGCACAGATGCTCAAGATTGGGCTGAGATGCTGCTACGCATGTATTTTCGCTGGGCAGAAGACCATCGGTATAAAGTTCATGAAGTTGAACGATCGGACGGCGATGAAGCCGGGATCAAATCCGTCACGCTCGAAATTGACGGGCGTTATGCCTACGGTTATCTCAAGTCCGAAAAAGGGACTCATCGCCTGGTACGCATCTCACCTTTTAATGCCAACGACAAGCGCCAAACCAGCTTTGCAGGGGTAGAGGTGATGCCTTTGATTGATAATTCTGTGCAGCTTGACATTCCCGATAAAGATCTGGAGATCACCACCTCCCGTGCAGGTGGCAAAGGGGGGCAGAACGTTAACAAGGTGGAAACGGCTGTGCGAATTTTGCATATTCCCACGGGGATCGCCGTGCGGTGTACTCAAGAGCGATCGCAGCTTCAGAATAAGGAAAAAGCCTTAGCAATTCTTAAAGCAAAGCTCCTGATTATTGCCCAGGAGCAGAAAGCCAAGGAAATTGCTGATATTCGCGGCGATATGGTCGAGGCAGCGTGGGGTAATCAGATCCGCAACTATGTGTTTCATCCCTACCAGATGGTGAAAGATCTTCGCACCAGCGTTGAAACCACAGCTATTACCGATGTAATGAATGGCGATCTAGACCCGTTTATCCAGGCATATTTACGTCAAGAAGCTCAACTGGTTGATAGCTAGCACAGGAAGGCAGACGTAGGAAGGTAGAGGGCAGAAGGCAAAAACGTTGTTCTTTCTGCCTCTGAGCTTTTGTGAGATGATCAGTTACTTCTGACAAGGTGTACCAGGACTGTAGAGGGTACACGGCATCGTTTAGCAAATAATCAAAAAGGCAGCCAAGAGCCCATTGAACCATCCAGAAAGAAAGGCGAGTGTGTAAGCTCTATGCGTAAAGGTTTTACAAAGGCCAACGGTAAATTCTGTGAAGCCTCAGTGGAATGCATTTACGCACATCTCATCGGTTTGGTAGCTTACACAGAGAAGGGTTTGTGCAACGCATTTTTCCTTTTGAAAATTTTGAGGCTGGTGCGCTATGGCTAATCTTGCTACACAGCAGGTTGATGAATCGATTCGCTTAACAGCCGCAACAAACACTTCACAAAAAGGGATGCTGCTGGTATTACCAGTACCGCTCCGCTTCGTAGATGGTCGCTTGTTCTTTGAAGCGCAAGCCTGCAATGGGTTAGAACAGTGGGCTGATAATTTTGGCTTTGTCACCGTAGCCGCGCTACTTATGCCAGAATCACTGGCAGCAGAGCAGACCAATATCGTTTGGCGTGATACCGCAACGTTGGCAGACCCACAGCGCTTTGAGTTTGTGCCCTTGCCGTGGGCGTATTCGTTCGCGCTTTTTGGGAAACATTATCGTGCAACCCAGTCGTTGTTAGCGCAATTGGTTGCGCGTAGCCGCTACTTGCAGTTTTGCTTGGGTGGACTAGTCGGCGATTGGGCAGCCGTGGGGGCGATCGCGGCTCATCGGCAAAAGCGTCCCTATGCGATCCACATGGATTGGGTTGAACATGAGCACATCCTGCAAGTTTCCAAGGACAAAAGCTTGCCGAAGCGCTTGAAAGCCAGAGTGTTCTCCGTCCTCATCGAAAAATACAACGGGTGGATTATGCGGCGGGCGGCGCTTGGTTTGTGGCATGGAGCCGACTGTTATTCAGCTTACAGTCCACTTTGCCACAACAGCTTTCTGGTTCACGACATTCATACAAAAGCATTAGATGCCATTGCACCAGCAGCGCTCAGCGAAAAAGTAGCCGCTGTTTTGAATGGTCAACCCATCCAGATTTGCTATGCCGGTCGCATGGAAACGATGAAAGCGCCCTTAGATTGGATTAAAGCGATCGAACGTGCCCATCATTTAGGCATCAACCTAAAAGCGACTTGGCTCGGTGCTGGCAGTCTGCGGGAAGAGATGCAGCGCATGATCACCGATCGCGGCTTAGAAGCCGTCATCGAACTGGCTGGTTTTGAGAGCGATCGCGATTGTCTGCTGCAAAAAATTCGTGCGGCTCATGTGATGCTGTTCACGCACATTACATCCGAGTCACCGCGCTGTTTGATCGAGGCACTCATCAGTGGTACGGCGATCGTGGGTTACCAGAGCGACTATGCGGATGATCTTGTAAAAGAACTGGGGGGCGGTGCTTTTGTACCGATCCATCAATGGAAACAACTCGGCGACTTGATCACAACCTTATCGAGCGATCGTCCTCGGCTAGCGCAATTGGTGCAGCAAGCAGGCGAGAACGGGAAGCGCTTTAACTCTGAGGTTGTTTTCCATGAGCGCAGTAAGTTGTTGAAAGCGTATTTAGTTTAATCAACGTAAATAGCAAGCGAGTAAGGTTAACTGCTGCTGCACAGCAAGACGTTCGCCTAGACATTCATCTGTAGAGCAACGATTGTTACCATAAGTGGGTAAGGTCATTGCAGTAAAGTTTATGGAACCCCAGAATGCCAGTTTTGAAGCGAACTCGCCTGAGCCAGCAGAAGCTGTGCTTTCGCCTAGCACCACACAGGCAGAAATGGCTACCGCAGCTTCGACGACAGCGACGACACCAGCGGTAACCGAGCCAAAACCAAGCTACGTCAAGCTCGCCATGCGGAACATGGTGCGCAAGCGTGGTCTTTCTCTGCAACACTTTACTTTAACCACGATCGCTCTACTAGCCGTTTTGGTGGGGCTATCGTATCTCACGCGGTAAAGGCTGAGCGCTCCCTTTGGCATACTTAGACGGCAGCCATTCGCAGAGGCTTTTGAACTGTGAACGTTGAAGTTTGCGTACAGGCGGATCATGACACGCTATCTGAAGGGGACGCGATCGCCTGGTCGCCTGATCCAACCGCGCTGCCCTGCCCGATCGCCTCAGAAACGTGGGATCGCTGGTTTCAAGCCTGGTTAGAGGTATTGGAGCCAGATCAGTCGCCCATTGAGTCTTACGAGTTGAGCTTACGTTTAACGGGCGATCGAGAGATGCAACAGTTAAACCATCAGTACCGTCAGCAAGATAAGCCCACAGACGTGCTTGCCTTTGCGGCGCTCGAATCAGCGTACCCGCAACCACAAGAGTTGCAATCGACGCTGCCGCTCTACTTGGGCGACATTGTGATTTCGGTGGGTACCGCTCAACGACAGGCCGAGGAGCAGAAACATTCTCTAGACGTTGAACTGGCGTGGTTAGCCGCTCACGGCCTGCTTCACTTGCTGGGCTGGGATCATCCGGATGAAGATAGCCTGAACCGAATGTTAAAGCAACAGCAAGTTCTGCTTGAGATCATTGGTCTTAGAGGCAAGACCGGATAGAATGCTTCGTAGTTTGTAGCTAAGGCTATGATCTGCACAAAACGAGTAGCTACATAATTAAGGCAGTTCTAGCATTTGCTTCTTGCGGTGGTTCTTTACCTCTTTGGCAAGCTTAGCTCCGTCTCTTTCAGTCGCTTCACGGTTCTCTCTCCCTGTGGTGTATGCCTCCTGAACTTCAAGCCCCGACCCCCGATCGTACAAATGGCAAAGTGGTGCCGATCGCAACGCTAAACCGAGATCTTTCGTGGCAAGTTGCGCCAAGTCTACTGGTTAGTTTTAAGTACGCATGGGCTGGTGTTAGCTACGCATTTCAAACACAGCGTAACTTCCGTGTGCATGTGTTTGTCGGTACGTTTGCGATGGCGTTGGGTGTTTTTTTACAGCTCGATGCGGTGGAGATGGCAATTATTGGACTCACGATCGGGGCTGTTCTGGCGATGGAGCTTTTGAATACCGCGTTAGAATCTGTGGTTGATTTAACGGTGAAGCAGTCTTACCACGAGTTAGCCAAGATCGCTAAAGACTGTGCAGCCGCCGCTGTGTTGGTTTCTGCTCTGGCAGCCGTTTGTGTCGCAAGTTCGCTGCTACTGCCGAAACTATGGCTATTGATTGCCGCTTATCTGCTTTAGGGTGGAAAGAAAAGGCGAAAGGTAGAGGGGAAAAGGCGAAAGGTAAAGGGCAAAAGGCAGAAGGCGAGCAGCAAAAGAAGCTGAGGGCTGAGGGCTGAGGGCTGACAGCTAAAAATCATAAAACGGCTAGGATGTTTAGCGTAATACCGATTTAAAGAATGACGGCTACAGATCAATCGGTGGGTAGGGGCAAGGCAATGCCTTGCCCCTACAGGATGTGTCGCATTTTCAATTCAAATTGGTATAAGCAATCCCTTGTCCAAAACCTGAGTGGTTTCCAAATGATTCTTGTGATTGACAACTACGACAGTTTTACTTACAACCTGGTGCAATACCTGGGCGAGTTGGGCAGTGAGTTTCTGGTTGCGGCGGACGTTCAGGTTTATCGCAATGATCAGATTTCGTTGGCGGAAATTCGTCAGCTTCAACCGGATGCGATCGTGATCTCACCGGGGCCGGGTCGTCCTGAAGATGCAGGCGTTTCGCAAGCGATTATTGAAACCTTTGGGGCAACGCTGCCGATTTTGGGTGTTTGTCTGGGGCACCAAGGCATTGGGCAGGTGTTTGGTGGCAAGATTGTGTCTGCGCCAGTGCTGATGCATGGCAAAACGTCTCCTGTCCATCACACGGGTGTGGGCGTTTTTCAAGGAATCGAAAATCCGCTGACCGCAACCCGGTATCATAGTCTGGTGATTGATCGGCAGGCTTGCCCAGAGGTACTGGAAATTACGGCCTGGGTGGACGACGGTACGATTATGGGTGTGCGTCATCGGCAGTATCCCCATGTTCAAGGCGTGCAGTTTCATCCTGAAAGTGTTCTCACGAACTCCGGTAAGCAGCTATTAAGGAACTTTTTAGCGTCGATCGCCAGTCAGCAATGAGCAGTTATGAGTTCTAAGTTTTGAGTTTTGAGTTGATGTTTAGGTGTTGATGTTTAGGTCAATCAACCTCTACGACCTGTTAACTCAAAACTCTTAACTCAAAACTCAACACTTTTTTGTTCGGTGAGGGGAGATTATGAGACGGCGGCGATTGTTACGCTATGCAGGGGCAGGCTTACTGTCTACGGTTGGGTTGGGAGTGGCTTCTGGGTTGCAGGGCTATCACGCTCAGAGTGGCGGTGGTTTAGGCGTGCAGTGGTTGGGGCATTCCTGCTTTTTATTCACAGGTGACGGGCGGCGGATTTTGGTGAACCCGTTTCGATCGCTGGGCTGTACGGCTGGCTATAAGGCACCGAAAGTGTCGGTAGAACTGGTCTTGATTAGCAGTCAGCTACTGGATGAAGGGGCGGTAGAAATCGTTCCTGGCAACCCGCGTCTGCTGTATGAACCGGGCGTGTATCAGTTCAACAAAAAGCGGATTCAGGGCATTCAGACGGATCACGATCGCTTCGGCGGGAAGCGCTTCGGCACAAATGTGGCGTGGCAGTGGCAGCAGGGCGGTCTGAAACTGCTGCATCTGGGTGGCATTGCAGGGCCGATTTCGTTAGAGCAAAAAATCCTCATGGGTCGGCCAGATGTCCTGTTTTTGCCAATCGGTGGTGGGGCAAATGTCTATACACCTGATGAGGCAAAGCAAGCCGTTCAGGTGCTCAATCCCAAATTGATTGTGCCCACGCACTATCGCACTAAGGCCGCGAACAAAGAGTGTGAGAGTGTGGGGGTCGATCGTTTTCTGGCACTCATGAGTGGCACTCCGGTACGCCGAGGTAGCAATACCTTGAGTCTGCGATCAGCAGATTTGCCCAAAGAAGGATCTGCCATTCAAGTGTTTAGCTACCCCTTTTAGACCATTCACACCGCCGCACTCCTTCCCAGAGAAGACAGATTTCTTCTCTTGCTCGTCTAAGATGACTGTAATGAGGACGACCAGGAGCGCGGGGGCGGGTGTTGATGCAAACAAGAAATCTTGCGGCCTCTGAGACAGCGGCTCAGTTTCATACGCTGCAAAGTCAGTTGCGCGATCGCTGGCAGACCGTCGAACGGTTTGATGGCAGCGATGCGGATATTGTAGTGGTGCCGTCGCTCAGCCTTGACCCACACGAGCTGGTCAAAATTCAGGGTGTGCACCATTATGAGGAGCGGCTGCTGTTCTCGCTGATTCGGCTACGCAATCCCCGTACACGATTGGTGTACATTACGTCTCAACCGCTGCATCCCAGCGTGATTGACTATTACCTGCAACTGCTGCCGGGTATTCCGTTTTCCCATGCCCGCGATCGCCTGCTGCTGCTGTCTACCTACGATTCGTCGCTGAGGCCCCTGAGCCAAAAGATTCTCGATCGCCCACGTCTGTTGGAGCGCATTCGGATGGCGGTGCAGCGCGATCGGGCCTACATGATTTGCTACAACGCTACGGCAGCAGAGCGGGATCTGTCGGTGAAGCTCGGCATTCCCCTGTATGCCCTTGATCCTGCTTTATTGGAATGGGGTACTAAAAGCGGTAGCCGCCAGATTTTTGCAGAAGCTGGCGTACCTCATCCAGACGGAAGCAACAGCCTGTGGAGCGCTGAGGAGTTGGCGATCGCCGCTGCCGAGCTTTGGGAACGTCAGCCCACCCTCAACCGCATGGTCGTCAAGCTCAACGAGGGCTTTTCGGGCGAAGGAAACGCGATGCTGGATCTGCGTCCGATTCAATTTGCCGAACCGGGCACAACGTCGCATCAAAAACGAGTAGAGGTCTTGAAAGATCAGTTTCAGCAGCTTGCTTTTGAAGCCACGACCGAAACCTGGACAAACTTCAGCAGCCGGATTCCAACGTTGGGTGCGATCGTCGAAGCGTTTCTCGAAGGTGACGAAAAGCGATCTCCCAGCGTGCAGGGTCGGATCACACCAACAGGCGAAGTCGAAATTTTGTCCACTCACGACCAAATTTTGGGTGGCCCCAGCGGACAGATTTACTTGGGCTGTAGCTTTCCTGCTGATGAAACCTACCGCTTACGCTTGCAGGATTTAGGACTGCGGATTGGCAAAAATCTTGCCGAAAAAGGAGCAATGGAACGCTTTGGCGTAGATTTTGTTGCCGTCCATCAACCCGATCAGCCCGGTAAACCAGAGTGGGATATTCAAGCGATCGAAATTAACCTGCGTAAAGGCGGTACGACTCACCCCTTCATGACGCTCAAGTTTTTGACAAACGGACGCTATGACCTGTCCAGCGGTCTATTCTACAGTCAGCAGGGACGACCCAAGTACTACATTGCCACCGATAATCTGCAAAAAGATCGCTATCAGGGCTTGCTGCCTAATGACCTAATGGATATCGTCGCCCTGCATCAACTCCACTTTGACACCAGCACCGAAACCGGCACCGTATTTCACCTCATGGGCTGTCTATCCGAGTTTGGCAAGTTGGGCTTAACCAGCATTGGCAACTCGCCCCAGCAAGCAGAAGAAATGTACCATCGCCTGATCCGCGCCCTGGACGAAGAAACTCGATCGAGCGACGAAGAACCACGATCGCACGTAGTAGGGCTATCGATGGGGTGGTAGGGGTAGAAGGCAGAAGGTAAAAGGCAGGGGGAGCAGGGGAAGCGAGGGAAGCGGGGGAAGCAGAACTCAAAACTCAAAATTCAAAACTCATAACTCTCCCCATCCCCTTCATCCCTCATCCCCCACCCTTCATCCCTCATCCCCCACCCTTCATCCCTCCCCCCGGAGTTAGCGTCATCAAATCCTCAATATTGCGGAGCATCGTGGCACAGATGGCATCCAGGGGGAGATCGTTGGGGTCGTGCCCGAAAGGGTTTTCGATTTCGATGCCGATTTCTTCGATGCCGAAGAGGGTAAAGCTGATGAGAATCACCACGGGGCCTGTCCACCAGCCAATGCTACCGACCATTTGAAAGGGTAGCGATAGGCAGTACAGCAGCAGCAGTTGTTTGAGATGGATGGCGTAGGCTAGTGGCATCGGCGTTTTGAGGATGCGTTCGCAGGCTCCGAGCATATCCACCATTGCGTCTAGCAGTTTATGCAACGCGCTGACTTGATAGGGATTGAGGGTATTGCGCTCGTACTCCTGCTGGAAGTAGTCCCCAATCCAAAACGCAATCTCCAGAGCTGGATGATTCATTTTATGGAGCATGTCGTACTTCTCAGGTGGTAAAAGCGCTTGTAACTCTTCGTTGATAGGCTCGTGACGTAAATGCAGCTTGGTGGCAACGCAAAAAGCAACGAGCATTCGCAAAACGACCATTTTTTGAGTGTGAGCTTCTGCTGTCGGGGTGGCGATCGCTAGCCAAATTTGCCGCGCCAGGTTACGCACGGTATTTACCAGCGTGCCCCAACTCTTGCGTCCTTCCCAAAAGCGCTCATAGGCTGTGTTAGTGCGAAAGACGAGCAGCAAGCCCAGCACGATGTTAGGAATGAGGCTTGCCAGAGTTGGCATGGCTACGGGTAGCCCGTAGTAAAACAGCACAGAAATAAAAATACCAAACGCTCCACACAGAATTGTGCGTCCCAAAATGGAGGGAATGACTGACCCTTTGATTTGAAAGACCGTTTGAAACCAGTGTTTGCGCTCAGTCACCATAGGCTCCAAATCAGTTTTACCCCACCGTTCTTTCAAGCAGTTTAAACGATCGATCGACTTCTTCAGCCAGATGATGTCGTGTATGAACCAGCGACTTTGAGGATGGGTGTGAGGGTCAGGGTGTTGGGTGTGTGCATGCAACTGAAAATGGTTGTAAGTGCCTGATAGGGTAGCTGGGTCGTTTCCACGACGCTGGCTATCCCATGTCTCGACTTGCGATCGTCGAAGCCTTTGCAGAACTTTGTTATACCTGTCTACGGCTAGAAATTATCGCTGTAAATTTTATGGCTAGTAATTTGTCAAGATCAAGATGATGGGCAAGGAGTGGCTTTTACCTTTTCTCCTGGCTTCTGGGTTAGGTTCATCAATTCTTCATCTTTTACAGGCGGATAATTATCGATCGCTGGGAAGACCTTAGAGAGACATAGAGCGACGAAATACCGTTTTTCAACGAATTTTGCCCCCATTATTCCCTGGAGCCTTCTATGGTTAACCCCTTTCGCCTGGGCATTGTCTTTACACATCCAACACAACACCATGCCCCCCTGTGGCGCAAGTTAAATGAGCAGCCCAGAGTCGCAGTGACGGCATTCTATTTGTGTAATGAGAATCAAATGAGCGGCGATCGTCATCTGGGTAGCACCGAACCGTGGGATGTGGATTTGACAGGAGGCTATGAGCACGAGTTTTTGCCCACGCTCAGCGGTAAGGTTGCCAGCAAAATTGACAAGAAATTGTTCAATCCAGGCCTATGGTCGCGGTTAACCCGGCAGAATTTTGATGCCGTTTTTCTGCCCAGCTTTTTCAACCATTCCTATCGTCTGACGGTGCTGCTGTGCAAACTGCGCGGCATTCCCATCATCATGCAAAATGACGCGACCATCATCACCGACGATCGCTACAGTTACCTGCGAAAAGTCATTCAAGCCATCCTTTATCCCTGGATGTATGGGTTAGCCGATCGCTGGATTTCGAGCGGCGATCACAATGAGATTTACCTGCGGCATTATGGGGTGGCCGACGAGAAAATGGTGCGGGGCTGCTATCCCGTCGATCGCGATCGCTTTGAGCAGACGATCGCCCAACGGCACGACGAAATCCAGGCAATCCGACGGGAGCTTTGCTGGAATGATGACACCATTCTCTACGGCTTTGTCGGCAAATATATCGATCGCAAAAATCCGTTTGAGTTCATCGAGGCGATCGCCAAAGCCCATCAGCAGGATTCACGGGTGCGCGGCGTGATGATTGGTGGCGGTGAACTCAAGCCCGCGATCGAGCAACGCCTGTCCGAACTTCAGGGCGAGGTGCTAAACGTGGGGTTTGTGAACCAGAGTAAGCTGCCACTGTACTACGCAGCGCTAGATAGCTTTGTCTCGACCTCTCGCATTGACCCACACCCTTTAGTGGTGTCTGAAGCAATGGCAGCGGGATGTCCCGCAATTTTGAGCGATCGCTGTGGCAATTGGGGCTACCGCGACACGGTGCAGCACCGCCATAACGGACTGGTTTACGCCTGCGGAGATGTCGAGGCACTCACGCAGGCTGTCTTAGCGTTGACTGATCGCGAAACTCGCACTGCATACAGCCAGCATGCCCGTGAAGTCTTCGCGGGGCAGGACTTGAACTGCGAATTGAACGCCTTCATGACCCTCATTGAACAGCTCCAGCCTCCGCTAAAACGTCATAGCAAAGAAACAAAATCTCTATCTCAAGACATATCTGTTAGCACAATGCCCTGATGACGGCTCGAACCTATGAAGAGTGGACTAACTGCTCATCAAGAGTAGATTAACCGCTTGATAGTGCGGTCTGGAAACAACGGGTGCATCCGTGAGCAAACAGCGCTTTAGCCTACCAACCTCTAAGCGCAGACCCAACTAATCACAATCGGTCTGCCTCCCTTAAAGCTCTGTCTCTGAACGCAAGTTTGGTTTGCTCACCCTCTCAGTTGTTGATCGCGAGCAGTGGAATTCATGCGTATTGCAATGGTTCGTAGGGCGCGTGGTGTGTCCTTTAGCATGGATGTCTACGCAGATGGCATCGTCAACGGCTTAAAAGCCGTTCGACCGCAGTGGAACATCATTGAACTAGCACCTGGCTCAACTCCTCGCGGTTTGGGAAAGTCGCCGATTGCGGGTGCGTGGAAATACACCGAACGCTATTGGCGCTTTCCGTCGCGGGTCAAACGCCTGCAAGCTGATGTGGTGCATGTAGTGGATCACAGCGATGGGCACGTTGGGTACTGGCTGCGATCGTCCCAAACCCCATTCGTTGTGACCTGCCACGACCTCATCAATTTCCTTCAGCCTGAAAACATTAGTGACCAGGCACGGTTTGCACCCATTAGCGCCGCGTTTTGGCGATTGGCGGTGAAGGGCATTTGCCATGCCGATCGCATCCTCACGGTTTCTGACTACACGGCAAAGGATGTCATGCGACTGCTGCCGATCGCACCGACACGATTGACCACGATTCCCAACGCGGTGGAACCCTGTTTTCAACCAGGTTCTAATTATGCGATCGCAGACATCCGGCAGCAATACGGTTTTGCACCCGAAACCATTTGTCTGCTCAACGTAGGTTCCAACCACCCCCGCAAAAATATAGAAACGGTGCTACAAGCGCTTTATGTGCTGAAGGAGAAGGGTATTCCAGTGCATTTGCTCAAGTCTGGTGCCCCGTTCAACGCGGCTCAGCAAACGTTTATCAACACCCATCACCTGAGCGATGTCATCACCCACGTAGGCAGAACGTCTAAAGACACGCTGATCAAGCTTTACAACGCTGCCGATGTGCTGCTCACGCCGTCTTTGTATGAGGGCTTTGGCATGACGGTACTGGAAGCAATGGCCTGTGGTACGCCCGTCATCGCTTCTAACGCGACTTCGCTGCCAGAGGTGACGGGTGATGCTGCTGTGGTGGTGCAACCGCTGGATGTGGGCGCGATCGTGCAAGCGGTTTGCCGGATTCGGAATGATCCGACCTTTCGTCGATCGCTCATAGAAAAAGGGTTGGCACGGGTTCAAGCCTTTACCTGGGAACGCACTGCCGAGCGCATCGCTGAAGTGTACGAACAACTCTCGGATGACACGCTATGAAGCCTCTTAAGCTGTTGCTTTCAGCCTATGCCTGTGGGCCTGGACGCGGGTCAGATCCCGGCATTGGTTGGCATATTGCCAAGGAACTTACCGGGCAGCATCACGTCTGGGTACTCACCCGCGAGGATAACCGTGCTGGTATCGAAGCGGAGTTGGTCAGGCACCCCGACCCCAACCTCCACATCGTCTACTACGACATTCCCTACTGGATGGGCTGGTGGAAACAGGGGTTGCGTGGCGGGCAGTTGCATTACTACCTCTGGCAAGTCGGCATCTACTTTGCCGCTAAAACGCTCCACCGCGACATTGGTTTCGACCTCGTACACCACGTCACCTACGTCAAGCATTGGGGTCCCAGCTTTCTCGCGCTACTACCCGTGCCGTTTGTCTGGGGGCCGATCGGGGGTGGCGAATCGGCTCCCAAACCCTTCTGGCATGACCTGAGCCTGCGCGGCAAGGTCTATGAACTGTTGCGTGATACGGCGCGATCGCTCGGTGAACGCGATCCCTTCGTGCGGCTTACAGCACGACGCAGCGCGATCGCCCTGGCAGCTACCGCCGAAACCCGCGATCGTTTGGCCGCTATGGGGTGCAAGCGCATCGAAATTTTCGGGGTTGCAGGGATTCCCAAAACTGATTTCGCCACCCTTTCGGCTCTGTCTCCCATGCCGCAATCAACCTTTCGTGTCATCTCGATCGGTCGGCTGTTGCATTGGAAAGGCTTCCACCTGGGGCTACGAGCGTTTGCTCAACTCAATATTCCTGATGCCGAGTACTGGGTGGTGGGGGACGGGCCTGAGAAAGCTGCGTTAGAAGCGCTGGCTCAAGCGTTGGGGATTGGCGATCGGGTGCGGTTCTGGGGCTTGCTGCCTCGTGACCAAACCCTGCAAAAGCTGGAGACGTGCCATGCCCTGATCCATCCCAGCCTGCACGATTCTGGCGGTTGGGTTTGCCTGGAAGCAATGGCAGCTAGCCGTCCCGTCATCTGCCTAGATTTGGGTGGCCCAGCCACTCAGGTCACAGAGGCAACTGGGTTCAAAGTACCAGCGCCTGACCCAGAACAGGCCGTCAAACATCTAGCAGAGGCAATGGCGCACCTCGCGCACAACGCTGAGCTAGGCACTCAGATGGGACAAGCCGGTCAGCAGAGGGTGCAGACCGTTTTCGACTGGAACGTTAGGGTGCATCGCTTCACACAGCTCTATGCCGACGTGCTTTCGGCAGCAGAGACGCAAGCCCTCACTCAGGAGATTGACCCACATGCGTATCCTAAGCGTACATAACAAGTATCAAATTCGCGGTGGCGAAGATGAGTCACGCGAAGCCGAAGAGCGGTTGCTACGAGACAGGGGGCATTTGGTTGATGTGTACGAGGAGAGCAACGATCAGGTTTCACAGATGAATCCAGTACAGATGGCTATGAAAACCATCTGGTCTCAAGAAGCCTATCAAATGGTCAGCAAACGGCTGAAGCGAGCTGATTACAACGCAATCCATGTCCAAAATTTCTTTCCGTTGATTTCACCCTCTGTTTATTATGCCGCCAAAGCTGAGGGTGTACCCGTTGTCCAAACGCTGCGAAACTACCGTCTACTGTGCCCTAACGGTCTCTTTTTCCGGGAAGGCAAGGTTTGCGAAGACTGCATGGGTAAACCCGTCCCATACCCAGCGGTAGCACGTGGGTGTTATCGCGGTAGTCGCCCTGCTAGCACGGCGGTTACAGCTATGATCACCACGCACCGCGCCATGAGCACATGGACAGACATGGTGGATGTTTACATCGCCTTGACTGAATTTGCTCGCCAAAAATTTATTGAGGGTGGTTTGCCTGCTGAGAAGATTGTCGTGAAGCCAAACTTTGTCTATTCCGATTCACGTCAGGGATCAGGACAGGGTGGCTATGCGCTATACGTTGGACGGCTCTCGGTAGAAAAAGGGCTGGATACGCTGCTAGAAGCCTGGGAAAAATTGAAGCATCCCATGCCGCTCAAAATCGTTGGGGACGGGCCGCTTGCCGATCTAGTGATGGCAGCTAGCCAACGATCGCCCCACATTGAATGGCTAGGACGCAAACCCATGTCAGAGGTGTATGCCCTCATGGGTGAGGCACAATTCCTTGTCTTCCCGTCTAAATGGTATGAAACCTTTGGTCGGGTTGCTATCGAAGCCTTTGCCAAAGGAACGCCTGTCATTGCGTCAAACATTGGCGCGATCGCCGAATTAGTAGACAACAATCGGACTGGTCTCCACTTCCATCCGGCTGACTCCAACGACCTAGCGGCAAAAGTTGACTGGGCGATGACCAATGCCAGTAAACTCGCGCAGATGCGGAAGGCCGCACGTGCCGAGTATGAGGCAAAGTACACACCATCTAAGAACTACCACAAGCTGATGGATATTTACGCACGAGTGCAGCCAAATGCTGTCTTTAAATCTGTAACGCCCGTTAAAGTTGGTTGATAGCGAACCATGCGATTCATCACACGGCATGAGTAGGCAGCTTAAACCGAAAAGACACGAGATCAGTTAAGCGCAACGTTCGTTAAGCAACATCAGTTAAACGTAAAACAACCGTTCAATCAGAACAGAGTTAAGCAGCAGCAAAGAAGGTTGCTTCGTTTGACTCTCACCAAAAGCTTCAGCACTAACTGGCACACCGTCTCAACGCAAATCGATTGACTGCCCTAGAGTCCAGCCCGACCTTTAGCAGAGCAAAACGCTCCAGACTGACTCAACCAGCAAACAGATAGAGACTGAAACGCAGACAACGCTGTACAGTAAGGCTTCCAGCAGAACGCAGGCATCAGTAGGACTTACGCATTTGCCCCCAAACCCCCAATCTTGGGGGCTTTGATTGAGACGGTTCCCCCAAAAGTTGGGGACTAGGGGGCGAAAGATGACCGCTTTTGCGTAAGTCCTAATCAGGTGAAGTGATCGGATGATACTTGCGTTCTGCCATCAAAGATTTTAGCCAACAGACTTCAGCTAACCAACAAGCCATCCAGTTCGCTCATTTTCCTGATGCAGCAGCGGCACGGCTGCTAATAGAGACAAGGGAGCAGGCTGCCGTTGGTGAAAGCGACGGATTGTTTGCGATCGTCATCATCTGTCATCGCCATAAACTCTAGTCATACCGATTTAAAGAATAACGGCTACAGATCAATCGGTGGGTAGGGGCAAGGCAATGCCTTGCCCCTACAGGATGTGTCGCATTTTCAATTCAAATTGGTATCAGACTGCCCGCAGCAGACAATACTCACCAAGACTCACCTTGAAAGAGCGTCATGAACGGACACACAGTGACCTATCAACACGAAGGTGGCATCTTCAAAGGCTCAACACTCGTTCTCATCGCCTTTGCCACTGCTTTCTTTCCCAGAATTTTGAGTGCAATGGGTGCACCGCCAGCCATTAATTTTGTGCACTTTGCAGTGGTTCCGTTCGTATGCGGACTTATTTTCTTTCAAACCCGCGTCAAAGATCGACAACAAATTGCCACGATTAGAGCCTTAGCATCCAGTCTTTTACTGTTTCTGGGAGTCATTATCGCCAGTGCGTTGCTCAATACAGCCGCTGCTATTAATGTCACATTAGATTTTTTACTGCTGACGGAAGGATTCCTTCTGCTTCTAACGATTCTTTGTATCCCCATCTCCTGGAAAGAGTTTCAATCATTTAGAAACTGGCTATTAGGCTTTATCGCTGGGCATGCTATCCTGGCATTTGGTCAAAGAATTGCTATTGCTTTAGGTATTCTCGCTCATACTAAAGCCACGATCGAAGACAATGTGCAAGGCGTTTTCTATTTCTCCTATGGTGGGCACGTCGTAGCGGCATCTGTTTCCTTATTTTTTAGCCTTTACTATCTAGCATCTGCTAAAAACGTTAAACTTTGGATTCGACTCGCGATCGTCTTTGCGGCTTTTCTGCAAATTTTAATTGCCGATGCAAAGCAGGTGCTTTTGGTCGCCTTAGTGAGTTGGGTTTGCCTGATTCTTGCCCGTGCCAAAAATATCCGTGTGACTTTACAATACGTAGCGCTAGCTGCTGTGGTTGTACTCATGTTATTTTGGTGTGTCGAGAACATCGAACTTTTTCGAGCTTACAAAACGTGGGTAAGGCCAGAAATTTATGGGCCTGATGGTGATGCGACTTTGCAAAAGTTGTCACCGCTTCGCATTATTCCCACCTATTACGCATCAATCTTGAATAGCTTTTTAGGACTCGGCCCTGGGCACACGATCGGTCGTCTTGGTGGCTGGATGATTCGAGACTATGCAAGTATTCTCAATCCGCTTGGTGCAACTAGCAATAGTGTGGTGACAAACGAGTTTTGGAAAATTTGGGATGGCAGCTATCTAGACTCCAGTATGTTCTCTCCCTTCTGGGGATGGGCTGCCATTTGGGGGGATTTAGGCGTTTTAGGCTTAATTGCTTATATCTATATCTGGATCGTTGTATGGCAACGCCTTTGCCCCGATGACCTTTCCAAATTCATTGTTTTTAATGTCTTGATTAATGGCTTCATCTTTACACTGCTAGAAGAACCTGGTTTTATGCTTTCTATTGCTGTACTAATCGGCTTACAGTGGCAAGAGCGTCAGCTTAAACGGCAGCAACATTATGAGCAACTTAACACGTTAGCCACGATGATCTACTATCCAGATAGACAGTAGAGCGAAGGAGAACACTAAAGTGGAGGGGCAATTGCTCTCTACCAACAGCGATTACAAACAACCCTGTATTAGACATGTAGATAGGCACTGTTAGCTTGAGATAACGACTCTATGAATCGTTATTTGATTCTTCTAAAGCAAATAGATGTTGATCTGGATCTTGAACGCACATCCAATGGCTGCCCCAATGAGTTGCTTCTAGTGGAGTTTGAACCACGATTGATTCATTTTTTCCGATCTGTTGAGCATCGCTCTCAAGATTAGTGACGCGAAAATGAACAGTCAATGAAGGCTTTGCAGCTTCCGCCAAAACAATGTAGGTATTACCAGCTTCTAAACGACAAGCACGATGGGTCTCCTCTTCCCACTGATCAACAAGCTTAAAGCCTAGCCCTTTCCAAAAAGTACAGGCTGCTTCAAAAGCAGGGGTTTCAACATACAAATGGTCGATCGATTCAATACTCATTGGAGTGGTCTGTGTTACGACAAAGGGCATTCTTTAACGAATTGCTCCACTGAATCTTAACCGTTCCTCGTCTTTTTTGCTGCCTGGCTTGCTTAGGAAAACTAAACCGATCACCGATCTATAGCAGTCCTAAATCATTTGTGAGATTGAGAGGCTTGGTGAGAAAGGATTCCAGTGGAATCCTTTCTCACAATCCAAATAGGATCGCTATAGCTAATTTCTCTTAGTCAAGATGATAGAATTTTCTCCTTGCAGTGCAACCTAGGTTGAGTATTGCTATTGAATGAGAAAAATGATTAGACAAGCCCGTTCTTTGGCTGCTTGGATCTCCCTTAGTGGTCTGATACTGGTTGGTTACGCTCAACCTACTCAAGTATCAAATACTATTGGGTCTCCACCGTCAGCAGTGAAAGCAACGCCAGAAAGCAGCATTGGCAAAAATACAACTGCGAAGCGAAAGACTGTGGCGGTTGTTAATGTTGCAGCCAGTAAACGAGTCATTGCTAGAGCCGGAGGGATTACCTATCCCGCTTGGGGTAATGCTAACGATTCAGTGGACTACAGAACAACAACAAACTATCCTCAGCCAAGGCGTTGGGGAAACGAAACCAACAATGGCAACGGGACTGTTCAAGTAGTGGATTTAGGCGCGGTTTGTGTACTTAATAAGGTTGGCTACAACATTGACTGGGACGGTGCCTTTAAGAATTCACTAACCTTTCGCGTAGAGGTCTCAACCAATAATAAAAATTGGCAATTAGCATCTCAAATTGTTCATCCCTACTCTGGTACAAGTGGTTCCAATAAACTCAATGTTGATATTGCCATTCAACCGATCGCAGCTCGCTACGTCAAGTATTGGGAACCACCCGATGGCTCATGGAATGGCTAGGGCACCTTCCATCAACTCCGAGCTTACTCTGTAAAGAAAAAGTGAGTCTGCAATCTTATAGAAAGGCAGAACTACTGGTTTCGATCGCATGACATAGTTTTGATATTGGATTTTCTACTACCGATTCAAGTGACGAGATGGACGATCGCACTTTGTTAGCTTGTGAATCTCATACCAATTTGAATTGAAAATGCGACACATCCTGTAGGGGCAAGGCATTGCCTTGCCCCTACCCACCGATTGATCTGTAGCCGTCATTCTTTAAATCGGTATCACCTGTGTTTACTACTTGCCTACCCGTTCAAGTTCCTCGCGCAACACTCGTCTCAAGGTTGCTTCTAAAGGCTCATGTTTTTGCTCAATGTGTTGATGCAGGGCTTCGTTAATCAAGCTTTGATAATTGCCGCCGCCTGCTGCATGAACCTGTTCCCGAAACCATGCCGACACATCATCATCTAACCGAATGGTGATGCGAGTTTTTCCAGCCGCGATCGGTTCAACTGCACCGCGCTTTCCTTGACTGAAATCGTACTCTGCTTCCATCATTACCCCTCTTCATACTGCGATCGTTTCGGCTCAGACCACGATCACTCCGATTCAAACCAAGAAGGGTCTCGTTCAAAACGGCAGCGTTAGGGAAGCTTTCCACAGGAGTCGCGCTTGCAAGAAGGATGAAGGAGTGCGGATCGTAAAGCGATCGCTGATCAAGCGGCTTCGTTCGGCAAATTCTGCTCTGAAAACTGCTTGGCTTCCGCTTCTTCCAGTTCAGCCAGTTTTGCCGTCAGTTCTGCCAAGCGTCTTGATGCATTGGCTCGACAGATGGGGTCTTTTTCCTTCCAGAGCCACTCGCTCTCAAAATAAACGGCAAGTTGATAGGCTCTGATCGAGTCTGCTGGCAGAATGTAATCGTCTGAGTTGGCGCTAGTGTTCATGAGAAAAACCTCATTTGCGTATCAATTCTCAGCAAGCGGCGTTGGGCTTCATTATAAACAAACCGAATGCCAAAAGCAGCTTCAGCACCTAAACCCACGTCGTAGCGAGCTTCGATTGGCATTAGGCTGGGATGCCTCGCAATAATCGTGTAGTCCCCAGCCTCTAAATTTCGGAAGAAAGCGGTTGCTTGGCGAACCGTCACAGATTGTTGCGCTTGAAAACGCCCATCCTTTGTGACGAGAACAACGATCAGTTCGCCATCGACTGAGGACATTGCCACTTCATTCTGGTTCCAAATCGCTACATAGATTTCAGCCATCTGTTCAGGATATCACTTGAGGCTGAATGAAAAAAGGGCGGACATTGCCCACCCTCAAGACTCCTTTAATTCTGGCGTTACTCAATTCCTTCGATGCGGTCTTCGACTTCTTGATAGAGTTGGCGGAGGCGATCGAGGTTCTCCTCAGAGGTTTCCCAGTAGCCGCGACCGTTTGCCTCTAGCAGGGTCGTGACCATCTTGCGGAACGAGCTGGGGTTGAGGTCGAGTAAGCGTTTGGACATGTCTTCATCTTTGAAGAAGGTGTCGTTGGCATCTTCGTAGACCCAGTTATCCACTGCGCCTGCGGTGGCTGACCAACCCATCGTGTTGTTCAACCGCTTCGAGAGTTCCCGCACGCCTTCGTAGCCGTGACTGAGCATCCCTTCGTACCATTTGGGGTTGAGCAATTTGGTACGGGCATCCAGACGGACGGTTTCGGAGAGAGTACGTACCTGGGCGTTGGCAGTGGTGGTATCGGCGATGAAGGACGTGGGGGCTTTGCCGTCATTCCGCAGGCGCGACACGACTTTAGTGGGGTCGGAGTCGTAGTAGTGGGAGACATCTGTGAGTGAGATTTCCGATGAGTCCAAGTTTTGGAAGGTGACATCGGCGGTTTTGAGGGCAGACTCGAAAATCTGGCGATTCTGATCCATTGTGCCAGGATTGTCTGACGAGAAGGCGAAGGATTTCCGCGCCAGGTACATGTCTTGCAGTTCGGCTTCGCTTTCCCAGGTGCTATTTTCCACCGCCAGATTGATGTTGGACGAGTAGGAACCAGAGGCGTTGGAGAAGACGCGGGTGGCAGCTTGCCGGATGTTGATACCCATCTCTTCGGACTGCTTGAGGGCGTGCTTGCGGACGAAGTTCATTTCCAGGGGTTCGTCTGCCTCTGCTGCCATTTTCACGGCACGATCGAGCAGTGCCATCTGGTTGATGAACAGGTCGCGGAAGACACCGGAACAGTTCACCACGACATCGATACGGGGATGGCCGAGTTCTTCTAGCGGAATCAGTTCTAGCTTGTTCATGCGTCCCAGCGAGTCGGGCAGGGGTGCAACCCCCAACATCCAGTAGATTTGCGCCAGCGATTCGCCGTAGGTCTTGATGTTGTCGGTGCCCCAGAGGACAACCGCGATCGTCTCTGGGTACTGCCCACCATTATCAGCACATTGACGAGCGATGAGGCGATCGACCACCACTTTGGCAGATTTCACCGCGGCAGAGGTGGGAATGGCTTGCGGATCGAGGGCGTGAATATTCTTCCCAGTGGGCAACACATCGGGATTGCGGATGGGATCGCCACCGGGACCAGGCATGACGTATTCGCCTTCCAGCGCGGTCAGCAACGCACCGAGTTCGTTATCCGCCACAATTTGCTTGAGGCAGAATTCCAAATAGTCAAACAGGGGCTTGATGTGATCCACCTCGACTTTGGTGTAACCCGCTGTGTGCAAGGCTTCCACCCAGGGTTCTTTTTTACCCATGTTGAAGAAGTTGAGCCTGGACACTCTGGAAACGCGCCCATCGGCATCCACCTGTGCCTGCACGAGAGCAGACACGGACGATCGCGTTGCCAGGGTGATTTCCTGAAGCAACTGCACATCTTCCAGCACACCGCGATCGCTCCCCTGATAAATCTCCTCCATCGTGCGACCAAAGCTGTTGGCAATGATGGACGGCAGGCTGAGGATATCGTCTTCGGGACGATCGAGGCTAGCGATATTGACCAGCGTAGCGATCGCTTCTTCGGCTGTGGGGGGCTTGCCAATGACGTGCAAGCCACAAGGCAGCAGGCGTGACTCGATTTCCATCAGCTTGATGTAAACCTTGCCGACGATCGTGTCGCGGGTTTCTGCGTCCAGTTCCTTCGCGCTTTCAGGGAACTCGATATCCTTGTCCAGATTACAGATTCGCGCTTTGTCCATGATGGAATCGACAATCTGGGCACCGCGTCCGGTATCTTTTAGGGTTTGATAGGACGCAACCAGTTCGCCCAGTTCCTTCAAGCCCTTGTACAGGCCAGCATTTTCAGCGGGTGGGGTGAGGTAGCTGATGGTTTCGGCGTAGGAGCGACGTTTGGCGATCGTGGCTTCAGATGGATTGTTCGCTGCGTAGTAGTAGAGGTTGGGAATGGTACCAATCAGGCTATCGGGGAAGCAGGCATCGGACATCCCAATTTGCTTTCCGGGCATGAATTCCAGCGATCCATGTGTCCCGAAGTGCAGCACTGCATCCGCTTTCCAGATTTGCTCCAGATACGTGTAGTAGGCGGCAAAGCCGTGGTGGGGACTGGCAGAGCGGGAGAACAGCAGCCGCATAGGGTCACCTTCGTAACCAAAAGTGGGCTGCACACCAATGAAAACGTTACCAAACTCCTTACCGAAGATGAGCAGATTTTGCCCATCGGTGTTGAGGTGTCCGGGCGGTGGGCCCCAGGATTCGTGGAGGCGATCGGCATAGGGAGTCAATGCCTCATATTCTGGCACCGACATGCGATACGCCACGTTCAATTCCGGGCTGTTGTACTGGGCGCGGGCATCGTGCAGCACTTCCAGCATCAAAGCTTCAGCCGTTTCAGGCAACTCCTGCACATCGTAACCGTTGTGCTGCAAGGCTTCCATCACTTTATAGATGGAGCCGAACACGTCCAGATAGGCGGCCGTACCCACATTGCCTTTGTCCGGTGGGAAGCTGAAAACGGTAATGGCAACTTTCTTATTCAGTTTGGGTTTGCGGCGGAGGTTTGCCCACTTCATCGCACGTTGGGCAATCGCTTCCACCCGGTCTTGCAGGGCGATCGCTTTACCCGTCGTTCCATCCCGACCAGAGAGAATGATGGGTTCGATCGCGCCATCGAGTTCGGGTAACGCAATTTGCAGCGCCACTTGGATGGGATGCAGACCCAGATCGCTGTCCTCCCATTCCTCTGTGGTTTGGAATACCAGGGGCAGCGCCACCATGTAGGGACGGTTGAGCCGCTTGAGGGAGTCGATCGCCTTTGGATGATCTTGCTTGGCGGGACCACCGACCAGGGCAAAACCCGTCAGAGAGATGACGACATCCACAATGGCAGATTGCCCTTTGGACAACGGATCGTAAAAGAATGCGTCCACAGGTTTGGAGAAGTCTAATCCACCTGCGAAGACCGCAATCACCCGTGCGCCCATGCTTTCTAGCTCTTGCACCATCGACACATAGTGAGCGTCATCCCCGGTTACTAAATGCGTTCGTTGCAGCACCAATCCCACACAGGGAGCCAGCGGATCTTTCAGGTCGTCCGCAATATCGGTACGCGAGTTAAACCAGTTGAGATACTCCTTCACATCCTCAAACATGGTGGGCGCGAGGGGATGCCAGATGCCCATGTCGGGATAGGTGACGGGATCGCGATACTGTAAGGCACCGCTGTCTGTATCCAGATCTTTGTACACGTAGCGATCGGCGAGCATCAGCAAGAAATTCTCCAGATTTTCCTGCGAACCACCCAACCAGTACTGAAAGCTGAGCATGAAGTTGCGAGCATCCTGCGCTTTGTCCATCGGTAGGTACTTCAGCACTTTGGGCAGCGTATTCAGCAGCTTCAACATGCCGTCCTGAAAGCCGGAGCCAGATTTCTCTTTGCGCTTCTTCATGAACTGGGCGATCGCGCTCTTGGACTGACCCAACTGCGCCATTGAGAAACTGCCCATTTTGTTCAGGCGCATCACCTGGGGCATGGAGGGAAAGACTACAGCGACATTGAGGCGATCGCGATGGGGTTCTACAGCAGCAACGACTTTATCTGCCAAATCTTCGAGAAAAATGAGCGACGCGATAAAAATATTTGCCTGCGCCACGTCGCGCTTAAACGCCTCGTAATTGTCCGAATCGCGGAGTTCCTCAATCAAGTAACCGCTAATTTCGACAGCCAGATCGGGGTGGTTCTGGTTGATGGCGCGAACCGCTGCCGAAAGCGAACTTTGATACTGAGGCTCCAGCACGACATAGACCACTCGCAACAGAGCGCGTCCCCGCAGATCATCGGGTGCAACGTGTCTGATGGTGGGCTTGACGTGTGTGAACATGCAGTTAAGCTCCTTATCTGTTAATGCGCGAGGGGTCGCAGTCAATTAGCAGCAAACGTCCTAAATCGCTCAACCGCGCACCTTTCGGGAAACTGGCACGGGAGCAAAATCGTTTGCTGGCAACTGAGCGCAAACTGTTAAGACAGTTGCACAATCATGTTTGTATCAGAAAACCAGACCAGATAAGCGTTCTAGGATATATCCGACACAATTTGATAAATATATTTCAAGTTTTCGTTACATTTATACCGCTTTGGACGAGCCTCTACTTCGCTTTTTCTTAGCAAAACTTAATTCAATTGAGCGAGCGGATTCTATGCTTGAACGTCAAGGCAAAGTCTCTGTATACAAGGCTTTCAGCCTTGCCAAACGCTTTTACTGTCGGCGCTGACGATCGGCGTGGGATGCATAATCTGCGCAATCGATCGCTTGGGCTGTGAGCGCATCGCTTGGGCGAATTGCGCATTTCAGATATGGATTATCTTTAAAGAAGCGGCATTGACGGCAAGGCACGCGTTTGAACAGCTTGCGGCCATCTTCTTTTTGTCGTACCGTGATGTGCCGTTTTGTGTGCTGACTGAACCAGAGCACCGCGATCGCCCAGAGTGCCAGCAGACTCAACGGCACCAAAATAAGCGTGGTATTGCTTAACTGCACGGCGGGTTGGGCAGGTTTGGCTAGTAGAAGCGGTTCACCGACCGCTAGCGATGATGAAGCAAGACCAGACGGGTTGGGTTCCTCTCGGCCTGGCTGAAATCCGTGGTCGTCGTACATAGCGCTTCTTTGCTGCCCAGAGGGTCTGTAGTAGAGAGAGGATGAATGCAGAACAACCTGCGTCGAAGCCTCGAAATGCCTCTACTACGGTTATGTTGAAACTACTCTTTGAATACCTCTCTCATTCGTCAGACTTTTGAGCAGGATTGGCGGTCAGCTATCAGCTATCAGCCTGGAAGCTTTGAGTTGAACCAGTTGTTGGTTATTCGTTGGTTGTTGTTAGTACATGAGCCGCTCTTGACTCCTGCTAAAAACTAAAAACCAACAACTCTCTTGCCCTCTGCCCCCTGCCTTCTGCCCTCTAACCAACCAACCTAAGGTACTGGCAAGAAAGGAAAAAAGGTTTTGATAAATTTGCGGAGACGCAGCAAGTTGAGATTTTTTTCAAGCGATCGTCCAACCACCGGGCGAGATGGCCCAGGCTCTTGAAGCTCTGCCTGGAGTCGAGCGTACTCGCTGGCTGAAACGGGTTTACCATCGATCGGCGATCGGGCACCTGTAATAATTTCTGCTCGCAGCACTTCTTCAGGTGTGTCGTCTGGTCTCGGCAGCGCCAGTGCGGGTTCGATCGCAATCAGAAGCAGTCCCACCAGAAGCAAGAAGGCTTTGAGACTGTTGTTTTGAACCAGGGGAAGGGGAAAGGCTAAAGGATAAAGGCTAAAGGATAAAGTGTTTTCTGCCAACGGCCTGTCTGTCGTTTGATCTACCTGCGTTCTCATCCTTTCATCCCTCATTCTTTAGCCTTCATCCCTCATCCTTCACATCAATCCCGGTGGTAGTGTCTCATTACAAAGCTGATGAATGTCACGAATGCGTTCAAATAGCCATGCCTGCTGCTGACGATAGTGTGGGATCAGCGCTAGAGGACTGAGTAGAGCCGCTGCTGCGATATCGGCTACGCTCAATTGGTTTCCAACCAGGTGAGGACTGTCTTTCCAACGATCGACCAGGGCATCAAAAGCGATCGCTAGTCGCTGACGAGCAAGCTCCACAGCGGCGGGATTCATGTCGTATTGCCAGCGTACAACCTGAATCACGAGTTGGCTAGAGAGCGATGGATCAATCTGTTTTCCTTCGCCCCGACGAAAATCGTAGTAGACAAAGCGTGTGGCGGTGCCAATGCTTTCATCCAGCCAATCTTCTAGCAGTGCCGCCTCGGTCTGCTGATGGGGATCAGCGAGAAAAAAGGTGGGATTGGGCTGGTGACGTTCTAGAAAGCGCAGGATTTGAGTGGAGTCGGCGATCGCGGTGGGTTCACCATCCATATCTGGCAGCAGGACAGGCACGGTTTTTAAGCCAGTCAATGGCTTTAGCTTCAGTACGTGCGCTCCGGGTGTCAGGTTTTCGACCGTATAGGGGATTTGTTTGTAGCCTAGGGCTAACCGTGCTTTACGGCAGTAATGAGACGTGCTGAATTGAAGGAGTCGCATCGTTACCTGGTTGTGTCCCTATGTGGTGTATTCGGCGTTGATTTTGACGTAATCGTAGCTCAGGTCGCAGCCCCAAGCAGAGCCAGAGCCAGAACCGTTGCCTACACGAACGGCGATCGCAACCGTATCGTCTTTTAAGTATTCACCGAGGGCTGCTTGTCGCAGGTAGTTGCTGGCAGCCGCGCGATCGAAGGGTTGCGGTTGTCCATTTTGCATCATTAGAAAGTCGCCCAGCTTGATTTGCAGATCGTCCTGGTTGAATATGACACCTGCACGCCCAGCCGCACCAGCAATTCTGCCCCAGTTAGGGTCACGCCCAAAGATAGCAGATTTGACGAGTGATGATCCCGCGATCGTTCGGGCGATGAGACGCGCTTCTGCATCATCGTTGGTGCCGGAGACCTGCACTTCGATCAAACAGGTTGCGCCTTCCCCATCCCGCGCGATCGCTTTCGCCAGGTGAATACACACCTCTATCAGCATCGCCTCTAGCTTGTCGGCTTCGGGGCCTGCTTCGGTAACGGCAGGGGTGCGAGACTGTCCATTCGCCAACGCGATCAGCGAATCATTTGTGCTGGTATCACCATCAACTGTGATCTGGTTAAAGCTGCGATCAGCAGCGCGACTGAGCATTTGCTGCCAGAGGTGAGGCGATACCGCCGCGTCACAGGTCACAAAGGCAAGCATCGTCGCCATGTTGGGATGAATCATTCCCGATCCTTTGGCAATGCCACCAATGCGAACGGGACGAGCCTCAGTTTGAGATGCGCCGCGAACGTCCAGTGTGGTTTCAAGGGCGATCGTCTTCGGCACCAGATCGGTGGTCATAATGGCCTTCGCTGCACTTGCCCCACCCTCTTCTGAAACGCTAGCCACAAGTTGAGGCAAAGCGGCTTTTAAGGCATCTAGCTTAATACGCTGACCAATCACGCCTGTGGACGCAAGCAAAATTAATTCGGCTGGCACACCGAGCGCTTCACTCAAAGCGCTAGCGCTTTCCAGAGCATCCTGTAGCCCAAGCGCACCCGTGGCAGCGTTTGCCTGACCCGCATTGCAGAGGATTGCACGGGCACTGGCTTTCGTCTCAAGGCGTTCCCGACAGTAATCGACGCAGGCAGCCCGCACTTGACTGGTCGTAAAGACTCCAGCCGCGATCGCCTCTACATCCGAAAGAATGAGTGCCAGATCAGGCAAACCGGATGGTTTCAATCCTGCTGTCATACCTACCGCGCGATAGCCTTTGGGCGCTGTGATGCCTCCAGAAATTTCCTGCCACTCTGCCATGCTTGCCTCCGCTTACTCCACTGCATGACTGGCGATTATATCAGGGGGGCGGGCGTTTAGTTGTTAGTGGTTAGCAATGGTAGAAGGAAAGGATGAGGGGTGATACCGATTTGAAGAATGACGGCTACAGATCAATCGGTGGGTAGGGGCAAGGCAATGCCTTGCCCCTAAAGGATGTGTCGCATTTTCAATTCAAATTGGTATGAGGGATGCAAGTTTTGAGTTAAAGAGCTATCAGCTATCAGCAGTCAGCGGAGGAGTTTTGAGTTGGAAGAATGATCAAGGATGAAGGCTAAAAAGTGTGGCTCAATAAGGATTCCAGGGAGTTAAGCCAGTAGGTTCTCCAACAAAGCACTG
>NZ_JCACKR010000026.1:0-6599 GCF_059505485.1 Stenomitos rutilans
GAAGCATCTTAGTCTATGCTTCCTCGTTTTACCTCCCCGCAACACCTATTGAGCCCAAATCATTTGGGTTACTAGCGTCTTTCCATTCGATCGTAAAGCCTTGCGAGTAGGACGAATGATTGTTACTCAATCTCACTAAGGAGAATCATATGAGCGGATTTGGTCACGGTAATGTTGGCACACGCGAACATGCCTTTACAAAGTTGCTGGAATCGAAAACAGAAGGTTACCCAATCAGTCAATTGGTAGAACTTGCTGACAGCATGAAAGGTGAAGTTGATTTGGTTAAAGATGGCGCTGATGCTGAAGAGAATCTTTGGGTACCAGCGGGCTATACCTACTTTGGTCAGTTTGTTGATCACGATTTGACCTTTGACAACACATCATCACTGAATCCTGCCGACACTGGCAATACAACTGATGTTGGTGGGGTCGATCGTTCACCAACAAACTTACGCACCCCACGGTTTGATCTGGATTCGTTGTACGGTGATGGGCCAGATGCTCAGCCATTCATGTATGCCGAAGATGGTGCTAGTTTATTGTTCAAAGATAGCTATGAGAATCAGTCTCAAACAAATTATGACCAGGCGCATCAGGATTTATTGCGTAGCCCCAATGGTCGCGCAATTATTGGTGATAAGCGCAACGATGAAAACTCGATCGTCTCTCAAATTCACTTGGCGTTTGTGAAGTATCACAATGCTGTAGTGAAGCATCTTCACAAAGAGGATCCAACGCTCACTAGTACCGCGCTCTTCAACAGGGCGCGGAACGAGGTGCGTTGGACGTATCAAAAGCTGGTGGTCGAAGACTTTTTACCGCGCATTGTTCAAGCCGAAGTGCTATCAGACCTTCAGCATGCTGGAACGCCTGACTATCGGCAAAAGCACTACGCCCTTTACACAGAAGACAAGCGCATCAATTTACCGCGTGAGTTTGTCGTGGCGGCCTACCGCTACGGGCACTCAGGCGTAAGAACGGGGTATCGGCTCAACGGTGATGCAGAAGATAAAGCGAAAGGCACTCGGTTGAGCATTTTTCCACCCAGCAGCCTACCAGAAGGCTCGGTGTTGCCACCTTATGATGAGAGCTTCAAAGATAGCCTGTTAGGCTTTGACCCTCTACCTGCTAGCCATGTCATCGACGATTGGGGACGCTTTTTCCCGGACAAGTTGCCGACTGACATTCCTTCAACTCTGGGTGAGCCACCTGAGAATGATGCTCCAGATGGTACTCTCAGACTTCAGTTTGCTTACAAACTGGATACGCTTCTGGTCGATCCGATGACGGTTTTGCCGCCTAGCGTGCTGCCAACTAGCCCGATCGTAGGAGGCGCGATCGCCGAAGTTAAAAAGACGATCGCCCCTAACTCTTTACCCGATCCGGCGGGTAGACCCTCGTTAGCGCTGCTCAACTTGCTTCGTGGCAATAGCTACAAAGTGCAAGGTGGTCAGGCGATCGTGGCGAAACTTAAAGAGAAAGGTCACCCAGTGGAAGCACTTGCGCCCAAGTATCTAGCCATTCGGCAAGCGGTTGAAGGAAAGGACGGCGATTTTGAATTTGTTGAAATTGACCCAGCACTTCAGTCAGACACACCCTTATGGTTCTATATCCTGGCTGAAGCCCAAAAGTCGGTGGTGGACTCAGTCTGCTATGAAAAAGATGGGTCTTTCAAGGAAGAGGAATTGCTCTCAGGTGGTGGGGCTAAAACTCAGCTAGGCTGGGTCGGTGGCCGCATTGTTGCTGAGGTGTTTTACGGCCTGCTCGATTCCGATCGAGAATCCTACGTTAACGCTGCTCCTTCAGGTTGGCAACCCCTTCTAGGAGGCGATAAGAAGGCCATTTTTGCGAACCTTCTGAAGTTCATCTAGTCACGGTTGAAATCCAACCGCCAGGGGGTGTTGATCGCACGATCGACACCCCCTGGCAGCATGAATGTCATAAAGAACTGGTTTAGTATTGCTCAAGCGGTAGGTTTGTTAAAGCCTTTACTCACACAGAATCTCAATGACTTTGTGACCACCTGCTCCATCCTTTTGAGGGCGAATCCATGAATCGTGATGTGCTGACGCTGCTTGGTTGTTCTGGTTCTCTGGTGATGGTTCTTGCGGGTAGCCCTGCAAAGGCGATTTTGCCGCCAGGGACGATGGAGAACAGCACCAAAATCGATCTGTCAACTGCGAGCCAGCTGATCGCCACAGAACAAGCCCCTCAAGCTGCACCACAGGCAACGAGCGATCGACTGAAGCAGCTTGCTTCTAGTATTTTCGGCTGTACCTGTGCCAATTGTGTGAATGCGGTACAGCAGATGATCCAGCAAGGGACTCTGTCGCTATAGTGAAGCCAATTAAACTCCTGATGTTGCAACGATGAACAAAAACGCACTAACTTTGCTTGGCTGCTCTGGTTCCTTGATCATCGCGCTAGGCGTGGCTAACCTTGCTGAAGCAGATACCACGCAGCCTAGCGAGACAAACGCCGCTGAACCCGCTGGTTTTGTTGAAATTACATTCTCAGCACCCCAGGCACCCTCTACCAGCCAGTTGGCTGCACCGTTTTCTGCTAATCCTCAATACGCGAACGTTGACCCGGCTTCAGATACCATTGGCGATTTGGCAATTACCAAATTTCGCTGTGACTGCAATGCTTGTCGTGTCGCTGTTGTACAAATGCTTCAAACAGGTCAGCTAGCGCTTTAGTCCGCTTGAATCACAGCGGTGATTGCTTGGCTAAGCCACAGTCCTTTGAAGATGGCTGTGGGATTTAGGGCTTTGTCGTGAGTGCTCAGCCGCACGGTGTCGGGGGTGGTGAGTGCAACTGAAAATGGCTGTAAGCTCCAAGCATTACGCTTAAACTCTGCTATGGCAGTGCTAAGGTAGGGAGCAAGGCGCAACTTGTTCTAGGCCTGGAGTGCATTGTTCGTCAAAGTGGTATGGCAGAGCGTGCAGCACGTAAGACAGATACCTTTTTAGTTTGTGGACTTGGCAGTTTAGGGCAGTACTGCGTTTCAGTGCTCAAAGAGTTTGAGGTCACGGTAAACGCGATCGAGGCTTCTCAAGCGCCAATCTGGGAATTGCCAGAATTGCCGTCACTGGTTGATCGGCTCATCATTGGCGATTGCCGTCAGCCAGCCCTATTAGAACAAGCTGGAATCCGTCAGTGCCGGGCGATTTTACTCGTTACCAGTGATGAACGGGTGAACATTGCGGCAGCGTTTGCGGCGCGATCGCTCAACCCCAACATTCGCCTGGTGGTGCGTTCCGCACAAGAGAATTTGAATGATCTTCTGGGTCAGCAGTTGGGCAATTTTGTCGCGTTTGAAGCAACCCAGCTACCAGCCCCTAGCTTTGCGCTCGCTGCCCTCGATAGTGAAACGCAGGGATTATTCAGCCTGGAGAATCAGCGCCTGCGCATATCCACCACGCGCATTACAGCAACCCATCGCTGGTGCGATCGTCGCCTGCTGTATGAGTTGAATACACCGAATCGTCGTATCCTACGGCATTTTAGAGCGACGGTCATTCCACCCGCCACGTCGTTTTATCAGTGGGATCCCGACACTCGACTACAAGCAGGAGACACGCTTACCTACATCGAAGCAACAGAGGCGATCGTCAATGCGCCCACCGCCTACAACCGACAACGGGGTGTGTGGCAGGATGTGCATCCGGTATTGCTGTGGCAAACGTTGCAGCAACACCTGTTTCAGTTCTGGCGCGAAAGTACTCAAACCCAACGAGTGGCGCTGCTTTCTAGTGTGGTGATGGTTAGTCTTTTCATCAGCGGAGCCGTTCTGTACAGAGTGCAATACCCTGACCTCACCCTGCAAGATGCGCTGAATGTATCGCTGGTGCTAGTCATTGGCGGGTTTGACAACCTGTTTGGGCAGTTGAAAGTACCTTTTCCCATTCCCTGGTGGCTGCATCTGTTTAGCGTCGGGATGACCATTGCCGGAACGCTGTTTATTGGGATTCTCTATGCCACTTTGACTGAGCGAGTGTTGGCAGCACGCTTTCAGTTTTTGAAGCGTCGTCCTCCTGTACCCAAAGCGGAGCATATCGTACTGGTAGGCTTGGGACGCGTAGGGCAGCGCGTGGCAACGTTACTACAAGATTTGCAACAACCATTAGTGGGCGTACACGCGATCGCCCTTGATCCCGGTGTGCTGCCACAAATTCCCTTAGTCACAGGCAGTATTCACGACACGCTAGCGCGGGTTAACCTAGCAACCGCTAAAAGCATGATTATCGTGACGGATGACGAGGTGACAAACCTGGAAATTGCGTTGATGGCACAAGCGGCTAACCCAGACTGCAATCTAGTCGTGCGCGTTTTTGACCCTGCCTTTGCTGAGCATGTGGCCCAACTGCTGCCCACTGCAAGAATTTTGGGAGCCTACGCGCTGTCAGCCGCTGCCTTTGCGGGTGCTGCCTTTGGTGAAAACATTCTCAGCCTGTTTCGCCTCAACGATCGCACCACCCTCGTCACTGAATACAACATTGAGGCCACAGATACCCTAAACGGGCGCATGCTGGCAGATATTGCTTATGGTTACGGCGTCGTGCCGATTCTGCATCAGAAAAGTACAGGGGAAACTGCACGCCTCATGCCGTCTGATGACATTTACCTGCAAGTGGGCGATCGTCTGGTCGTACTGGCAAGCCTATCAGGATTGCAGCGGGTAGAGCGCGGCAATAGCAAAGCCTCCCGCTGGCAGGTACAGGTGGAAAAGGCTGTTTCTGAAGAAGCTATTTTTGAAGGAGCTGGCGCGATCGCTCGCATCTCTGGCTGTGGCATTGGCACCGCGCGATCGTTGATGAGTCAGTTACCGAGCATTGTGCCCATTTTGCTCCACAAACATCAAGCCCAACGCCTGATCCGAGAACTCAATAAGCTGCAAGTGTTTGCCAGTTTGCTGCGTGTGTCCTAGATCTTTGGCAGTGATTGCTTGGGTCAACTAAGGGATGGGATTGTAGGATTCAATGCATAGGGCTGAGGAACAGGGCGTGGAAGTAGGGTAGTAATCAGATGTCTACAAGGGTTCTTGCGCAGATTCAGTCGGCCTCAAGGGTTGGTGACTGTGGGCTTACCCAGTCTGGCTGACTGACAATCCTCTCGTGATATCAAGGGGCAAAAGAGGTGTCAGTCAACCAGCCATCAGACATTTGCATGGATACAAACAGGCTTATCCCTTGCCTTTTAGCTCTTTAAGATATTTGGCGAGTGCGTCGCCTAATTCTTTTTCAGATGGTTTGGGGGATTTGGGCTGCAACTCTGCAAATAAGAGCAACAGCAGGGCAGAGAAAACAGCGATCGGCATAATCAGCATTGGTAGAAGCCTCTTAGAGTGTAGACGTAAGGCAAAGAGCTGGAAGTTAGATGCAGCGCAAATAACTTCCGACAAAACAACCATCCATGAGCTGAATCACCCTGCATAAGCACAAGTAGTCGGCTCTTACACCCTGAAGATCAATCATTGCGACAGTGTTGCCACCAGCATCGCTGCCAAGGCTAACAGATTGCCTGCGCCTTTAAAAACACCAGTTTCCTCAAGCATTCCGGATTAACTTGCTTGCCAAGAAATAATGGTGTTCTTTAAACTGCCTGCGATCGCGTCACAATCCACTCCTGCAAAATTGGGTTAACCAACTCTGGGGCTTCATCTTGAGGGCAGTGGCCCACTCCAGCCAGTGGTATAAATTGCTGCACTTGAGGGTAGCCTGCGAAGGCTTCACCAAGGGCGATCGGTTCCCACGGATCAGCATCACCCCAGAGAATAATGGCTGGACAAGGCAGTTTCTCCAGCAAATCTTCTGGCAATGGGCCTTGAGAATAACCTGTGAATGCAATGAAGACGGCTGAGGCACCCACATCACTAGCAGGAGCCATCAATAGATCGACCAGTTCATCTGTCACCGCATCGGCATTGCGATAGGCTTTCAGCAAAATTTTCCGCACGGTGGCAGGCTTTGCTAGCTGATTGAAAAACGTTCGCCCTAGCCACTTATTTTTGAGGATGCGCTGAAGGATTGGGGCACCCATACGCTTAAACCAGGGCTGCGTTGCACGTCGGCGATCGTGCAACAGCCGCAACGAGCAATTCAACAAGGCGATCGATCGTCCAATCTCTGGATGATCAACCACTGCTTGCATTACCGCAATACAGCCCACGGAATTACCGACCAAAAACGCAGGTTCACCAACCACTTCCTTGCAAAAGTCAGCAAGCTGCTGCCCCCACGTTTCAAACGTGTATTCGATCTGTTCTCCTGGTTTCAACGCTCCTGGAGTTGGTTTTGCCGAACCCCCAAAGCCAATAAGGTCGATCGCATACACGCGACAAGTTTCTGCCAGCACGGGAACATTTTTACGCCAGTGCCCCAACGAAGCCCCAAACCCATGCACCAGCACAACGGCTGGCCCTTGCGTACCTTGCGTTTGATACGTAATGGGAAAGCTTTGCCATAGCCAAATTTGGCTCTCAGTTGCAGCGTTTGTGGGCGGAAGCGATGAAGAGACAGTCATGCCTTGAAGAATGTGATATAGAACTTACGCATTGACAAAAAGAGTGAAATGTGGTGACTCTAGGATAGTCT
>NZ_JCACKR010000027.1:0-122664 GCF_059505485.1 Stenomitos rutilans
TTGTTTGTAAACCTGGTTCTACCCTCAATTAGAAAAGTTTTGTCAGGCAGTCAGGTTTCAACCTTGAAGGTGCTCACCGATCGTTGCAATGCCTGAGAAACGTTCACCGTTGCGTGCAGCGACTCTGTTACCTGCCGAGACGTATGGGCCGTCTGCTGCGATCGTTGGGCAAGCTGCTGCATGAGTTGGGCGACTGCCTGGGAAATCTGAGTTTGAGAAATAGTTGCCTCCGAAATGGATTGCACTAACTGATCAGTCTCCTGAGAAAGTTGGCGCAGTTGCCCAAGATTTTGCCTGGCATCTTCAACGAGTTGCGTGCCTTCTACCATTTGCACAGTGCTTTGCTCCATCGCCTCAAGCACCTGGCGCGTTTCGCGCTGGATGTCGTCCACAAGTTGCTCGATTTCTTGAGTTGCGGCGGATGATTGTGTTGCCAATTCTCCCACTTCTTCGGCAACCACAGCAAACCCTAACCCGCCTTCGCCCGCTCGTGCCGCTTCAATACTGGCGTTCAGTGCCAACATATTTGTTTTCAGCGCGATTTGATTGATCAGTGAGATTACTTTCGAGATAGACTGCGATGATTCGCCCAACCGCTTCATCTTGTGGGCGGTTTCAGACATGGTTTCGCGGAGGGTAAAGATGCTCTGAACCGTAACGTCGATCGCCGCTTGACTTGCCTCTGCGGTAACCGATGCCGTATTGGTAACGGTGGCTGCCTGGTGCGCGCTCTCTGCGACCGCCTGAATTGAAGTCGTCATTTGATCCACAGAGCTAAGCGTTTGGGTAATGTCTTCTGATTGCCGCAGCGCTTCAGCCACGAGTTGTTGAACGGTCGTTTCGTTTTCACCGAGCGCGGTGTTGACCTGAGTTGCCGATCGCTTCACCTGCACTACAATTTGGCGCAAGCTTTCCACAATGGCATTGAAGAAATCTGCTACCGTCCCAATCTCACCTGCGGTGACATCGGCTCGCACGGTCAAGTTGCCAGAGGCGGCACCTTCTACCTGAGAGAGCAAGCCCACCAATTGCTGCTGCAACGCTTCTCGCTGCTGGCGTTGCTCTTCGCCTAACTGTTCCGCTTGCTGGCTTGATCGTTCAAGCTGCTGCAACACTTCATTTCGATCGATCGCCAAACCGATTTGAGCCGCGACCTCTCGAAAGAACGTAATTTCTGGAGCCTGCCAGGCACGCGTGCGCGAACATTGATGAACGACCAGCAACCCATGCAAAGTGCCGCTTGCCAAAATGGGAGCCACCAGATTAGCTCTGACCTTAAAGGGTTCTAATTGTGCTAAATGGCATTCTGTAAGACCAGCTTTGTAGATGTCTTCCAACGCCTGCACGCGACCCTGCTTGTATTTTTCGACATAGTTTTCTGCAAAACAGGGGTCAGCAATGACGGTGCCCAACGCACTGGGATACTGATGTCCCACGGCCTCAGCCGCAATCATGCCCTGCCACTGGTTATCAAAGAGATAGACGATCGCGCGATCGGTTTTGAGCGTTTCTCGCACGCCGCGCACCGTCACGTTATAAATTTCTTGCAGGGTAAGCGCGCTCCGCATGCGAGAGCTAATGTGATAGAGCTGTTGTGCTCGTTCGGTTTCAGCGTCCTTCTGTTCCAGGAAGGTCACTCGATCGAGCGATAACCCCACCTGGATGGCGAGTTCTTTCAGGAAGTCAATCTCACTCGCGTCCCATACATGAGGAGCTTCGCAGTGATGTGCAATGAGTAAGCCATATAGCTGATCATCTTTCAGAATGGGTGTAACCAGGTTGGCTTTAATGCCCAGTTTTGCCATTAACTTCAAATGTTCTGGATGAAACCCAGCGTTAAAGACATCGTTAGTGGCGACAACTCGCCCTTGTCGATAGGCTTCAATCAGGTTTTCACTGATGCAGGCATCTTCAATGGTGTCTGCTAGCGCGATCGGTAAGCCAGGTGCTACCGCTTCAGTAGAGATATAGCCGCTCCAGTTAGCATAAAAGCGATAAATCACCACGCGATCGACATTCAAAGCCGCTTTAGCTCCCTGCACTGCCTGCTCAAAAACGGTTTCTAAGTCTTGCTCGGTGCGTGCACGCGAACTTGCAATTTGCCCGATGACGTGTGTTCGTTGCACCCGGCCATCGCGCTGAAGGGTTTGGTTAGCCAGCAGGGACTCAGCCTTAACAGCACTATCGGCTAACTGGTTAAACACCTGAGCAATTTTGCCGATTTCATCCATTGTGGCGCTATCAGCACGAATCTCACGAGCGCCCAGCGCAAACATCTGGGTATCTTGCTGTAGCTGCTTGATGGGCTTTGCGATCGCCCGATACAACAGAAGCATCACGCCTGCCTGCGTTGCTACAAGGAAGGCGATCGTCAAAAGCTGTTGCTGCAAAGCCAGTTGCTTTAAGGTGCCTCGTTGTTGTTCAGTCAGCGATGGCTTCAGACCAGACTGATTAACCTGTATCTGGTTAACCGATGCTGTAAACCAGACGGTGGCACCTGCAACGGCCGTCACCGACAACACTCCAGATGTAATCCAGCCAAGAAGATATTTGCGCCGTAGTGATTGGTCGCTAAACCAGCGTGGCACCAATGATTGCTGCCGAGGCGCTGGCCCACTTGCGGTCAAACTTAACCCAGACCGCGATCGCTCAGACACCTCAGCTTGATCATGCTCATCGTTTGCAAGCAGTGGTTGAACTTGATTTGCCAATTGATTCGTCATAAAAGCGAGACCTTAAATCATTAGATGGTTGAGCGACGTGCGTTCCAACACGTTTGCAGAGAAAAGCCATGCCAAGCCTGGTGAATACCCATGATTTCCCCAATCCTTAGCAGCAAAAATTAAGCGTGAAGTGCGTTTGCGTAGCACTTCAGCAGATGCCAACCTGCTGATCAAATCTGGTCAGCAGCTCTGTAGGGTCAAACCTGATTGCCAGACTTCTTGGCAAATTACTTTAGTCACTACAGCTAAGCACCCGCTTACACACAGCGCGAGCAGCCGCAGAACCGCCACCAGTCAAAATTTCTAGGCCCACAGGGCCACCAACAGCCTTGGCCGCGATCGCCAACTCTGTAGTGACAGCCAAAATGCACTGGTTCACATCTTCCTCGAAGTCGGCCACAGCATGGGGATGATCATCTTTCCAGGCTTGTGCTAGAAAAAGCGCCAACGTCTCAAGGTGAGCACTGAAATCAAACGACGGTACCGCTTCATAGGGTAACGGCTCAGCTTTACCTGAGTTAAAGCCGCTAAGCGATCGTTTTTCAAAATTCGTGTTCAAATTAAAAAAGCTCATGCAACTAGCATCCGAAACAACATCACAGAACAGGCCCGAAACTTGATACGAAAGGTAGATAGCCCTGGTGATGCCGACTTAGTCGAGCCTAAAAATTTTAAATCCTTGGGACGGGATTAAACCTAACCAAGTAGGATGAAAGACGCGTATTACAGACCCATACTTTAGAATTTACAACGTCCCAGAAATAATCAGCAATTCTGTAAGACGATCTTTATAGGATCTTCATAGACATAACTCTATTGCTGCTAAAGATTCAGTTCAATCAAAGGGTACACCACGTTTAGAATTCAAGTAAAGCACTTGATTAGAATAGATGCTGATCACTCTAATCACTTCGACGTATTCTGAGGTTTAAATAAGCAGAAGTAGGAAAAAGTTACTCAAACAAAACGTCAACCTTGCCCTGAGTTAACAAAGCACTCCCGTACTGTCAGTGCTGAGTCTCTCTCAAATTCTAATCGTTTTATATTGCCATAGACTTCAGCTTTAAGCTCTGTCTCGCCGTCGATCGAGCTTTCAGGAAGCATAGGGCAGATGTTGCTAATGGAAACCCCTACCTCTTCATTATTTGCTGCATATGTACTAATATTTGACTGTAAAATACAGTTCATATTAATAATGAGATCTGAAAACCGAATCAGAGGCGTTAACATACTTTGACCGAGTTTCAGACAGCAGCTAATGAGTAATAGAGGAAGAAATATAGGAGTAAAAGTAGCCACATAAGGGTTGCTCAGTACACTACTAACTTGGCGAGTATGACTTGATGCTAGTAGAATGTCAACGTAATATGCGTATTACTTCGCTTATTTTTTAAGAAGAGTAAACTTTTCAAAGTTGTGGAATCTGAGAGGACGTCTGAGACATTGCGATCGCCTTTTGTAGAGGCGTGCGGCAAACAAGCTCCTCAACCCTCGAAATTTGCAGGCTGAGTTGTAGCTTGCTTTTGCGTAACAGTACAGCGTGAGACTCAATACCAGCCTGGTTTCTATTGGGTTTCGCTATCGCTTTCCTGGCACGCCAGAACGGCTTTACCCAACCGACGCAAGCATCGAGATTTCCAGAGCTTTGTCAGTAATCAGATAGCACCCCTGAAGTCAGTTATCAGCAAGACCCGATCTAAAGCCATTCACTATCAGCCGTCAGCTTTTAATGAAGCCGATCGCTGGTCACAAGATGACTTTCACAACTCAAAGAGGATGGCTATAGAAGATTGATCTGCTGTGAACGGCATCGCACTACGGGCGGTAGCAGATTGAGTATAGTCCTGCCTGAAGATTGGTTCCTCTGGCACAAAGCTGAAGTTTCTCCGGCATTATGCTGAGTCTTTGCAGACTGGCCGTAAGCCGGTTGGTTCAACCAATACCTGCTCAGGATAGTGTTTTAAGGACATGCCCTAAACGCTCTATCAGTTGATCAATCTGGCTGGTTTCAATAATTAGTGAGGGCGACAGCGCAATGACATCGCCAGCGGTACGCACCAAAAGTCCTTGTTCAAAACAGTTCACCAGGCATTCGTATCCACGAGCACCAGGCTGCCCAGAGGAGGCAAGTTCAATCCCGGCAACCAGGCCCAGGTTGCGAATGTCAATGACATGCGGCAAGCCGTTGAGAGAATGGACGGCATCTTCCCAGTAGCTTGCGAGGCTATGCGCTCGTTCAAACAATCCTTCTGCCTCATAGATATCTAGCGTAGCTTCGGCAGCAGCACAGGCGACGGGATGACCAGAGTAGGTGTAGCCGTGGAAGAGTTCGATCGCATTGTCGGGGCCATGCATGAAGGCGTCATAAATACCTTGCCGTGCAAACACTGCCCCCATTGGCACGGTGCCGTTCGTAATGCCTTTGGCTACCGTGACTAAATCAGGCATCACGCCAAAGTAGTCCACTGCAAAACTTGAACCCAACCGCCCGAAGCCCGTAATGACTTCATCAAAAATCAGCAGAATGCCGTATTTATCGCAAATGGCGCGTAGTCGTTCTAGATAGCCTTTCGGCGGTATGAGGACTCCAGTTGAGCCTGCCATCGGTTCCACAATGACAGCAGCGATCGTCGAAGCATCGTGCAGCGTTACAATGCGCTCCAACTCGTCTGCCAGATGTGCGCCCCACTCCGGCTGTCCCTTTGAGAAGGCGTTGTGTTCGAGATTGTGAGTATGCGGCAGGTGATCGACCCCTGGAATCAAACTGCCGAAAAACTTGCGGTTGGGCGCAATGCCACCCACAGAGATGCCCCCAAACCCAACGCCGTGATAGCCGCGTTCACGCCCAATGAGCCGAGTACGTGCCCCTTCTCCCCGCACGCGATGGTATGCCAGGGCAATTTTGAGGGCTGTATCCACCGACTCAGAGCCAGAGTTGGTAAAGAAGATATGGTTGAGGTCGCCAGGGAGCATTTTGGCAAGGCGATCGGCCAGCGAAAATGGCCCTGGATGCCCCATTTGAAAAGTCGGCGCAAAGTCAAGCTCCATCACTTGCTTCTGCACAGCGGCGGCAATTTGCTCACGCCCGTGTCCTGCGTTGACGCACCACAGCCCAGCCGTACCGTCGAGGACCTCTCGACCATCCACCGTTTTGTAATAAACGCCTTTAGCAGAGGCCATCAATCGCGGTTTGGCTTTGAACTGACGGTTGGCCGTGAAGGGCATCCAGAAGGCATTGAGGTCGGTGGGGGAGGCGATGGGGAGTGGGGAGTGGGGAGTAGGGAGTAGGGTCATTGTGTGAACACCTTGCATTGGTCGGTTGTTTACGGGTAGAAAGCGCGATCGAGGCTAGTGGGTGAAGCGTATAACGGATGGGAAAGGAGGAGGACAGTCGTGGAACAGGGTGATTTCTTGGTAAGGCTTTTGCCAGGGATGGTGCAGCTTGCTGACGTGCATCGGTTGGCGGGTCAACAGCACGATAATCTTTGCGGGCCGTACTGGATTGCCCTGCTGTTGCGATCGCGTGGCTTTCATCAGCTTACTCCAGAAGCGGTCGCCCAATGTGCAGGCTCCGTTTTGCCAACGGGTGACCCAAAAACGTGGCTTCCCAGAACCGCCAGTTCACGACAAGATTACAGCGTGGCGCTTCCTGTAGCCGCTGGTTTGAGTGATGCGGGTACGTCTTGCACAGGGTTTAATGGCGGCAGTCTCAACGCTATTGGAGGGGCGTATACGTTGGTAGCTATTCAAGCTGAGTGGTCAGCCGCGCGAGTCGAAGTGGTGCTTGATCTCTGCCGCCATCCCACTTGGAAGGCCATCCCGCTTTGCAATCTCCGCACCGATCGCCGCTGGAGTGCAAGCCTGCCAGTTAGTGACGCGATCGCCTACCTTAACGGTGAACCCATCACCTCTCCAGCCGCCGATTGGAACGTGGGACATTTTCTGGCGCTAGCAGGCATAGTGGAAGGCTACGAGCGATCGCTCATTTTGACGTGCGACACCTATCCCAGTTTTGGCTGGCAAGGCTACCACCTCCAACCCGCAGACGCGATCGCCCAGTCACTTAACCGAGGCGATGGCAACAGCGGCGGCATTCTGCTGTTTATTGCTACTCAAGACAAAGAGCAAGTTGAGCAGTGCATTAAGGCAGAGGAGTTTGCGATCGAGGCTTGGGATAACGGCAGTCCCAGTAAATGAAGGCTGGGGGAGCAAGGGCAGCGGAGGAAGCAGGAGCGTTTTTAGTGATTGTTTTTTGGTTGTTAGAAGGAGTCAGGAGTCAGAAGTCAGGAGTCAGAAGTAACTCAAAACTCTCCCCACTCCCTATCCCCTAACCCCCATCCTCTAATAAATCTCCATATACTCCTGCTGTTCCCACTCTGTGATGTGGTCGTGGAAGCGGGCAAGCTCGAAGCGTTTGACGGTGGTGACGGCGGGTCGCACGGCCACTATCGCGGTCAACGACCCACTCGTCAAGCTGCGGGGAATCGAGGGGATGCTCACGCCACCCAGCAGTTAGACAATCGACCATAAAATCACTGGTCTCTGCTGACTGACCCAAGTCAAGCGAGAGTTGATCATTGTGCGTGTTGAGAAGGCCAAAAGGCACCCAGCCGGCTTGCCACTCAGGATCGTAGTCCTCTGCCTGTTTGGCCTCCAAGCTACGGGCGTTCCCGCTGCGCGCTAGCTTCCTCCTTTTGACCTTCGCTTTAGTAGCAATGGACAATCGCAACGCGTTCGGCTTGTCATCGGCTGCGCGATTTGCTCGGAAGACATGGGCGAAAAGGACAATCGGTTGGCGGCATCTTTTTTACGGGCTTGGTCTTGTGTATTTTTGAGGCGATACCCCATGCGATTGAGCCTTTCACCGATAGTTTGACGAGTCGGCCAAGCGCTCTCGTCGTAGCCCGTCGCACGCACGCCTCGCAGACGGCTCTGGCGCTAATCCAGGCATACAGAAAGGTCGATTGAAACTTTGGGTCTGCCTGGGCTTGAGCCTCCACCAAGGAACAAATATCCGCTTCTAAGTGAGGCAAAAGCTCTGCACTTTTGCGCCGTCCCCTGGCTCGATAGTTCTCCACACAGACAAGCCCACTGCGCCGTTCATGCAAGCCTCACTGGACGCTAGGACGACACCAGCCTAAAATTGTCTCTGCTTTGCGGGCTGAGCCATCGAAGGAATCTTCGGTGTCTTTTGCCATAAAGTCTCGCTTACGGTGACCAGTCAGCTTCTTCGCTGCATTTTTGAGGGTCAGCTTGATGGTGTTGTCTAGCATGATGCTCACGATTCCAGTGCTAGAGATTGAGGGCAGCCGCAGACCAAGCCGCACGTTCTATCCTCTAGAATGGCGGGGAGTCTATTTCCCCCCAAGTTCCTAAGCAAGGAAAGCTTTGATGATAGTTTTACTCCCAAGACTCCTCAAATAAACCTCACATCCGATGAAACTTGGCGATTACAGTTGCTGAAGTTGCTTTACGTTATCCAGCGCTTTTTGTTGCCAGGGCAGGTTCAACTGCTGCTTAAACAGCGTAGCGGCTTGCTGAAAGTCTGCGATCGCCCCTTCCTTATTGCCCGTAGCGGTGCGGAGTGAACCACGGCTGTAGCGAGCCGCCGCGTTATTAGGTTTTAGCAAAATGACCTGGCTATAATCGGCAAGTGCGGCCCGTACGTTGCCTGTTTTGGCATAGGCCGTGCCCCGGTTATAGTAGGCATCGGCATAATCAAGCTTCAACGCGATCGCTTGATTGAATGACGCGATCGCGCCGTCCAAATCGTTCGCTTTCGCTAGCTCCAAACCTCGTTTAACCCATTCATAAGCGGTCTTTGGCTGTAGCAGCGAGGCAGCACTAGGAGTGGACGGGATGTCACTGTTGTCGCTAGCACAAGCAGACAGCACGGGTACGCCGAGAATCATCAGGGCGATCGCGATACGAACCGTCATATTAAGGAAGCGATAAGCAGTAAAGCGGCTAGGAAACATTGCAAGTCCCATATGTGGGCCAAGGACAATCAAGCTCGATTGAGACATAAATCCGACTTTAGTTGGTTGATGGGTGGTGGGGTAAGGCTTAAACATACAGCTATGATGTGACTGCCGTCCGACTGCTCAGTTGCCTGCTGTTGTGATCACGCTTTAATTGATCGTGTCTCAAGCAACGCGCCGAGGACTGGCTACCATTCCATAATGTTAGATGAGCATTTGGCGGTAATGGGCTGCAACGAAGCCGGATCAACGCGTGGAGTAGGGAAGGTATGACATTATTATTAGCTGGCGATATTGGCGGCACAAAAACAGCCCTTCGCCTTGTAGACGCTGAAAGCAGTAAACCGAATCCAGAAACGAACTTCACAACGCTGCACGAAAATCGTTACGTGAGCGCCAATTTTATAGATTTGGTGCCGATGGTGCGACAGTTCTTGGCGGAGGCAGAGCAGGGGCTTGGTTATGCAGTTTCACCCGAAAAAGCATGCTTTGCGATCGCGGGGCCGATTGTCAACAATACATCAAAGCTCACCAACTTATCCTGGTCGCTCAGCGGCACTCGCTTGAGCCAGCAGCTAGACATTGCGCAGGTATCTCTAATTAACGACTTTGCAGCGGTTGGCTATGGTGTGCTTGGCTTGAAGCCAGTAGACCTGCTGACGCTCCAAGTTGGGAAACTTCAAACCGATGCGCCCATCGCTGTGATTGGTGCTGGAACAGGTCTCGGTCAGGGCTTTTTAATTCCTCAAGGTGGCGATCACAGGGTGTACCCCACAGAAGGTGGGCATTCTGATTTTGCACCCCGTACCGAAATTGAATTTCAACTGTCACGCTACTTGATCGATAAGCATAATATTCAGCGTATTTCAGCCGAGCGCGTCGTGTCTGGACAAGGAATCGTAGCCATCTATCAGTTTTTGCGCGATCGACAGTTGGCGGAAGAATCACCCGATATCAAACAAGTTGTGCGTACCTGGGAACGCGAAACGGGGCGTGAAAAGAGCGTTGATCCAGCCGCCGCCATCTCACAGGCCGCTTTAGAAAAGCGCGATCGCCTTGCGGAACAATCGATGCATCTGTTTGTGGATGCGTATGGTGCCGAAGCTGGTAACCTGGCACTCAAACTGCTTCCCTATGGCGGGTTGTACGTGGCTGGTGGCATTGCGCCCAAAATTCTGCCACTCATTCAAGACAGTAGCTTCCTTAGCTCTCTGATCGACAAAGGACGCATGCTGCCTCTGCTAGAAACCGTTCCTGTTCACGTGGTACTTAATCCCAAAGTCGGGTTAATTGGTGCAGCTTTGTACGCCTCAAAACTTTAAGAGGCAAAAGGTAGAAGGCAGAAGGCAGAAGGATGAGGAGTAAAGTAAGCTGAACAGGCTAGATGGGCTGAAAGCTGATGGCTGACCGCTAACCGCTGACCGCTGATCGCTTTTAGAGAGTGTCAGTTTAATTGAAAGCTTCTACTAGTCAACAAGATCCACCACAGGTTGCATTACGGTTGCCCATCCAATCTCTAAAGTTGAGATGACCGTTTCGCAACACTTGTGTGGATATCTACATTCTTGACCTACTGGTCATTGGCTTGCTGCTGCTGCTAGTTACGCTAGGGTCGGGATGGATTGCTCGCTTGCCCATTTCCTATGCGCTCATTTACCTGGTTGTTGGTATCACACTCAGTCCTTATGGCTTTAACTTAATTCAACTCCGTCCCGATGCGAAATTTCTAGAGCGCATGACGGAGTTTGTCGTTTTAGTCTCGCTTTTTGGCTGCGGCTTGAAGATGAACCGCCCCCTTAAAGCGTGGGCGTGGAACTCGACCATTCGACTCATTGGCTTTCTGATGCCCCTTTCTATTTTTGCGGTGGCGGCGATCGCACACTGGCTGTTGCAGCTCAACTGGGGGGCTGCCGTTCTACTGGGCGCAATTCTGGCACCAACCGATCCGGTATTGGCATCAGAGGTGCAGCTAGAAGGTCTCTGCGATCGAGATGAATTGCGGTTTGGTCTCACGTCTGAGGGTGGCTTAAACGACGCTCTTGCATTTCCATTCGTCTACTTTGGGTTGCGGTGGCTTGAGGACGATCAGTGGCAAAACTGGTTTGCACAATGGGCCGCTGTCAATGTCCTTTGGGCGATCGTGGCTGGTATTGGGATGGGTATTGGAGTGGCACGCTGCATTGGATGGATCGATCGCTCCCTGCAACGCTACCGACCAGCGGATGAGTTAATCGAAGACTTTGTTGCGCTTGCCACGATTCTGGTGACTTACTCGCTGACAGAGTTAATTCATGGCTATGGCTTTGCAGCCGTCTTCGTTGCTGGGATGGTGATGCAGCGACGGGTTGCTAGCCCAGATAAGTCCAACTCTCAGTTGCGCTTTATTTCGCGTCTCGAAAAGTTAACCGAGGTGGGCGCGATTCTCATTCTAGGTTCGATGCTACGGCTGGAGCCGATCGTTCAGTTTGCCGCTCCGGCTCTCTTGATTGCAGGGCTACTGCTTTTTGTGATTCGTCCCTTAGGCACCTGGATCAGCACGATCGGCGCACCCATTCACCCTGCAACGCGCTGGCTCTTTGGCTGGTTTGGCATCCGTGGAGTGGGTTCTCTTTACTATTTAACCTACGCGTTTGGGCACGGACTACGAGGGCAAACAGGAGAACTCATTGCCTGGATCACCTTTATAACCGTTGTGCTTTCGGTGGTGCTGCATGGCATCAGTTCCACCCCTCTCATGACATGGTATGAGCGACGGATTGAGCATAAAGCTCCTCAAAAAGAGTCTTTTGAGTCGTAATCCGTGCAACCTGTAGCGTTTTTTCAAATCTACCAAATGGTAGAGCAGTTCTTAACACAACATCGTTACAGTAAATTTTGTTCATGTTTGTTAACACTGTTAAGGAGTGCTAAACATGCGAAACGTTCATCGCCCGACCCTGTTCCAATCCTTTTCCATACTCGTAAGTGTTGCTGGGCTAGGAGTGGTTAGCGTCCCCGCGATCGCTCAAATGTCACCCAGTCCAGAGCAGTCTCCCGCAGGCAGCGTGCAAACGTCGCCCACTCAGGCTCCTGTCGAAGTTCAGCCTGGTAGCACCATTCAAGCTCCCGCAGGCACAACCCAACCTATTGATCCCACTCAACCGCCTGCTACCAGCACACCAGGTGCCTCAACTAGCAATCTGACTCTTTCTGAGCTGCTTCAAAAAGGAGCTAGCACAGGCTCGTTCAAAACTCTGGCTAAAGCCGTGCAGGCAGCCGGGTTAGAGCAAACCTTGAGCGAGAGCAATGGAGCTTTCACCGTGTTTGCTCCCACCGATGAAGCCTTCGCGGCCCTTCCAGCAGGCACACTTGAAAAACTGCTGAAGCCAGAAAACAAAGCGCTTTTGAGACAAGTTCTGGCTTACCATGTCGCCCCCACTGAGTTGCCTTCAAGCGACCTTAAGACGGGCTTGGTCAAAACGCTGGGTGGTGGTCTTGCGGTGAAGGTCAGCGCAGGCAAAGTCGTTGTGAACAATGCCACTGTGATTCAACCCGATATTGAGGCTTCTAACGGCGTTGTGCATGCGATCGATCGCGTTCTGATTTCGCCCACTGTTAAGCAGCGCTTGATTTCGCTGAAGTAGTGGCTGATGCACTAAGCGATCGGATATTTGAACACGTGTGAAGCTAGGGCAGGAATGGCGATCGCTGTTCCTGCTCTTTTTTAACCGGGTGCGTTGATGGGCGATGAGAACCCCCTCATCTTATTTGTGCGATCTCACAGCCGTTTTCGTTTGGATGCACCACACCCGGTACCGTTCGGCTGAGCACTCACGTCGAAGCCCTAGACCCTGCATCCATTCTCAATCAGACTGCGGCTTAGTCGATCGAGAACCGCTGTCTTTGTGCGATCGCGGCTAAAACTTCCGTGTCCAATCCTGCCAACGTTCTACCACAACCTTCGTTTGCGTAAAAAACTCAACCGCCTGATGCCCTTGCCCGTGTAAATCGCCAAAGAAGCTGTCTTTCCAACCGCTGAAGGGGAAAAAGGCCATCGGAGCCGCCACACCAATATTGATACCAATATTCCCAGCATCCACCTCGTAGCGAAACTTACGCGCTGCCCCACCATTAGTAGTAAACAAGCAGGCCATGTTGCCATATTGCCCCTGGTTGATCAGCGCGATCGCCTCATCCAATGTATCAACATGCATCAAACTCAGCACAGGGCCAAAAATTTCAGTGCGGGCAACGTCGCCCAGTGGATTGACATCTTGTAAAACAGTGGGTCGTACAAAGTAGCCAGCTTCATAACCAGCAATTTTGGGCTGACGACCATCCACCAGAATCGATGCCCCTTCATCAATCCCTTTTTGAATCAAGCCTTCAATGCGGGTCTGGCTTTGAGGGGTGATCACTGGCCCCATTTGCACACCGTCGTCCAGACCATAGCCTACGGTACGCGTTTGAGCCACATCGGCGATCGCATCGGTAAAGGGTTGACGGGCATCGCCAATGGTGAGCGCGATCGAAGCGGCTAGACAACGCTGCCCCGCACACCCAAACGCACTATCCGCCATAATGCGAGTTGTCATCGTCATATCAGCATCCGGCAGAATCACAACCGGATTTTTTGCTCCGCCTTGGCATTGGGCACGCTTACCGTTTGCCGCCGCACGACTGTAAACATATTTAGCAACAGGCGTAGAGCCGACGAAACTGATGGCCCGAATCAATGGATGATCGAGAATGGCATCCACGATCGCTTTATCACCATTCACCAGATTCACCACTCCTCTAGGCAGCCCTGTTTGTTCCAGCAGATGCATCACCGCTTGCAGGGTGAGGGGCACACGCTCAGACGGTTTGAGAATGGTGGTATTGCCACAGGCGATCGCGTAGGGCATAAACCAAAACGGAATCATCCCCGGAAAGTTGAACGGCGCAATCACCGCTGTGACGCCAAGCGGCTGACGAATCATGCTTTCGTCAATGCCCTTTGCGATATCTTCAGAGTTGTAGCCCTGCATGAGGACGGGAATGCCACAGGCAACCTCGACGTTTTCGATCGCCCGTCGCAATTCACCCTTCGACTCGGCGAACGTCTTGCCGCATTCCTGCGTAATCGTCTGTGCCAGGGCATCAAGATGATCTTCTAATAAACCCTTGAGCTTGAAAAGATATTGGATGCGCTCTGTTGCGGGTGTGCGTCGCCAGGAAACAAATGCTGCTGCTGCCGCCTGTACCGCTTCGTCCACTTCATTGGCTGGCGATAAGGGCACCGTTGCCAATGTCTCGGTCGTCGCTGGATTCAGCACGTCTAGATACGTCGTAGCCGTTGACGTAGACCATGCACCGTTGATGTAGTTCTTAAGAGCGGTAGATACACCCATACGTTGTTCTTGAGTTTGCAGAAGAATGACAACCACCACGACCTGTCGATCGCGCGGCGTGATCCAACAGCGTTTCTAGCCTGCGCCGTTGGGCAGATGCTTCAGTCTAACGTCACTCTCTGCGATCGGTGGTAGTATTGCGGCTTCTACGGATACAAGCGATGCTTAAATCTACTGACAAAACGCCAACTCCACCTTCTTATCAAGCAGCATTCATGCCATTCGTCTCAAAAAGACCGTGCATCATTAATTACCCAAATTTTCAAAGGAGCCAGTACATGATGGGCCAGCTTCTGGCGCAAACGTAACGCCAGAGGCATCACCCGCTTGGGGTTTCTGAGATTGACAGAGTACCGCCAGCGTCGTCAATTCACCACCCACTACACCAGTCGTACTGCCCACACTCACCCCACCTACATGCGCCCGCAGCGAAAGCGTGTTCTGGGGATAAGAAACATTGGTCGCAGCCGTGCTGGTGTTGTCTTGAATGGCGTAGGTATAGTTTGTCGTTTGAGTTTTGATGCCCAAACCCAATAGCGAGAAATCGTTTGTGAATGTATTTTGCTCAAGAAAGTACGCCTGATGAGCGCGGTTCAGCGAACCAATGTACTGCTTTGATTCGGTTTCTTTCGCTTTGTTAGCCTGATTCAAGAACGAGGGGAGTGCGATCGCCGATAGAACGCCAACAATCACAATTACAACCAGCAGTTCAATTAAGGTAAAACCTTCAGGTGGATTAGGGGTGGATTTACGGAGAGACGGTTTCATGGATTGCTCTTGTAGTCAATAGAGAGTGAAGTACTTAGGAGATGCAACCCGTACCAATGCAGGCTTTGAATGGGATCTCAAATCAACATTGCTAAAGTCATTGAAGCGTGTCTTTCTTAACGGATTATCAGCAATTCTACTGAGGGCAACAAGCCAGAAGTCCTCAAGTTTATAGACTCTTGACAAGCTAATACTTAGGGTTCATCGGTGCTACATAGCTCGGCATAGGTGTTTCAAGGCTTACATGCTTACAGCCCTTACGCCCAAGGGGTTTGAATGACCAAAGCCGTAGTACCAGCAGGACTGTTTTCAGTCCAGATTTAGAGTCAAAGCAAGCAAACGATTGACCAATGCTTAGAAAGATCGGCAGTTTGGCTGAGAATGCTGACAAGTAGCCAGGGAATCTTAAATGCAGAACTCTGGGTGTAACGATGTTTTCTTTGCTACTGCTAACGTTGATGACTGGCTTTACGATCTATCGCGTGTTGCTGCTTTCACACAAGCGTGTATGAACTAAACAAACCATTTGTGTGTTGAAACAGAAATGATGCAATATGCTTAAGCGCTACTCAATCCTCAGCACTCTTTCAACCGACATTACAAAACTTCTGATGTGCTAAATTTACAGACCAGTTGCGTCCGGAGGAGGCAATTCGCCGAGAATCGTGAAGCGGACGTGATTAATCGCCAACTCGCCGATCGACACATCTACTCCATCATTCTGGGTCGTCATGGTTTCAAATGGAATGCCCTTGCCAATTTCGGCGTGATACCAGGGCAACCCCATAAAAAATCGGGTTGGATATGGCCCCCGCTCAACCACATCATCAGGGTTTGATTCCATCGGCAGCCAGCCATAGCCAGGAACGTAAAACTCAATCCAAACGTGGTTATAGTCCGGCTCTAGCGGAACGTTATGCTGTTCGGCTTTGGCAGGGCACTTGTAACGACCAACAGTACGACAGGCGATGCCATTTAACCGTGCTAGCGCTAGCAACACACCCACATATTCGCCACAGGAACCAACGCCTCTCTCCCACACGACATCAGGCGTATCAATATGAGGCGTGAGGCTGTAGGAAAGGCGATCGTACACGTAATTGCGAATCTTTAAGATCTTTCGCAACAGATTAGTTTCGGTGCCGATCGCGGCCTTAGCGGCTTGCTGAATTACGGGTATATCCATTGCCAGCTCGTCATCATCCACAAGATAACGGTCATGAAAATCGGCGGGCATGGCAGGTAATGTCTCCACATCATCTGGCGTCAAGGCATACTTAATGCCACGCACCTCCAGCAGTGCTTTCCAGCCAAAGACCTGCCGTTCTTGCGCTTTGAGCTTATTGAAGTGGAAGACAGCAACCCGCTGCCCATCTTGTAGTTCTTCGGTAAAGGGAAGGCCGATCGCATCAACGCGCAGAATTTTTTGGCGATGCGTTTCAGTCGGTAAGGCAATCCGCCATTCCAGGTTGTGGATCTCGACTTCTTCTAACGGTAGTAGCTCCTCTGCATAAGACATCTCAATCAAATAGCCGTTAGACAAGGTGTAGCGGTCTTTGGCATTGTGCTGAATGTAGAGCGGGTGGATGAAGGTACGATCGCGGAACGTGAGTTCTAGCGGCTCTTCTAGATTGTTTGGGTTATCTCGAATATAGGGTTCTTCACCTGCGTAGGAGACATAAAGAATATCCCGTCCCTCGTCTGGAGAGGGGTAAAACGTCAGCCCAGTCGGAAATTCAAAAGGCGTTAACACGCAAAACTGCTGTTCACCCGTCGCTCGATCGAGGCAGTACACGGTTTGCTCTAGGCGATCGCACACCCAAAGCTCTTCACCGCGAACTGCCAGGTTAGCAACACCCACACCGGGCATAGGCAAGCGAGTAATTAACCGTCGTGACTGACGCTCAAAAATCGAGATATACCCTTCTTTTTGACTGGCAATATAGACCGTTGATTCCCAGACAGCAATGCCATCAACCTCGTAAGGCATGGTGACAAAAAGCTGCGGCAAAAAGTCATCAACGCTGCAAACGTAAACATTTTCTTCGCGCGCAAACCAAAGACTCGACTGCCAGACCGCTAACCCAGTCGCACCAATAAAATCCTCTACCTGACAGGAATTAACGATCGTTGCATTGTCAGTAGCAGGGTCAATCCTTAGCACATAGCCCCGTATCGAATCGAGTGCCACAAGAGACTCGCCTAAAACCGCAAGTCCTTGAATGGCGTAAGCTCCCAAGGGCCGAACGGTACGCGACCAAACGTCCTGTGCAGAAGGGGGCGTGGGAATGGAGGCGGAAGACTTAACTACAGACTGTGCGTGGCTCGTTTGCATATTTGCGGCTTTTCTGTACCGTACCGTTTTGGAATGACTAAAGTGTCGTCGCCTGCTTTCACTTAATTAATCAGCGAAGGAAACGTGGCAATCCAGCTTTTCGACCAGTACTCAGTGTCTTCATCATAAACACAATCCCTTGAGCAGATCTGTATCCAGACAGCTTTCCATAAAATCAATTTGTGGATACGTACAGCGATCTCTGGTCGGGTATCTACGGTCGATCGCTATGCACGCCTTGCGTAGGCTGGAACAGCACCACTCCTGTCGTCTTTGAGCAAGCCATTAGATCAACAAAGTGAATCAGTAGCCGGAGGAAGATAAGAGTCGCGGTCGAACGACAAATTTAAAGGGCAGAAACAAGCCCCATTCGTCTTGCTTCTGCCTTGTGCCCCTAGGATTATTCTGGACAAACCAGGCAACTCAGCGGCTAGCCACCGTAACCAGCTTGACGGACAACGTCAGAAATTTCTTCTGCATCTTTGACGTGATGGAGCGCTTTCTGGCTGCCATCTGGTTCGTCAACGACAAAGTAAGTGGGTACAACAATGTGGTCACCTGTGATGTCAGGCGCGTCAACGGCCACTTGTTGAGCCTTCTCTTCCAAGGATTTGGATTCATCAATACGATCGCCCGGATTGACCGTCATGTCAGGGTTGCGATCAAGCGCTTTTCTCTGCTCTTGTTTCTGAGCGGGATCAACTTCCTCAGGGGTCATTGGTTGGTTGATGTCCGCTGCGTTATCGTTCGGCATAGAGTCTTTGTTCATCACACAGTCCTCTTCTTATCTCTCATTCCACATTAGAAGGAGAGTTCGAAATGCTCATCTTTCTAACGGAGCGATGTTCGGTATCTCGCAAGATGGATAGCTAGTTTGCAGCACTTGCGTTTGCGATCGTGGCTTAGCCAAAGGTCTTCTCATACACACCCTCAAAAGTGTCCTGACAAGGCTTGACAGCATTACTGGTAAACTAATCGCGAATGCACGGTAGAGGAAAACCCAGCTAAAAGGCTATCGTTAGAATCAAGTTTGATGGCTATGGGGCATTGGTAAACAAGGTAGTAGCGGTATGGATTTGTTGGAGTATCAGGCAAAGGAATTATTTCGCGAAATGGGCATTCCAGTGCTGCCCTCTCAGCGCATCGATCGCCCTAAAGACTTAAAGGGCCTGACGATCCCTTACCCGGTCGTGCTGAAGTCGCAGGTATATATTGGGGGACGCGGGCGAGTGGGTGGCGTGCGGTTTGTCGAAAACACGATCGATGCGGTAGCCGCCGCGCAAACGATTTTCAACTTGCCAATTATGGGTGAGTATCCAACAGCGCTGTTGGCAGAAGCCAAGTACGATTCCGAACGCGAATTTTATCTAGCAGTTGTTCTCAATCGATCGATTTGTCGCCCTGTGCTGCTGGGGTCGCAGCAGGGTGGTATTGATGTCCAAGCCGCGCTGGAACGGATGCAGCATGTGGTGGTCGATCAAGAGTTTTCGCCCTTCTATGCCCGCCGTTTAGCGCTCAAAATGGGGCTTCAGGGAGAGTTGATCGAATCTGTTAGCGCCATGCTAGAGAAGATGTATCGACTTTTTGTCCAACACGACTTAGATCTGGTAGAGATTAATCCTCTAGGCGTTACGACCAGCGGCGAAGTCATGGCACTAGACGGCAAAATTACCGTAAATGATGATGCCCTTGCACGACATCCTGCGTTAGCCACTCTCATTGCCAGAACAGACAGTTACGCTGGGCCTCCGAGCACAGAGCCTGTGACAATGGAACTGGACGGTCAGATTGGCATTTTGTGCAACGGTGCAGGATTGACGATGGCAACGATGGATGCAGTCTCTCAAGCGGGAGGCAAACCAGCCGCCTTCTTGACGATCGGAGGTGAGACTCAGTGGGATGCAACTCCAGAAAGATTACGTGAACAACTGGAGCGCGGGTTAGAACAGATGGCGCAAACAAAATACGTGCGCGTGCTGCTCATCAACTTAGTGAGCGGCCTGATCCCCTGTGATGATATCGCAGGCGTTATTGCCACATATCTACTCAGCCGAGTACGCAAACCACGCAGCATCAGCGAAATCAGCCCTGAAGCCTTGATTTCTCATGCGACTCGGTTCCCTCAGTTAGTTGTGCGGTTAGTTGGACGCGATCGGGACTCAGCGCGATCGTGCTTAGAAACGGTTCAAATTTCGTTGATTGACAGTCTGAATGATGCCGTGACCCAAGCTGTGACGCTAGCCAAAACACCCGCACGCAATTCGTAGTAAACACTCTGGCATCAGTTCAAATACACTTCGCCATCTGACTCAATGCTAAGTGCTGTCTTATCAATGGCAAAATCAGTAGTTTCAGTCAGCGTGAGTTCAATCGTGTTGGGAGCCGTTGTAGGCACCTGCGGACTCACGAGCAAAAACCCTCGATCGCGCCGATAGAACGTGACATTAACAGGTGTTTTTAGGGCTTGGAGTGTTGCGGTCGATCGTCCGGTCAGCGTTCGCACCTGAGTATCACCGATCACTTGATAGGCGATGTCAGCTCCAGTCTTATTGATTAACTTAACGCTAACTAAACCGTTTGCAGGTCTAAGCGTTGCAATCGGAGGCTGTTGTTGACTTGGTAAAGGTGGATTGATTACGGGAGGTGAAGGGCGCGTTTGTGCACTTGCCTTACCGCTGGATGAAAAAGCGATGATTGGGAAAGCAATCACAACCGAAAACAATAAGCCAGCATAAAAAATATCACCCAAAGCAGACTTATTCACTTGTAGCGCTTTTGTCATAATCACTTTATACTTTATAAATTTTCCTAAACTGGTGAAAGATGGAAAATTGGAAAGCATCTAGGAGACAGAACTCAGGAGTTGGAAGTGGTTAACTGACTAACTTCTGACTCCTCAATGCTTAAATTGAAGTTGTACCGTAGTTGAGCGAGGCTTTCTATAGACGGACGTAGTCAACTAACGACTTGCATTTGCTAGAAAGCTTTCTTTATTCGTTTCTAGCACTGTTAAGCATCTGCAAGAGACGAACATAAAGTCTATCCCCGCAACTCACCTTAACAATAGCAACAAAACGTCTACTTAAGCTTCATGCCATAGTTCACTGACTCGTCCCTCTGGCATCCATTGAGCAATTTCTTCAATGCGTTCTTCAGAGAGTTCATCTTTTGTCGCAGCGAAAATAGCTTTGACGACAGCTTCTCGATCTCGTTCTGGAGGCATTCCAGACTCATTAGCAACTCGGAAGAGAAAGCGATCAGAATCAATTTTGAAGATACCAGGACCTTGCCACGGTGGACGTACCCGACTTAGGAAGCCAACCAGCGGATTGGTATCGCGCCAGAGATCAGTAACTTCCATTTGTAGCGCTTTCTCATCCGTTGGCAGCGCGTCTTCGTGAAGTTCGTCAGCGACGCGATCGGCCGCTTCGGTTGTCATCAAGTCGCGCATAATGCGAAAAACAACTTCTGTGACGTCTCTAGCGTCATAAGGCTCAGGTAAATCACCATTTCTCATCACCTTTTCAAGGAATGGCATGTCCTTCTCTTGGATTTGAGTCTGCATGAAAGGCTCCAACTTTATGAAATGTCGTTTTTACAATTGTCTCTGTGCGATCGCGGCTGCAAGTCTAACTGGCAAGACTTAGCCAAAAGCCGCAGTGGATCGTCATGACCGGGTTTTTCCACTGATCACATTAACTTCTGTAATCAAAATTTATTGGAATGGACATTTCTACGTCTCCGTCGCAGGAAGCAGCTTTTTGAGCGGTCACGCTATTCTTTAGAGGGATTCGATCGTTAAGACGACATTACGCTAGCCTCTAAGCGATCAAATCGCAGTCTAAAATAGAGGGATTCGCTTCTACAACCCATTTTTATTGGTTAAAAGAAGATACGTCTTCTTTCCAAGGCACCTCCATCGATTGCTCTCGTTGGTGCACCTGCCGCACCTTTGCCCTCAAAGTTTGAGCTACCGCTATTAAATTTGCGCGTTTCAGGGAAATCTGGGAGCGCTTAGAAACCAGTTGTCACTGAATTTTGACTCAATGAAACTGTCGCTTTATTGCCCTAGCTGCTCCCGACCGATCGCTGACCTCAACAACACAGTGCCGCAGGTAACCTGCGCGGCCTGCCGACATCATTATGGTGTGGTACATGGCAAGCTGTCTAAGCATTCCTCCATCAGCGAACCCTTGCTGTTTCTTAGCGATAAGCTACCTAGTTTCCATAAACGACACTACACGCTGCAAATTACAACGCCCGATCGCAATTTGAAGCAACTTCAGTTTTCTATCCCTGGCAAGGCAGACCCGCTCTCGGTTCACTATGGCGACGTGGTGTCTGTGCTCTACACGATGCAGGGCTACCTGATGAAAAAGCTCGTTGCTGTCACCAACCACACCACTGGCAAACGCTACGTCCTGCCGAAACCCGTACCCAGTAACACCCAACGGTTCCTGTCCTTGACCACGATCGTTCTTGGGCTTTTGGTGGGTTCTTTTATGCTAAGCGGGGTCAATGTCTTTCTCGTGTCGATCGTGACGGCTCTGGGAGTGCTGGCCTATCTTAAAGTAACCAATAGCGCACAATTAACTAGTCCACCGCTGGATGCGCAAGGGCATGAAGGTCGGCGACTAACGGGCGATCAACGCCTTCTAACGCAGAAAGTAAAGATTGAGCATCGCATTGATGAGATCAATCATGAGTGCAAATCGAATCAAGGTCTTATCGATCGGCTAGAAGACTTGAAGCGCAAAATGGTCGATGTCGATCAGCAACTCTATGCCCCCCGCATTTTTAGAACCACTGGCGCAGTGACAATCTTGAAGCAGCAAATTACCAACAGTCAACGACTAGTGCGGGAATATCGACGGGCATTGCAAATGATTGAAATCGAGATAGAAACATCCTGGATTGCCGATCAATTACCAGATGCAAGCAATTTTACCCGCGCCATTTTGCAAAAGCTGGAAGAACTGAAGGCGATCGAAGAGCAAAATCAATTCCTCAAGCTTCAACTTGCCGCCTATGAAGAAGTGCAGCATCATGTGATTCCAGGCTATGAACGCTAAGGAGCGATAACAGTAGCCGTTAAGATGGCTGCAATCGCGTCAGGTTAGTTGGCATAGGGTCGGCCTCGATCGAGGTGAGCTACAATCAGGAGTGGTCAGCGCACTCAAGTAAAGTGCATTGGCGAGGGTCTTCATGGAACTTGGAGCGCAACTTAGCTGGCAGAGAGTCAAACACATCGTCAGCAGCTACCAACTAGATGGTCACGATACAGAGGTATTTGAGCACGATTTACAGTTGCTTTTTGCTCATTACCCGTCCCCTCTCATTGAGCTTGCCCTCGTTGAAACACTGGTTGATGGCTGGCTTCAGGTGCCGCTCCTACGAGGCTGTGAGTTTCTAGCCAAAGTGTATGAGCTACTCAAGCAATGGGAAGAACAGGCACTTACAGGAAGCGACTCTGTGACGCGACAACGCGCTAGCACCATTGCACCAGACCAGTTTCAGCAAATTACAGGACTTGATCCGACTCCTATTTTTGGGTCTGATCGATCGTCGTCTCAACCATCGCTGCCGTCTTCTGGTAGTAGTGGCTGAGGCGAAACGGTTGCTTGACAGCAGAAGTTCCGACCGCTGCAGCTTGCAGTCATGTGACACGCATCACGCTAAGCCCCTTCAGTGGTCACTAGCCAGTGCAGTAGGAATCACAGGTTGCACGTCTGTCTGTCACTGGAACTTTAGGCCGCAGGCTCGATACTAAAACCATCGAGTTCTAATTGTCGTCATGGTTGCTATCAGTCCACTGCCTTGCGCCATCTCTGAACTGTTTGCCCAAGTTAGCGTTTCTGGCCAAATTACATTGGCCGATCGCTATGGCATTTTGGCAGTGCTGTTGCATGAACCCACCAATGAGGAGGAGTTGCATTGCATCGATCGTCTTCTACACTCCTTGCGGAAAGGACGCGTACAGATCGTTAATGAGCTTTCTACGATCCTGTAATACCAATTCTTTAGAGGATGTTTGGAAAGTGGCAAAGGGCACCTGTAGAGAGGAAAGCCTCCTAGGGGCTTAGGCTGAATCATAACAACAACAGCCCTCCAGGAAGCAATGATACCAATTTGAATTGAAAATGCGACACATCCTATAGGGGCAAGGCAATGCCTTGCCCCTACCCACCGATTGATCTGTAGCCGTCATTCTTTAAATCGGTATGACTCTAGCCTACACAAGCGAACTCACGCTTGAACAATTTGAGTTACTCCCAGCCCTGTTGCCCCCTGCTGCCCCGACTGGCAGACCTCGCACGATCAATCTGCTGTCGGAGTCCTCAGAGCGTTCATCTATATTGCGATGATTCGGCTGATGCTACGCAGGTTGGCTTGAACCTTTTTAGACCTTCTCCGTATTTCCAAACATCCTCTAATATTGGCAGTGATCTAGCCGAGTCACAGGGTCTTTCATACCTTGACTTTAGCGATTTTTCATTCGCTTGGAGTGTCCCTCTCTCTGCGCTCTGCGTAAGTCCTATAGTTATTAAAAGCTGTCAGAAGGTAGAAGGCTAACTGCTGACCGTTGACCATTGACCTCTTAATCAGTACGATTCTCTGTACGAATGAGCCATGCATCCCTACAGAGAATCGCTCTTTCTGAAGATTTCTTTATATCCATCAAGGTGATGAGATACCACGATCGTGAAAATAAACCCTGTGGAAGATGTCTTGGTTTACTCACGCCTATATGCTTAACGGTAGGATTTAGAATTCGTATGGAGTGTAATCGATGAGTATATTAATGGTTGCGGATGCTGCTAGCACTGGCATGCAGTTTCCAGTTTCTTTTACAGTTGTTTATGTGGTTGGGTTTATTGCGGCTGTCTCGATCGGCTCGATCGCTTGGTACAACTCGAAGCGTCCCCCCGGTTGGGAAGGCAAAGAGCGCCCCGATGCTGTACCTGAAGTAAAGAAAGAAGAAACCCCTGGCTTATAGTGAAAAAGCTGAGCCGTCAGTGTCTACAGCTGTATTAGTCATCGGCTATCAGCTCAAACTGCAAGCTGATGACTAACTCTGTGTTGTCTAAAACGCACTTTGAAGCACTATAAATCTGCGTGGGTACAGGGCTTCAAACTTGGGTCTATGAATTTAGGGTCGAGATCCAGCGTTGGTACATGCTCCGGATGGCATTTAGTACGGGACTGTGGCCTGTATCAGAGGAGGGGCTAGCAGGATTCAACTGTTGCAAATCAGTAAGCATCTTTGCTTCAGCACTGTCAACAACGCCGTCGCTGTAGATGAGTCCGCTGATGGCTTCAATCAGTTGCTGGCATCCTTCTGAGGTGGGGTGATCGCCCAGGTAATCGTTGACCCACGCATAGCATTCTTCTGGTTTGACGGCGCGAAATTCGTGTATCAATGGCTGGATTTCCGGTTCGTTTTCCAGTCCTTTTTCTTGCACAATACGGTTTAGGTAGGTGCGCTCTTCTGGCTGAATTTGTCCATCAAGCCAGGCAACCCCAATCAGAATTTTAAGCAGGGTTTTGGTGTCAGAGTTTGATGCCATTGGTTTCTAAAAAAGTTAGGTGGTAAGGTTTGGTCGAAGAATACTAGCTATTTTCCCTACACCCTACACCCTACCCCCTACCCCCACCTATGACCCCTTAACGCTTCTTCAAGCGAGCCATAAAAAAGCCATCCATATCATGCTGCTGTGACCACACCTTGACCCATCCCTCAGTTGTGACGAAAGCGGCAGGGGGAGATGTGGTAGCTGGTGGGTCGATCGCCCACTCAAGATGACGCTCCAGAAAACCCTGCACGATCGCCTCATTTTCTAGCGGATGCAGCGTGCAGGTGGCGTAAACCAGAATGCCGGATGGTTTTACCCATGAGGCTGCTTGCTCTAGCAACTCGGTTTGCAGTTGGGTCAGTTGCTGTACCGTTTCGGGCGTTTGTCGCCAGCGAGCATCGGCATGGCGGTGGAGGGTGCCCAACCCAGAACAGGGCGCATCCACCAACACTCGATCGCACTGTCCGACAAATTGCGGTAGTTGGCGACTATCGCCTTCGCAAAGCTGGATTGATCGCACGCCCAGTCGATCAGCATTTTGCTTGAGTTTTCTGAGCCGCGATGCCGCGCGATCGCACGCCCAAACCGTACCTCGATCGTGCATCAACTCCGCCAGGTGCATGGTTTTGCCGCCCGGAGCAGCACAGGCATCAACCACAACATCTCCTGGCTGCGGATCTACGAGATAGCCCACCAGTTGCGCGCTACTGTCCTGTACAATCCACCAGCCTTCAGCAAACCCTGGTAACTGCTGCATCGCCCCGGATGCACTTGGAAGGCGCAACGCCTGTGGCAACTGAGGCACCCGACTGACTGCAATTCCTGCTGACTGCATTGCCGCTTCAAGCGTTTCTAGAGAGGCTCGTAGCGTATTTACCCGGAGATCAATGTGGGGCGGTTGATTCAGCCATTGACACAGTTGCTCTGTTGCCTCAATTCCTAACTGCTCTAGCCACACCTCCACAATCCAGTTGGGGTAGCTGTGCAAAACGCTCAGACGATCGACAGTAGAAGGATAAAGGCTTAAGTCTAAAGGATCAGGATGCAGAGCAAGATCCTCTCCTGTCATCCCTTCTGCCCCCTGCTCCCTGCCCCCTGCCCCTTGCCCCCTTTCCCTCAAGCGAACATACTGCCGCAGCACCCCATTCACAAAACCTGTTAATCCCGTAAACCCGTTTTGCTTCGCCAGATCGACCGTAGTATTAACGGCAGCAGAGGCAGGCACCTGGTTGAGATAGCGCAGTTGGTACAGCCCTAAATGCAGAATGGCACGCAGATCGGCGGGTTGCTGATGGACAGGCTTTTTGGCAAGTTGGTTAATGAGGGCATCTAAGGTGCGCTGGCGACGAATGCTGCCGTACACTAGCTCAGTCAACAGGCGACGATCGAGTAAACTACTCAGCTTTGCTTGATGCAAAACTTTATCCAGGGCAACGTCGGCGAAGGCTCCTCGCTGCACCGATCGCAGCACTAAAAAAGCCAACTGACGAGGATTTTGAGTCACGAAAAATAGGAAAGAACACCTTTTTCAGGATAACAGGGTGGCTATGGCGATCGACGTTTTTGGCTGTCTGATACCTCAAGTCTTCCTGAACCACAGTGTCCCCATAAGGCGGTAGGATCTGAACGACTCAGCTTGACCATCCTCTACAATCATCTGCCTTTTACAATGGCGCTTAAGATTATCGATCAGTTCGACAGCAGTTTTACCCTTGATCCTGACGCAAAAGCGGCGTTGTTTGAGCTGCTGCAAAGTGGCCCCTTTCTTCAACAGGTGGCTCAGCAAGCAAGCTATCCGGTTGTTGCGTTCACCGAACTATTGTTCCAGCCCGTTCCTTACAGTGCTGCTACACCAAAAGGAATGCCTGCTGAATTTGAGAAATTCCACAAGGTTGATGGTTATGTCATTATCAACGTACCGCCTAATTTTATGTTTAAGGCAAAGATTTTTAAGCCCAGTCGCCTGTGTGCGATTTATCGAAAGGCTCGAGACTAAATAATTAGGGCTACATGATTAGGACTCAAGGCTAAAAATCAACCTTTCATCTCTCATTCTTCTCCAAATGTCTTCTCAACCCGATACTCCTTCACTGTCTAGTTTGGAGTTTATTCACTATCTTGACGATCGTGGTCACTTGCCTGAATTTTTACAGGGAAAAATCGGCGTGTATGCCATTTTTGATCAACAGCAAATGCTGCAATATGTTGGGTATTCCCGCGATATTCATTTGAGCCTCAAGCAACAGTTGGTGCGTCAACCAGAGTGCTGTTACTGGCTGAAAGTACAGACGATCGATCGCCCCAATCGCACGATTTTAGAAGAAATTCGTACCACCTGGATCAGCGAGAATGGATCGGTACCAGCAGGGAATGGTGTGGATGAGGGGCAATGGACGCAAGCGATCGATGCCAAGCTTCAAATGACACCAGAGGAGCAGGCGAGCCTTGTGGGGGCGATCGATGAATTGACTCAAACGAAGGTTCTCAAGCAAGTGGCTCGTCGAGTCGAGGCAGAAATCCTGGAAGTGTTAAAATCTCGCGGCGTTCAGGTCGAAATTCGCTTCAATCCTAAGCTAAAGGAAGAAGGCTTATTAGATCTTAAGTAGCATTCAATCCGATTACTGTTCTGTAGAGGTTTGTACACCTCCGTCTCACAAGACAGGCTCAAGCCATTTGACAGTAGCCTCACCCTTAAATAGCTTCTTCAGATCGGGTGTACTTTGGGTTGCTGGCTATTTGTCGACTTCCCATATTGACTCAACTTAGCTATTTGTCATTGACCGATAGTTCACGCGGATATGGAGATGAAACAATAAGACCTCTATCTCTCCATGTAGTTAAAACATAATCAAGGAAGTTTGGTATAGGTTCAGCACCACAGATTGATGCAAGCTGCTGTCCTGCTTGTGTCAGTAGAACTTTTCCAGTCTCTAACTCATTATCTTGTTCACCAGAAAACTCAATGCTTATTGGCGCTCCATAGTAAAAAATGCACATGTATTTTGGAACTCTTATTCGCTTGTATCCAGTGAGAGCTAAACTAATTAAACCAATGTCATCCAGATGTTTCAGGACATTGAAGTTAATTCCGTGATCGATGTAAATTGAGACTTGCTCGTCATATATTAATGGAACCACGTTCCCAATAAACCACCCAAATCCGCATAAAGTGCTGAATAGCGACGCATCTGTTTTATCAAGTGAACTCAACAGATCAATCGTGCGCTTTGAGTAACTGCCAGGGAAACTTGCCTCTCCAGCTAACAGCTTTGCCCATAATGCCTGCATTTGTTCGTCTGATATGAGACGGCATTTATCAAAGAAGTTTGTGATCCAATCATCCTCAACACTACTAGGGTCTGCATCTTCCTGGAGGTAAGGTAGAGCCTTAGCAGTAATAGACTCGATGTTGTCTTGTTTTTTTGCTTCCTCAAGGACGAACCGATGTAAAGCTCGCTGTTGTAATTCAGTTATCTCAATCTGAACAAGAGCCTTTATTCTTTCAGCATCAGCTTCTGCACGAGCAACTTGCCTTATCTGATAAGGCCTGAAATACCCTCCAATTGCATCTGATATTTTCTCAATTAGAACAACCGCAGGTTTTGAAACATCTCCAAGATTAATGATGGAGTTGCCGTTACTCATAAGTTCCCGTAACTCAAATTTTTAGTTTTTAGTACTCTTGCTAGTACACTATAGCAATTTCATCTGAGTATAGAAGAGAAGGTTGAGCAGTATTCAATGCCTAAAAGATAGCTTTAAGGTTATACCTCGGTTTAGAAGCGGAGCAGCCAACTAATTTGTCATGGTATGTCTAACTCTCTTGATAGAGAATTCAGCAATCAGAGGCGAGGATAGCTCACTTCTTGTGATTTCTATCTCCTTGCCTACCACTTCTCTAATTGCTTTTAATAGCCAAAAAGTAACAACCTCCTCTAACTTTCTTACGGATCAACCCAGCGATCGTCTGACTTAATCAAATTAATCAATTCTTCAACGCCTTGCGCTTCGGGGACCTTCTTAATTTCATCCCGTCCCCGGTAGAGGGAAATCCAGCCTGCTTGTTTGCCCACATAGCCATAGTCTGCGTCTGCCATCTCACCGGGACCATTCACAATGCAGCCCATCACGGCAATGTTTAAACCTGTGAGGTGACTGGTGGCTTCGCGTACTTTGTGCAGCACTTCTTCCAGATTAAACAGAGTGCGTCCGCAGGAAGGACAGGCGACGTATTCCACCATCGTGCGGCGGAGTCCCAGCGCTTGCAAAATGCCGTAGCAAACGGGGATTTCTTTTTCGGGTGCTTCAGTGAGGGAGACGCGAATGGTATCGCCAATGCCTTCTGCCAGTAGTGTGCCAATGCCCGCAGTGGATTTAATGCGACCGTATTCGCCGTCGCCTGCTTCCGTTACGCCCAGATGGAGGGGATACGCCATGCCCAGCTCATCCATGCGCTTCACCATCAAACGATTAGCCGCAATCATCACGGGCACTCTGGAGGCTTTGAGCGACAGTTCAATGTGGTAGAAGTTGAGCGATTCGCAGATGCGGATGAACTCCAACGCCGACTCCACCATGCCTTCGGGTGTGTCGCCGTAGGTAAATAGCATCCGTTCTGCCAGGGAGCCGTGATTTACGCCAATCCGCATAGATTTATTCTGGTCGCGCAGGGAGATGACCAACGGTTCTAACGTTTCGCGAATTTTCTCGCCAATTTCGTCGAATTCTGCCTGGGTATACTCGGTGCGATCGCTCTTCGGCTTCTCAAACACGTATAGCCCTGGATTGATCCGCACATTATCCACATGCTTGGCAGCTTCTAGCGCAATTTTGAGTCCGTTGTGATGCACATCTGCCACCAGCGGCACATTTTGATAGGTCGTGTTTAAGCGACGGCGAATTTCTTCCATTGCCTTGGCATGTGCCATACTGGGCACCGTGACCCGCACAATTTCGCAGCCAATTTCGTGGAGGCGACGAATCGCTGCGACGGAACCCTCAATGTCCAGTGTGTCTTCATTGATCATGGACTGGACGGCAACGGGGTGCTGGCTACCGATCGCAAGGCTGCCGACAGGCACCGATCGCGTTTTGCGACGTTGAATAGACGTATCGGTAGGAGCAGCCGGGGAAGTGGAAACCGCAGTTGGGCTAGGCAGAGTTTGCATACGCTGTTAGTAACGCTTGGCAGCAAGACAACACTGTAAACAGGACAAAATGATTTGTCTCTGCCCTTACAGATTGCCATAGATAGGACGAGTTTGACGGTTAAATTTGGCGATTAAGACACAACGAACTCGTGGCAAGGCGAACCTTCACAGCAGCCGTAACCCTTCGCATTGATTGTGGCGGATGATGCAACGAGCTAACGAGCCGCACTACGAGCATCTTCGCGAGGTTTTGCCTTATTCACCTTAAGCTGACGGCCCATCCACTCTGCCCCGTCTAAATCGGCGATCGCGGCGTCTTCTTGAGCATCTTCGGCCAGTTCAACAAAGGCAAAGCCACGCATACGCCCCGTTTCGCGATCGGTTGGCAGCGAAATGCGCTTCACGGTGCCGTACTCAGAGAATACTTCCGTGAGGTCGTCAGGGGTTGCTTGATAGGACAAGTTACCAACGTAAATAGTCATGAGCGAGTCATCAGGTTGAGGAGCGAAGGGTTCATGTATAACCCCATAGATCCGGTGATAGCATATCCTCCTCACCTCATTCTGAAAACCCTGATACCTATTGAGGGTTGCTGATGCGAAAGACTCGCACTTTAATCGATCGAAATCGACTTAGGCCCACTGCTATTACCATTGTTTGATCCAGCCGTTGATGTATAGCTAGTGGCACCTGATTGCTGATCAAGCCAGCTTCTCACGGGATCTTCCGAGAGATTGAGACGCAGAAGCCCAGACACAAAGCCGCCTAAAAACGCGATGGGCTGTTGCGAAAGCTCTCTCCAAACAGGGGATAGTTCATCTAGAAACATGAATTGAGGCTCCTTTGAGTTGTTTGGGCAGTTAGCTACTGGCTATCGGCAGTCAGCTATCAGCGGTCGGTATTAAGCGAACGAGAGAAATCTGTTTCGCTCTACTCTCAACCCGATTGAGACTTAGCACGGCATGTAAAGCTCAAAAGCTGACCGCTGATTGCTTTTCCGTTACTGAGCGCTCTCCCACTGGTGATTGTAACGCGAAGTGAATTAGTCCATCGGCTAAGGCAGGAGAATTAAATCGTACTCAGACGCGATCGCAGAGGCGCAAACAGTGAAAGATTTTCTCTGTGTCCTCTGCGTTTCAGTGGTCAATTTATAGTCCACAATCTAGGCATCTCAATGCGGGCAAACTTGACATCAAGATGACAACACATCACAACATCCGGAACCAGGTGCAACAGTGTTGATGTTAAGCGGGCTGGATGAGACATCCACTCCGAACTATGCTTCGATCGCCTCACCTGAATTGCCTCTCCCTTAATGAAGCTCCATCGTCTACAGCAGGTGTTTTCTTATGACTCAGCTTAAAATTCTTTGTGATACAGCACTCAAACAACAACCAGTTCAAGCCTCAAAGCTTACAGCGGCTCAGCTTCAACCCGTAAAGGCTGGGACTTTGCTCAACGTGGAGTCTTATGCCCCAGCCAGTGATCACATTAAAGTAGCGCTGGCAGATCAAAGCTTTCAAGGCAAAAATACCTGGTATGTCTATCAGCGTCATGGCGCAATTCTAGAGAATAACAAGGTGATTTTTCCAAAAGCTGTGAAGCTGTCAGTGCCGTATTACGACCAGCTTGATAATTCTGAAAATCCTTACGGTACGTGTAATGTCACTTCGATCGCGATGTGTTTGGCATATCTGGGAGCATCACGCAAGCACCCCGAAAAGCGCTTCCCGGATGAACTTCAGGACTACTGTGCGGCCAATGGGCTCGATCGTCACGAACCTGACGTGTTGGCAAAGGTCGTGCAGGTGTATGGCTGCCAGGACACCTTCAAAACAACTGCCAGCTTTGAGAATGTAAAAGAATGGTTGATCCAGGGCAACCCAGTGGTCGCCCACGGCTATTTCACCGCTTCTGGGCATATTGTGGTCTTCACTGGCTATAACGCCGATGGGTTCGTTGTAAATGATCCCTACGGAGAACTGACCTACAACGGCCCTGGTGACAGCGAATACGACATCTATGCTAATGGTGCAGGCTTGACCTACTCGTACAGATTAGTCTATGACCTGTGCTGCACAGATAACCAGTTTTGGGTGCACTTTATTTCTAAGTGAGGGGAGAGAGTAAGGAGTTTTGAGTTTTGAGTTCTTTACTGCTCCCTACTCCTCACCTTCTGCCCCCTGCCTTCTGCCTCCTCATTTCTTCTCCGGCAACATACACTTATCGCTATCGCAACCAGCAGGCCCTTCGGCAAGACTGAAGCCAGAATCATAGCGGCTGAGGGCGGCATAAAAGTCGCTGGTTTGCTGTCTCGCTTTGACATCTTGTTGGAGGCGATCGAAGGTTTCCTGATCGATCTTCTCAAACGGGAGACGGGGGAAGGGAGCATCAAACCGCGCTAACAGAGCCGCACTGATATAGCCTTCGTCGTTGGCGATCGCTTGATAAATGCGCTGCGCCAATGGTTCCACTTCTGCTTCGGTGAGTTCGATAGTGGCGCTAGTGTTGTGCGCGGTGTAGTAGGTTTGCACTTGCATGTAGAAGTCGAACTGGGCGAGAGCCGAGAATTTTTCGATGGCGATCGTATCCGCACCCGGCAGATTCGCCCAAGATACCTCGACGGGAATTTCGACCAACCATTCTGTACAGCGTAGGTCGAATGGGTCGTTCAAGAGATTGCCCGTCTCGTCCTTGTCTGATTGCGACGGCACTATGCTGTAACCGTAATCCAGACATGCCATCGCGACGGGATCGTTTTTGCGGAACGTGATGCGTCGAATGAATCGCTGAGCCTTGGGCGGATGCCAACCGGGGCTGGCTCCTGTCAGTAAGGATTTAGTACCCGCTGGCTGAACGGTGGTGCAGCGGTTGGGGCGTTTTAAGTGGTGGCGATCGCAATACTCCCACACGGCTTGATGCACCGTTTCGCGCCAGAACGACAGATATTCTTGTTCTCTTTGTTTAAATTCCAGGCCAGCAACCGTATTAGGTCTGCCAGCTTCCCACCAGCGCAGCCATTCCACCCCAAAGGCATGCACAAAGAAATCGAACAGCCCGGTAAAGGAAACGCCGACGATCGGGTCTAAATCGCGTGATTTTTGGTAGCGCGGTTCGGCAAAGCGGTGGTTTAGAAGGGCCGCTACAGACAATGCAGCGGCTCGGAAGGCATCCGCCTGTTCTTCAAGATTATGAGGATCAAGCTGATTCAGGTGCACTTCTGCCAGATTGCAGTGAAAATCGGCACCCAAGATTTCTCCGCAGGGATTCAACCCGTAGCGCCCCAGGCGATGCTCTAGCTCATCCACAGGCATTTGAGGCACCTGTTGCTGGAGCCATTCTCTAGCGGTGCCCTGATTGTAGGCAGCGAGAAAGTCAGCTTTTAGCTCAGGAGTGGTCAACACATCACGGTTAGAACGGGCGATCGCTTCTGGTGCGTACTGAATCGCGCCTTCGCCAGAGTAGAACTGCTTGCGCACTGCATCGACACATTCCTGATCGGTCGGCTTGTGGTGATACACACGGGTATGATTCGCCATCCGCAGGGCATCACGTTCTGGGTCAATGCGCCAGTTGCCTGTATCATCTTGCTGCCAGAGGTTGTCTTTCGCAATGGCAAAGGCTGCATCGCTACTGATGCCCTGTCGCATCCCTGCGCTGCGCCGGATATTGCCCGCCACAACGGTTGCAGCCGCTTCGTCAATCAGCAGACAGCACTCTACCGAGGTCAACTGTCGCCCGATCGCCTTGTTCAATAATGCCGCGCACCGTTCGTACAGTCCTGGGAGGCGAATCGGATTTGCCATACCGCCGAAGCCCTTCAGCACTTCCCCTTCGGCGCGGACATCACTCACGTTGACGATTACAGAGACATCTCCCGTAAAGCGATCGTCTGTCGAGAGTTCCAGTAAGGCTTTGTAGGACTGCACCCAGCCCTGACGACTATCGCCTACGAGGATGTGTACCTGATTGCCGTCAATGGTTACTTGAGTGCGATCGTGACGCTGACCTATAGGCGTAGTGCCAATCTCACCTTCTAGCCGCACCACTAGACGATTCCGAATGGCGGGCAGTTGGTTGATGTAGCGGTGTTCCAGGATTGCGCCGGTGCCGCAGCCCATCATGGCGAGATCCATCATCAGCCCAAACGCTTGCCAGTCGATGACGTTGGTGCTGGTGCAGTTGTATGCTCCGGAGAAGTTCTCTGGCTTGTTAATCCAATCTGTGCCACCAACCCAAAGCCAGCGACCGGAGGGCATACTCTTCAGTTGCTCCTGCATATGCTGGATTAAGTCAGCTTCTTCGCGGGTTAGCTTCCCTAGCGCAACCAAGCCTTGTGTCGTCCGCTGAATGACATCGGCAAGCGGTTCACGACGGTTTTCGGTACGGCGGCTGTAGGTTCTGTAGAAGACAGGGTTTGCTGTCTGCGCGGTTTCAGGAAACTGCGCAGACAGAAAGGCGGAATCCTGCACAAAACTAGGATTGGCTGGCAAGCTATTGGCACGAACTTGATGAAGTTCTCGAACCATAGGTTAAGCGCTCACTTCTTTGGAACGGGGTGGGCTAAATGCAGCATCTAAAGCTCGTATAGATGGACGATCTTAGTCATACTAAAGTGACTTTAGAATACATGAACTCAGCTAAATGTAGCATTTAGAATTCAAACTCTACACTATCGGTAGAGTTTTAGCACAATTTTGCGAAACGGCGTGCTTTTTTGCAGCGTTTGCCCGTTCTAAGAGGAGACTTTACCTGGAAGGACGATCGCGGCACTTAAACTGACTCCTAAGAAACACCTTCAGAGTGGTGGGTTTAGCAACAATGTCAAAGACCAACTCAGAGAGCAGGTCAGCACGGTTAACACCCCAAAGCCATCGACTTGGGTGAAGTCTACGCCACTGGTGCGGTACAAAGGCATCTGTAAGTCAAAGTTGGGCGCATTGCCCGCTTGCTTTTCGTCTCGTCGTTTAGCCCTGCTTGCGAACCAAGACGGCTACGCGGCGATCGCTCCTCCGTTTGCAGATGGAGATAGGCTACCAGTCAATGAATGACTGTAGTAAGGCCCGATCGCATTGCTTTTTACTCGTGATATTTCTTCAGCTTGTGGGGAAATCTACTAAGGTAGGTGCGACTACGTACCTCTATGTTTAAGTTTTCATGTTTAAGGTTGGCACTCACGCGAATGCACTGGTGAACGCTCGGTAGCACATCGTCCATTAGTCGCGTCTCTTCTCCTTTAAGCGTGAGTCACTAACTCTCATAACCCATCTCGGACTCAATGCACGTTGGATTGTCCCTACTGACGTGGACGATCGCAGTCCTTCATCTTGTCGTGCCAATCTATCGAGTCTCTGTATGAACTTTGCGAAACCATCTGTGTTGAGTGATGCCCTGAAGACTGTGCCTTCTGGTGATACCAATTTGAATTGAAAATGCGACACATCCTGTAGGGGCAAGGCAATGCCTTGCCCCTACCCACCGATTGATCTGTAGCCGTCATTCTTTAAATCGGTATGAGCTGTCGCAGTCATCTGCGTTGAAAACACCAACGACGAATGGGCTAAGCCCGCTAGCTACCTGGAGTGGGACAAGTGCGGCTAGCGCGATCGCTTTTATCGACACCACCGTCACCGATTACCAAACCCTAGTGGCAGGCATTGCACCGGACACCGAAGTGCATCTGCTGAACTCTAGCCAGGATGCTGTGACTCAGATCACAAATACCCTGTTGAGTCGCCACAATGTTTCTAGCATTCACATTGTCTCTCACGGCGAAGCGGGCGGGTTAGACTTTGGTGTGGGCAAACTGAACCTGAGCGGCTTGTCCACCTTTACTAACCAGATTCAGTCGTGGAAGCAGGCGCTGACGGATGATGCGGATATTTTGCTCTATGGCTGTGAGGTAGCGCAGGGCGAATTGGGCAAAGCGTTTGTCTCGATTCTCAGCCAGTTGACAGGGGCGGATGTCGCGGCATCGGATGACTTGACAGGGAGTGCCAGTAAGAGCGGCGATTGGACGCTGGAGTACCAGACGGGCGAGATCGAATCGGAGCTGGCATGGCAGGTGCAGACCCTTGCCCACTACAGCGGAGTGTTAACACCTACCCACCTCTCCAACTTTTCCTTCCCCACCAACGGTTCCAATCCATACAACCTGACTAACCTCAACGGCACCCTCTACTTCACGGCATCTGACTCCACCAATGGGTATGAGTTATGGAAGAGTGATGGCACTGCCGCAGGCACCGTCCTAACTAAAGATATCTATCCTGGCTCCAACAGTTCCAACCCAACCAACCTGAGTGCCCTTGATGCCAATCACCTGCTATTTTTTGCGGATGATAGTGTAAATGGGAATGAGCTGTGGATAGAACAACCCAACGTGGCACCAACCCTGACCGTTTCTGGGACTGCCCTTAGCTATACCGAGAACGATCCCGCTACCCCGATCGACACTACTGCCACCGTCACCGATTTCGACTCCACCGACTTTGACACGGGCACCCTGACGGTTAACTGAATCTATGGGGTAAGCCACTGGTTCTACCAGTGCGACTCGAGCAGCTTTGAGCGATACGGCAATAAAGTAACTCCTACGGTGGCTTGATGAAGCAAAACCGTAGGAGGCATAGCATGTCACAACTGTACCAAAGCCTGTCTCATTCCAAGTGGGATTGTAAGTATCATGTCGTGTTCGTACCCAAGTTTCGACGGAAAACGATGTTCCATGACATTCGACAATAGCTCGGTCCGGTGTTCCATGAACTGGCTCGACAGAAGGCATGTCGGATTGTCGAAGCACATCTGCTACCCGACCACGTGCATCTGTGTATTGAGGTTCCACCCAAGTAGGCGGTCTCGTCCATCATCGGCTTTTTGAAAGGCAAGAGTGCGATGGCTATTGCACGGCAATTTAAGGGCAAACAACGCAAGTTCAACGGTGAGCATTTCTGGGCACGAGGCTATGCCGTTTCGACGGTTGGCTTTGAACTAGAAACAGTACGTCGCGACATTCGAGAACAGGAAGCGGCTGATCAAAGCGGTCAGTTCTAACGCTGGCGCACACCCCTGAGCAAGGACATCCGCCCTTGGGGCGGTCACACTCATCAAGCCACCAGCTTTGCTGGGGGTGTCTGACAGCTTCTCGCCAAGCATGCATATTGAAGGAAAAGTTCAATTTGCAGGTTCCACTCAATATTTGACACTTTGCCATCCTTGAATGGCAAAGTGTTGCCATGCCTACTTTATCGATCGATCTCAGGCGCAATGCTTGATTCACCTGCAATAATGGTAGCCACTGTCCGCTACCTTTTGACGCGATGCATCGTCTTGCCACTTTGCCAGGAGGCTGGAACCCATCTGCGGATGGGGTGATTTTTGTGGAGCAACAGCCTGCACCGATCGTGGTGCTTACAGCCGCCGATACGGATATTCAGACGCTTGCAGTAGCGGTGGCTCAGCTACCCGCCGATTTTCCATCGTTGCGGGTGGTGAATTTGCTTCAGCTTCAGCAACAGTTGACGATCGATACCTACGCTGAAGACGTTTTGTCTGCCGCACGTGTGATTATTGTGCGGTTGATTGGTGGGCAGGCTTACTGGAGCTATGGGTTGGATGTGGTTGAGCAAACGGCGAGGCAAACTGGGGCTGCGTTGATGTTCATTCCGGGGGATGAACGTCCTGACCCAACGTTGACGAGTCATTCGACGGTACCGCTGGCGATCGTAAATCGGGTATGGCAGTACTTTATTGAGGCGGGTAGTGAGAATTATCAGAACCTTTTGAAGTTTGTGGCGGTGGAGTTTTTGCAGGTGGCGATCGACTATGAACTGCCTCGGTCGGTGTCGCGTGTGGGGTTGTATCGACCTGGTTCTAAGAAGCTTTTGGTGGAGGCTGTGGTTGCTACAAATTTGGGCTTTGTTGGAAACCTGCTCCGGGGGACTTCCCCCCGGCTCCCCGCGATGTGGGGGCCTAACTCCCCCACGCCCCCCGAACAGGAGTTCTGTCGTGAAAACCAGGGATTGATTGAGGGGTCTTTGTTAGACACTGAAGGGTTTGAGGAGGCTTTAGAACATTCTGTAGAGATGTTTGGGGACGAAAAGCAACGATTGGGAAGGGTGGCGATCGTATTCTATAGAGCACATTATTTGGCGGGAAATACGGCAGCGATCGATGCGCTTTGTGAGGCTTTAATTGAACGGAACTTAACGCCTGTACCTATTTTTATTTCATCGTTAAAAGAGCCGGATGTGCAGGCAGAACTCATGCGCTTGTGCCGTGAGAAGGTTGATGTTTTACTGAATACCACCAGTTTTTCATTAGCAAGTTTGGATACGGATACACCTAAAGTTGATTTGTGGCAAAGGCTGAATGTCCCTGTGTTTCAAGTCATTTTTAGTGGCGGAACGAAAGACTATTGGGAAGCAAGCACACAGGGTTTAATGCCGCGTGACATGGCGATGAATGTGGCGTTACCCGAAGTGGACGGCAGAATCATTACGCGGGCGGTTTCATTTAAAGCAGTGCAGACTCAAAATCCATTGTTGCAAACGGATGTGGTGGTGTATGAGCCGGAGCGATCGCGTATTGCCTTTGTTGCAGATTTAGCTGCTAAGTGGATTGCATTACGCCACACGTCGATCGCCGATCGAAAGATTGCACTCATTTTGGCGAACTATCCTAACCGCGATGGACGCTTAGCAAATGGTGTAGGACTGGACACGCCTGCAAGCTGTTTGGAAATCCTTAAAACATTGAAACGAGCAGGCTACACTGTTGCAGATTTTCCTGAAACCAGTGATGAATTGATGCGAATGCTGACTGCCGGAGTGACTAATGATCCAGAAAGTTTAGATTTGCGATCGATCCATCAATCTTTACCTTTAGAAGCTTATCAAACCCATTTTCAAACATTGCCTTTGTCCGTTCAAACAGGTATCCAAACACGCTGGGGAAACCCTCAAACCAGCAATGCGGTTCCCATTGCAGGCATTCAATTTGGCAATATTTTTGTTGGCATTCAACCTGCGCGGGGCTACGATCGCGACCCAGCCTTGAATTATCACGCACCCGATTTAGAACCAACCCATGAGTATGTTGCGTTTTATCACTGGGTCAACGCTCACTTTGAAGCAAATGCCATTGTGCATGTGGGCAAACATGGCAATTTAGAATGGCTTCCTGGCAAAAGTGTGGCCCTATCAGAACGTTGCTATCCCGAAGCTGTGTTTGGCGCGATGCCCCATTTCTACCCCTTTATCGTGAACGATCCGGGTGAAGGATCGCAGGCAAAACGGCGATCGCACGCCGTCATTCTTGATCACCTTACGCCACCCATGACTCGCGCTGAATTGTACGGCAGCTTGCATCAATTAGAAGGCTTAATCGACGAATATTACGAAGCCCAAACCCTCGATCCGTCGCGGGTTAACCTCATTCGCGATCGCCTGCTCGCACTCATCCATCAAGAAAACCTCCACAAAGATCTAGGCCTCGAAACTGACCTCTCCGAAGACGCGATCGCCACCCTTCTCACTACCACCGATGGCTACCTCTGCGAACTCAAAGAAGCCCAAATTCGAGATGGTTTGCATATTTTGGGACACTGTCCCACTGGTACCCAACTCCGCGATCTAGCCCTTGCGATCGCCCGCAACCCCACCGCCAATCGTCTCGGCCTCACCCGCGCGATCGCCCAAGATTGGCACCTCGACCTCGATCCCCTCATCGCCAATTTAGGCGACCCCCTAGAACCCACCGATCATCCTGCCCTTCAAACCTGCCGCACCATCGGCGATGCCGTCGAAGCCATCGAAACCCATGCCGCCACACTCGTCGCCGCACTCATTCATGACCCAACAGACTTAGCCACAAACGCCCAACCCCTCTCGATCGCTCCTTGCTATCCACCCAAGACCTCCTATTCGGGGGGCGTGGGGGAGTTAGGCCCCCACATCGCCGGGGGCCGGGGGGAAGTCCCCCGGAGCAGGTTCTCAACCAAAGCCACTACCTCTCTACACGAGCACTCACCGCAACACTCGATCAACTCACAAACCCAGCAAGAATTGATCTGGATACGCGATCGCCTCTTCCCCGCCCTATATCAAACCGATCAAGAACTCACCAACCTCCTCCACAGCCTCAACGGACATTACATCCCCAGCGGTGCCTCCGGTGCCCCCACACGCGGACGACCCGAAGTTCTCCCCACCGGACGCAACTTCTACTCCGTAGATATCCGCGCCATCCCCACCGAAACCGCCTGGGACATCGGACGCAACGCCGCCGAAACCCTCATCGAACGCTACACCCAGGAACACGGCGAATACCCCAAAACCCTCGGCCTCTCCATCTGGGGCACCGCCACCATGCGCACAGGCGGCGACGATCTCGCAGAAGCCCTCGCACTACTCGGCGTACAGCCCGTCTGGGATGGCCTTTCTCGACGAGTCATTGACTTTAAGATCCTACCCCTCTCCTTCCTCGGTCGTCCCCGCGTCGATGTCACCCTGCGCATCTCCGGCTTCTTCCGCGACGCCTTCCCCAATTTGATCGATCTATTTGACAGTGCCGTCAACGCCGTCGCTAACCTTGATGAACCCGCCGACCAGAATCCCCTCGCCGCTCAGGTACAACAAGAAACCCTGCACTGGGAATCTGAAGGACTGATAGCAGAACAAGCCGCTGCCCGATCGCGCTACCGCATCTTTGGCTCCAAACCCAGCGCTTATGGAGCCGGACTACAAGGTTTAATCGAAGCGCAAAACTGGGAAAGTGATGCCGACCTGGCCCGCGCCTACATCAACTGGAGCGCCTACGCCTACACCCGTAACGCCGAAGGTAAATCAGCCCCCGAAGCCTTCACCCAACGGCTCGGCACCCTGCAAATCGTACTGCAAAACCAGGACAATCGCGAACATGACCTGCTCGACTCGGATGACTATTACCAGTTTCAAGGTGGCTTAACAGCCGCTGTACGCTTCGCCTCTGCAACATCTCCAGAAATCTACTTTGGCGACAATTCCCGCACCGAAAAGCCCAAAGTGCGAAAGCTCAGCGAAGAAATTGCCCGCGTTTATCGTTCTCGCGTCATCAACCCCAAATGGATTGCTGGTGTCATGCGGCATGGATACAAAGGAGCCTTTGAAATGGCAGCGACCCTCGATTACTTATTCGCCTACGATGCCACCACCCATTGCGTCGAAGAGTTTATGTACGACGGCGTTGCCAATGCCTATGTCTTTGACCCAACCGTGCAGGACTTTATCCAAAAAAGTAACCCCTGGGCATTGCGTGACATGGCAGAACGGCTCCTGGAGGCGAATCAGCGCGGCCTATGGCAACAGGTCGCACCCGAAACGTTAGAACGACTGAAAGCGATCGCCAACGAAGCCGAAGGCATCATTGAAACTCAACACCCTGGAACCAACCGCACATGAGATGATGCCAAAGGTTGAAGCAAAGGTTTCATGCAGCACTCGTCGATCTCATTTCGGTTTTGGCTGAGCTTGTTCGTTGCCTTTGAGGTGTTGTGCACCCAACCTGTGAGAGCGCAATATAGTAAGCCTGGTCTTCCTCAAAGGTTGCCGCCAGCAACCATCACCGTACAACCACCGTCGCCCTTCTTGTTAGCGCAGCGGTCAGATGCGATCGCCCAAACCATCCCTCCAAGGGGTGTTCCAACACGGGCAGTGCCGCCAACACTGCCACGAGACCCTTCCCCCCCCTCCAACCAACTACCACCAGCCTCTGTACCAGACCCGCTACCATCGCTCGATCGACTACTGCCGCTCCCCCCCCCTTCAGCCCCACCTGCACCGTTTGACACACCGCCCGAAACCATTACGGTCGATCGCTTTGAAGTCGTTGGCAGCAAGGTGTTTAGCGCCGCAGACTTTGCCAAAATCACCGAACCTTACACCAAACGCCCTCTGACGATCGCCGAATTATTTCAGCTACGGTCTGCCATTGCTCAGCTTTATCTCGATAACGGCTACATCACGTCCGGAGCCTACATTCCGTCGCAGGTGCTTCAGCGTGGCATCGTTACCATTCGCGTAGTCGAGGGCAACCTGGCAAACATCACCATTGCAGGCACCCGCCGACTGAATCCAAACTACGTGCGATCGCGCTTAGCGCTGGCAACAGGCACCCCACTCAACCGCAATCGCTTACTAGAAGCGCTGCAATTACTACAACTTGATCCGCTCATTCAATCGCTCTCAGCAGAGTTAACGGCTGGGTCACGTCCTGGCGAAAGCGTGCTGTCGGTGCGCATCATTGAAGAACCCCCTCTAAATGCACAGCTAACCTTAGACAATGGGCGTGCCCCCAGTGTTGGCACCGATCGACGGCAGCTGCAAGTCAGCCTTGGCAACGTCACCGGGTCAGGCGATCGTCTCAGTGGGGTGTACACCAACACAAACGGCAGCAACGCGATCGATTTGAGCCATACCATTCCGTTTAATCCGCGAAATGGCACCCTTAGTTTTAACTACGGCAGCGCCTCCAGCAATGTCATTGAGCCACCCTTCGATCGTCTAGGGATTGAGTCCAAATCACGCTATTACGAACTCACCCTTCGACAACCGATCGTCCAGACACCAACCTACGAATTTGCACTCGGCTTGACAGCTACTCGACGTGAAAGCGAAGCAACTATAGCAGACGGACTCTTTCCCTTCCCGGTATTAGGAGCCGATCGCAACGGTAAAACCCGCCTCACCGCCCTGCGTTTTTTCCAAGACATGACCTGGCGCAGCGGGGTTGAAGTCATTGCCCTCCGTTCTCAATTCACCGTAGGACTCAATGCCCTAGACGCCACCATTAATCCCAGTCCTCCCGACAGCCGCTTCTTTACCTGGCGGGGGCAAGCCCAATGGGTACGGCTACTAGCGCCAGAAACCCTGCTGCTTGTGCGCGGCGATTTGCAACTGGCCGATCGACCCATCCTACCGCTCGAACAATTTAGCCTGGGCGGACAAGACAGCGTGCGTGGGTATCGGCAGGATGCCTTACTCACCGATAGCGGACTCTTTGCTTCCATTGAACTTCGCCTTCCCATTCTGCGCTTGCCCAAGTTGAGAAGCCTGCTCCAACTCACCCCCTTCATCGACCTGGGTACCACCTGGAACCTGGGCACCAACCTTGACCCAGATCCAAGAACACTAGCCGCTGTGGGATTGGGGTTGCGGTTGCAATGTGGCGATCGCGTCACCGCCCGTCTGGATTGGGGCATTCCACTCATCGCAATCAGCGGTACAAAAGAGACATGGCAGGAAAATGGGGTGTACTTTTCAATTGTCGTCAATCCGTTTTGAAGAAGGCAGAAGCAGTTTTTGATTGTAAAGCCCTAAAGCCTTGCAGGCATACAAGAAAGGGCATACCAGAAAAGTTTTTGGTTGTTAGAAGCTGGCAGAAGGCAGAGGGTGGGAGGTAGAAGGTAGAAGGCTAAAGAAGTTGTTAGTTGTTGGTTTTTAGAAGAAAGCTGATAGCTGACTGCTATTCAAAACTCAAAACTATTCATCTCAAACGACTTTGCAAAGGTAGAATCGCTAGATATGAAGATTTTTTGGATTCATGCCTCTTTAGTGGCGATCGTGATGGCATTGGCGGCTTGCAGCACGTCTCGTCCAACGTCATCGCCACCAGAACTCGTCATAGAAAGCCCCATTGTTGGTAGCCCATCACCTACACCAACCGTGACGGGCGATCCGTTTGTCAAAGGCGTGGACAAGGCTGCCAGTGCCACCAGTCTGGCTCAGTCTGCCCAAACGCCAGAAGACTGGAACCTGGTGCTGACCCAATGGCAACGCGCGATCGCGTTTATGAAAGCCGTCCCTACTTCTAGCCCCAATCACGCCGCCGCCCAAAAGTTGCTACCCAGCTATCAGCAAGCACTGGCACGCGTTCAGCAACAAGCGAAACGAGGGGGGACACAGACGGCTGTTGCTGCCAAAGGAGGTAGTGCTGAAGATGGCACACCGCTCATTGCAGGGGGGCAACCGTCCGCAAACCCCGATACGGCAAAAGATACTGCAACCACTGCCATTGCTACGGTCAAAGCCTTGCTTCAGCAGCAAACTGAGTTTTTTGCCAAACAGAAACGTTATGCCCCAACGCTTGCAGAATTGGGGAGCAGCATTCCTGCCGACACCCCAAATTACGCTTACAGCACTGATGTGTTGCCGTCAAAGCAAGCGATCGCGATCGCGACAGCAAAACAAGATGGCTTACCAAGCTACGCAGGTGTCACACTTTTGGTCAAAGATGATAAAAACAACGACACGCCGATCACAACGATCTGCGTTACTAGCAAACCATCCAAAACGCCTCCTGCAATACCCCAACTAGTCGATAAAGACATTCAGTGCCCATCGGGAGCGACCAAAGTGTAGGAGAGGACAAAAGGTAGAAGGCAACTACTGACAAACACCAATAAGAAGGTATATGTTTACTGAAAAGCGGTTAGAACCACACAGCTTCACAGTTAGCCTTGTATCGGCTCCACAGGGCTGACAGCCGACCGCTAAAACTAAGCTACCTACCAAAAGTTAGCGGCTCAGAGTTACCGTCTTCTGCCAAAGCTGCGCGATCGCGAACCACTCCCAAAGCCGCTGCTAGGACTCCGGTAGCTACCAGTCGAACGATTGGAACGACGTAGCGTGCTGTTGCCATACCCAGAACCCGTCGAGCGATCGTACTGTCCTGTGTTGCGCGATCGAGCGGCACTAGAGGTTGGCGTTCTAAGCTGTCCCGTTGTTCGTAACTGACGATTTCGCACTTCTGCTGGAGGTGCTTGATAGCGGCTTTGATAGCTATTAACCGCCTGGTTGTAAGAGGTGCCATACCCCCCGTAGCCAGCCAAAGGCACACCTGGTTGGTAGATCGGCGGTACATAATACTGCGGTCTAAACAGCAGACTACCTAACGCCTGCCCTGCCAATGCCCCCGCAAACGGAGTCCAGAAATTAGATTCTTGACGGACTACAACCGTTTCTTGGCGACCTGTTTGCGAATTGGTCTGCGTTTCCGTCACGTTATGGACGTATTCAATCTTAAAGTCTTCAGTCAAATAGAGCGACGGCTGACCGTTTTCCACTTTGAGGTAGCTCTTCTTGCCAGCCGAAACCTCTTCATTCGTCAGACGCGCCATCGGTAGATTCGTTGCGCGAAAAACAGATGATTCCCCAGGTTTCGTGTTGAGTAGAACGACGTTATATTCGCCACCGTCGTCATTGTAGGTTGCCTGCTGAACAGGGTATTGCCCATCGGAGAGGCGAGTTTGGGCAACCGTGCGAGTTTGGGCAGTCTGCGTTTGTCCTTCATCTGGTTGGTCAGCGATCGGATTACCACAACCAACGGAAGTCCAGAGCAGCGTCAACGCCATTGAGTAAAGCAAAAATTTACGTAGCATAGGTCAGTGAATAGGTTCGATTCGGTGAATGAATGGGCCGTAAGCCAGGTTGTAAGCAAATTAAAGCGGAATCAGTTCTGGAAAGGCGACTAGTACTTGATCATCTGTCAACTCGTCGCCCAACTGAGCTGGGGAGAAGTGCACCTGCACAGCCCGCAGTTTTTCCTGGTAGTGCAGATTGATCATGGCCTTGAGTCCGGCTTTCAATGCACCCATGCTAGCGAGATCCGTTTCCAGTTCGGGGACTTCTCCTTCGTAGGCGATCGTCAGCATTACAACCAGATGCCGGGTGGTAGGCAAGGTCAGCGGCTCGTTATCTGGTGTGTCTAAAGCGGGCGCACTGCGATAGCGCTGAGCCGAATCCGTAAATAGCTCCGTCACAAAGTCGCCCGCATCGCCTTCTTCCCAAAACACATCGCCTTCGTTTGCTGCCGCTTGCCAGTAAGTGTCATATTGCAGCAGGCTCTGGCAAATCTCCACCAGTCCTTCTCCCAAAACGTTCATATCGCCCTCACTGTCCACTGCATCACGGCCAGTACTATTGAGTACACCTAACAGTGCAGCGACCTCCTCCCCTGCTAAATGCACAAAGAGACGACAGACAACAAAGCGGGTTTTGCCGCTAAACTGATTCAGGCGATCGCGCCATGCATTCATAGCTCATGTCCTTTCATGGAAATTACAGCCACTCAATCAAACACTGTCTGTCCTAAGTTTACGGTAGGCACTTACTGACACGATATTATCTACCTCTGGTCTAGCCTACGTTTCGGTCTGCACCAGGTTCGGATTACTGCCCATTGCGTTACGGTCGAGGTGGGGAGCAGGGGAAGCAGGTAGGGTTGAAAATGCGCCAATCCCTTTCGCAATTTGATACCCTAACGTAAATAGACATGGGAAGAACGGTGGACATTCAAATTGGCAGGGGCAAAACCGCCCGTCGGGCATACGGTATTGATGAGATTGCGCTCGTTCCTGGACAGCGAACGCTTGACCCAAAGCTGGCAGATACCCACTGGCAAATTGGTGGCATTGAGCGCGAAATCCCCATCATTGCCAGCGCAATGGATGGTGTCGTCGATGTAGGTATGGCAGTGCGGCTATCGGAGTTGGGTGCGTTGGGCGTGCTCAATCTAGAAGGGATTCAGACCCGGTATGTTGATCCTAACCCGGTGCTCGATCGCATTGCCTCTGTAGGCAAAAGCGAATTCGTGACCTTGATGCAAGAGCTATATGCTGAACCCATCAAGCCAGAACTCATTGAACAGCGCATTCAAGAAATTAAGCAGCAGGGTGGGATTGCGGCTGTAAGCGCGACGCCGATCGCCGCCACAAAATACGGTGCAACGGTTGCTAAAGCTGGGGCAGATCTATTTTTTATCCAGGCGACTGTGGTTTCAACAGCACACCTATCGCCAGAGTCCGTTACGCCGCTAGACCTTGCTCACTTCTGCCAGGAAATGCCAATTCCCGTTATTCTGGGGAACTGTGTCACCTATGAAGTCGCCTTAAATCTCATGAAAGCGGGTGCAGCAGGAGTGCTTGTAGGCATTGGGCCAGGAGCCGCCTGCACCTCACGCGGGGTTTTGGGTGTAGGAGTGCCACAGGCAACGGCGATCGCAGATTGTGCGGCGGCTCGTGAGGATTATTATCAAGAAACCGGTAACTACGTGCCCGTGATTGCGGATGGTGGCCTTATCACAGGCGGTGACATCTGTAAGTGCATCGCCTGTGGTGCAGACGGTGTCATGATTGGCTCTCCCTTTGCGAGAGCGCAAGAAGCGCCTGGGCAGGGCTTTCACTGGGGCATGGCAACGCCAAGCCCTGTCCTACCTCGTGGTACCCGCATTCGCGTTGACACAACCGGGACGCTGGAGCAAATCCTACGGGGGCCAGCACAGTTAGATGATGGCACGCACAACCTTTTAGGTGCGCTACAAACCAGCATGGGCACCCTGGGAGCGAAGGATATTAAGGAGATGCAGCACGTTGAAGTAGTGATTGCACCCTCTTTACTAACGGAAGGAAAAGTCTACCAAAAAGCTCAACAGCTTGGTATGGGCAAGTAAGCAGCGAAGAGCTGTGCTCTGAGGCAGCTTGTTTGTAGCTGCTTTTCTACCTGCAATATCTATCTCAAGAAAGGCAATGTTGCATGATGTGATCAAATTCTTAAGACTTTTTCCTTACTGCTTAAGAATAGATGGAAAAAAATAAAGGGTCGTCTACAATAAAGGGAGCGGAGACGCATGTTTCCGTTCACTCCTCACACCACACTCCGCCTAAACGTTTGTTTGGGCGGTTCCTTTTTATGGGTCTTTTGTATGGGATTTTCGGCAAGAGCACCCTAAGCTGGCACTGGAGCTGCAATCAGGTGAGTGAGGAACGAGACTTCTGTTGGCACCTTAATACAGGCAACACGACTAAAGGCGACACGCCTACAGCGATGCTTAGCTTACTGAATGGTTTCAAGCGATCGCTCTTACCGCTCAGGGTCAACAACCATTGCTTCACTAAGATGCTACAACGTCATCCTACTGCTGGATCGACTGAAAAGTCAAAACTACGGTCTTGTGTCCTTTGGCTGCTGAGGCAAGAATCAGCATGAGCTAGAGAACGCTCTATTCATTGAAAACATCAAAAATTATGTCTAAAGATTGGCATCGTTGCCTCTAAGGTGCCAATTGTCGCTATGGTAGAATCTTGTGAAACGATATAGGCAAGGGTTCCAAGCATGTCAGCAGCCGCACAAGTTACGGATTCTACTTTTAAACAAGAAGTTCTTGAAAGCGATGTGCCAGTTTTAGTAGATTTTTGGGCTCCCTGGTGCGGTCCCTGTCGCATGGTGGCACCGATCGTTGATGAAATCGCTGCACAGTACGACGGTCAGGTAAAGGTGGTTAAGCTCAATACTGATGAGAATCCTAGTGTCGCCAGCCAATACGGCATTCGCAGTATTCCAACGCTGATGATCTTTAAGGCTGGGCAGCGCGTTGACATGGTGGTTGGTGCAGTGCCCAAAACAACCTTATCAAACACGCTGGAAAAATATCTATAGCTGGAACCAGGCTGGAAGATGGCGTTGAAGCGTGTCAGCGAAGAGTTGATGCTTGAACGCTGCTTATTAAATTAGCATTCTAACTCTGCTGCATCGCCAGAGTTTGCAGCCGCTGCGAATTACCTAAAACGCAAACAAACGCCTCAGAAACATAACTTCTGGGGCGTTTTCAGTTTATTTGCTGAACGAGGTGAGCGGTTATCTCGATAAAATAGAGTGCTAGCTGTTGGAGGAATGCATGGCTTCATCTCCGTCATCAAACCCATCCGAGTCACTGCATGGGGATGTGTTTCATTTGCTCGATCGCTTACCAAATTTAAAGCATGGGGAACTCATCCAGCTTGCTCTAGCAACAATTGTCAGGATGGCCGAGGATGACATTGACCGCTTAGACTGGAAAATCTGCAATGCGTCGCTACAGGACATGGAACGGGCTTTTAAGACGTTCTACCCTTATCGGCACGTGCGAAAAATTGCAATTTTTGGTTCTGCTCGCATTGCACCTGAAACAGAAGAGTATGCCCTGGCAGTGGAATTTGCACGTCGTGTAGCAGAGCAAGGGTTTATGGTGATTACGGGTGCGGGTGGCGGCATCATGCAAGCAGGCAATGAAGGTGCAGGACGTGAAAAGTCCTTTGGCTTAAACATTCAGCTTCCCTTTGAGCAGGGTGCAAACCCGTTTATTGAGGGCGATGGCAAGCTCGTTCCGTTCAAATACTTTTTCACCCGTAAACTGTTTTTCTTGCGCGAAAGCGATGCGTTGGCACTGTTTCCGGGTGGATTTGGCACGCAGGATGAAGCGTTTGAATGCATTACGTTGAGTCAAACAGGGAAATCGTCGCCTGTACCGCTCGTTCTCATTGATAAACCGGGTGGTAACTACTGGCATGATTGGAACGACTACATCCACAAACAACTGCTAAAACGCGGCTTGATTAGCCCCGATGATCCCAGTCTCTATACCATTACCGATCGACTTGATGTGGCATGCGAGGCGATCGCCAGCTTTTATCGTGTTTTCCACTCCTGCCGTTATGTAGGCAACCGACTCGTCATTCGGCTGAACCTAGAGCCTACAGATGCTGACGTTGAGCGCTTGAACGCCACCTTTAGCGACATTCTAGTCAAAGGACGAATCGAAAAAAGTCAGCCTTTGCCTCATGAGACCCTGGCAACCGAGGGCCTATCCACGCTGAGCATGTACTTTAATCAACGCGACTTAGGGCGCTTGTATCAACTCATTGCCACCATTAACCAGTTCGGCGCATCGACTGAAGAGGCAAAGCATCCAGAGCGGAAATAGGCGCAGATTCCAGGCCTGAACGGCAAGCACGGCAAGAATGTGGTTAAAACTGCTACATCCATGCGAAAAGTTGGCTATTCTAGGGGCTAGAGAACAGTTGATGAACAAGCCTCTGCTATGCTTTCACAAATTGTGCGTCCGATGGTTCAAACCCAAATCAGGCTATTGGCAAATAGTCGCGCTACCCGTCCTACAATGGTCTCGACTGTTGCGCAATGGCTGGGCTTTCTGGGCGTTCGTGCTCAGGTAACACAACTGAATGCAGGTGCTGGCAAAATCCACATTTCAATCTCTGTGGATAAACCCGAAGCATGCGATACCCATGATTGGCAGCAAATTCTCCGCAACCTGGATGTGTCTGAAACGGAAGCCGATGCTGTTGTTACCAATCCCGCAGAGTTTACACCACAGCAGAAAAGCAAGATGCAACGGCTACTGGCGTATCTGATTCAGGTTGGCAATCCTGATCAATCAGTTGATTGGGAAAGCCTCCAACCTCAATTGCAAGCGTTCGGGTTGCCTGAGGAGACAATCCTTGGGATTCGATCGGCCTTAAAAGTGCCCCAATCACTCGAAGACCTCCTAGAAGGACTCGATTCCGATGTGGCTGCTGTCGCCCTGCCTAAAGCAGTGAGCATCGCCATGCTCGATCGTGCCGTTAACCCCTCTGAAGATCAGGCGTTGATGTCTCTGCTGAAAGCGATGAAGCATCAGTGAAGGTAGAAGGGTGTGTGCGGCTGGGAAGCAAGGGGAGCGGAGGAAGCAGAGGCAGTCTCCAATTTTCAGTCAAGCTCTGTCCATGTGCTGTTCATTGTTTCACTGGTGACTGGTCAAACCTCAAAACTGATTTCCCTCTTCGCGGGTAAACTCCAAGCGATAGCGATACAAAGCGACTGGACGATCGACCGCTTTAAAGTACTCTGGGTCTTGCGGCGAGAGATAAATGGCAGTCACCTGATCGGCTGTGATGGTTGGCTTTTCGGTTGAGGCATCCTGGGCTGCAAGGTGCTGGTAAGCGGTTGTTGTCTCAACCTGGTTCAGGTAAGGATTGGGCACACCGCGAAAGACTTGCTGAAAAAGCTCGGTGGTGAGAAAGCGATCGGGAGCGGGCGTTTCAATAGCGCGGGCAGTGATGACAGAAATCAACTGCCGTCCACCTTGCAGTAGCGTCATCTGACGGTTGGGCGATCGAGGATCGACCGTCACAGCTAGCACACTGTCACCCAGATAGGCTTTTGCAAGGTTTAACCCGTTAAAGGCGCGATCGGACACCACAGGATCTTTAATCAGTCCCTTCAGCGGCAGTAAGGACAGAAACTCACGCTTTATCGACAAGTGACTGGAGGGGACAAACCGAACTTTACAGGCGATCGGCTGATTGAGGTACTGCTGGTTGCTGTCAAACCCTGGCGTCACCACATCCGGTGCCAGGGGGGCTGCAAGTTCAACCAGAGTGCTAGTCATTGTCCAAGAGCCTGCTAACCAATCGGGGTACTCCAAGTCGCCATTGGCGGGCTGCACAGCAGGCTTATTGTCCCACTTTGGGAAGGTCGCAAGGCGATCGTCAAGCAGACCCGCATTGACCGCACTCATAGAGACCAACCAACAAAGCAGCACACACCAGAAAAGGCGCAAACATACCTGAAGGGAAGGGGTAACGCCTTTGAATCGTTTCCAGCTTGTGGTCATGCTGCCTACTGATGCGGTTACCCTCAATCGTATCAACGGACGGCAGCGCTTCACCAGGGTTTAGAGGGTCAAGTCACCCAGATCTCTTAGAAAAGACCTGAGCTTGATTTAGCTGCGCTAGCTTTGAGCACGATCGTCGTCAAGGAACGGGCGAGGGTGCGATCGCCATGAGTAGGGATACTCCTGCAAGCCAAAGCGCGCAGCTTCTAGCTCCTGTGTGTCTTGGGCAAAGACATCAAGCTGCATAAGCCATTGCTGCCAGAACGAAGGAAATTTGATGGATTCTTTTGCAACGTCTAATAACTCTAAGGCTTGTACATGTAATGTGACGGTCTGAGCATCCTGCACGCTTTCTTGTTGCAATAAGATTCTTGCATTTAAGACCATGCGTTGCTTAAACTCTGTTGCTGGTAATTTGGCACAGGTCGAGCAGACATCGCCTTGTAAGAGACCATTGTCCTGGTACAGCAGCGAACGGATCGGCGCAACATGAAACACTTGCTGACAAACCGTGCAGCGAAGGTTGTCTCGGCAAGGATAAAGCTTACGTTCTAGTTGAATCTTCATAGTGACGATGGCTGGTGCTGAAAGGGCAATTAAAGTGCGCCACAACTCAACGCTAGCTGATAGATCCTGTACAGATTTGGGCTTTTTCATAATTCTCAATGTTAAGAAATTGATCACACCCGGTTGAAGCTCGAAGAGGCGATACTGCGTCAAAAGCTTCGCGACACAAGTGATCTCCAACTTTGGCTTGTTCAGTAGCTTGTTAAAAATAAGCAACAAAAATCGATCGGATGAGCAGGGATCATCCGTAGGTTGGGATGTCAACTCGGATTAGGATCGGTTAGTCTGGCGAGTGAAGCCGAGCAGACCTCGTCAATCTTTGGTGACAATGTTTGATGTCAATGCCTTCTGTGTTTGGTTGTGCCTCTCTTTGACACACTCGTTCAGCGATCGTACTCAACTGTCACCTGCGCCATGAATCTAAGATTTTCGCAAGATTTAGAAGCACTGCTAACGCAACTGGCAGAGAAACCCCTGACGCTAGGCGACATTTTGACAGGAACCTCCGAACGAGGCTTTAGCCTTGTGATCGGGTTGCTTGCTCTACCGTTTCTGTTACCGATGCCACCGGGCTTTGCAGGCCCACTGGGTTTAGGTTGCCTCATTTTAGGGGCGCAGATGGCAGTCGGACGGCGATCGCCCTGGTTACCCAGACGCATTGCACAATTTCAGTTTCCCAATTGGCTTGTGTTGAACCTACTGGGCCTGCTCCGCCGAGTGACTGGACTCATCGAGAAACTCGTTCGCCCCCGGTTACGGCAGCTGGCTGAAAGTTCTCACATCTGGCAGCTTAATGGGCTTTGTATTGCCTGGCTGGCGTTTTTGCTCATGCTCCCCATCCCCTTTACCAATCCCATTCCGACTGCTGGAATCTTGCTATTGGCGATCGCCACGTTAGAGGCCGATGGGTTGTTGATGTGCATTGCCTATGGTATGACGATCGCCATCACGCTTGCCGTTGCAGGCATTGGCTACGTACTCTGGCAATCACCAGGCTTTTTTCAAGATCTGTTGGGGTAATGCGAGGGCATCAGAAACGACCCGATCGCCTTATCCTTTTTGCATAAAGTTAATGTAGATTGAGGGCATCGCTGCCTCCAATCCATCCGTGCCACATTCACACATGCCTGGTCTATCTGTTGATGCACCGTCTACTCAACCCAAGCCTACAGAGCCACGATCATCAGACGAGGCACCGCGACGGATTTTCATTAGCTATAAGCGCGGTGTGGAGCCAGACGAGCCGATCGCGCTGCAACTCTTCCATACTCTGAGTCAGCACCATCAGGTGTTTATCGACCAGACAATGACGGTGGGCACCCGGTGGGCGGAGCGCATTGAGGCAGAAATTCGGCAGTCAGACTTTTTGATTTCGTTGCTGTCAGCGCAATCGGTTCACAGTGAAATGGTGCTGGGCGAGATTGAGACGGCTCATCACCTCTCGAAGAAGCAGGCAGGCAAGCCCATCATTCTACCGATTCGGCTTGCTTACCGTGAGCCATTTGTGTATCCGCTGAGTGCGTACCTGAATGGCATTAACTGGGCGTTCTGGGAGAATGAGACCGATACACCACGACTCTTGCAGGAATTGATGCAGGCGATCGCGGGTAATAGCCTGTCGCTCGGTACTGAGGACTCAAAAGCAAAGCTGCTACAAATCGGTGAACCGGATGCCATGCCGCCGCCGCTGCCCTCGGCTCAGTTGGCAGCGCTAGAAATGCCAGAGGGAACCATGAACCCAGAGTCGCGGTTTTATGTGGAGCGTCCGACCGATGCGATCGCCCTCAGCACGATTCAGCAAACAGGAAAGGGCGTGACTATTACCATCAAAGGCCCCCGGCAGATGGGCAAGAGTTCGCTGCTGGTGCGGACGATCGATGCCGCCGTTAACGCTGGGAAACGGGTGGCGTTTCTGGACTTTCAACTCTTTGATAAAACGGCGTTGACCCATCCAGAGCCATTCTTTCGCCAATTCTGCGCCTGGTTAACGGATGAGTTAGAGATGGACAGCCAGGTGGAAGAGTATTGGGCGATGCCGTTGGGCAACAGTCAGCGCTGTACGCGCTACATGCAGCGCTATCTGCTGAAGGAACTGGGCAGCCCGCTGGTGCTGGCGATGGATGAGGTGGAATCGGTCTTTGATACCGACTTTCGATCGGACTTTTTCAGTATGCTGCGGAGCTGGCACAATAGCCGTGCCACATCCTCCATTTGGCGGCAGCTTGATCTGACTCTGGTGACTTCCACCGAACCTTACCAGTTGATTGAAAACCTGAACCAGTCGCCCTTTAACGTGGGGTTGGTCATTGACCTGATAGACTTCACCACCGACCAGATGGCATCCCTGAACCAGCGGCACGGTTCACCGTTTAACCGAGAGCAAGCGCAACAACTGATGCGGCTCCTGAACGGACACCCCTATTTAGTGCGACGGGCGCTGTACTTGACCGCCAGCCAGCAGCTTTCGGTGGCGGATTTGTTTGCCAGGGCGATCGACGATCGCGGCCCCTTTGGCGATCACCTGCGCTACCACCTGTTTCGGATGCACGACAAAAAAGCGCTGGTGCAGGGCTTTGTGCAGGTGATTAAGAACAATGTTTGTCAGGATGAGCAGGTGTTTTTCCGTCTACGAGGGGCTGGATTAGTGCGGCGGGAGGGGCAGACGGTGTTACCGAGGTGTCAGTTGTATGCAGATTACTTTCGAGAGCATTTGAGGGGGTGAGGGGAAAGGATGATGGATGATGGATGATGGCGGCTGTTTTGTTCTAGAGAGCGAGTATAATTGGCAACGGATTGTAGCGGATGAAGCGGATAAATGATCTGTGAGTAGCGAATGAAGACATCTGCTTCATCCGTTTGCTATCTATTGCCAGCGTTCTATCAGCAGGGCAAGTGGCCCACCCAACTCCTCTCAGGGATGAAGTTCAAAGGCCTGTTAGTAAGTACTAAAGACTCAGGGGTGAGTATTAAAGATAGGACTTACGCAAAAGCGGTCATCTTTCGCCCCCTAGCCCCCAACTTTGGGGGAACCGTCTCAATCAAAGCCCCAAAAATTGGGGGTTTGGGGGCAAATGCGTAAGTCCTAAAAGACTCATTCACGAGATTCAAAGACTCGCCGGCGAGTAGTAAAGGTTCAGCAGTGAGGTTCAAAGACTCATTCATGAGGTTCAAAGACTCGTTGTCGAGTATCAAAGACTCGTCGGCGAGTAGTAAACACTCATTCACGAGTAGTAAACACTCACGCACGAGTATCAAAGACTCATGCACGAGTAGTAGAGGCTCGTCGATGAGTAGTAAAGACTCGTCGATGAGGTTCAAAGACTCATTCACGAGGTTCAAATCGGACTGATGCAGGACTGATGCAAACCTTGGAGGGTTTGATCAAGCGTCAAGCATCTGACCAATGTCGTCGCTGAAACCTCCGAGGTTTTGGTCGAAACCGGGTTTCTGGCTGTAATCTGATTGCAACAGGGGAGACTCGTAGAAAAACCCAGTTTCCAGCGATCGGCAGGCGTGGATGAGGAGAAAAGCATGACAGGCACAACCATCTACACGGTAGGCGGCACGGTGCAGGCGGGGGGTGGGGTCTATTTGCCCCGTCGCGCCGATGAGGAACTGTTGGCGCTGTGTCGATCGGGCACGTTTGCGTATGTCCTCACGCCACGCCAGATGGGGAAGTCGAGCCTGATGGTGCAGACAGCGGAGACGCTAGCCGAGGAGGGCATTCGCTCTGCCGTTGTGGATCTTCAGGATTTGGGCGCACAGGTGACGGCAGAGCAGTGGTACTTTGGCTTTTTGGTGAAGCTGGAAGACCAACTAATGCTGGACACGGACGTGGTGAGCTGGTGGCGCGATCGTGAACACCTGGGCGTGTCGCAACGGTTAACGTCTTTTTTTGAAGCGGTGCTGCTGACCGAGATCCCAGAGCGCATCGTCATCTTTGTGGATGAGATCGACACTACCCTTAGCCTCGACTTTACCGACGATTTTTTCACCGCTATCCGGTATCTCTACCTCGCCCGTGCCCATAAACCTGTCTTTCAGCGGCTCTCGTTTGTGCTGGTCGGGGTTGCCACACCGGGCGACCTGATCCACGACCCCAAGCGCACCCCCTTTAACATTGGGCAGCGGGTAGACCTGACCGATTTTACCCAGACGGAAGCCCTGCCCCTGGCGGATGGCTTTGGGCTATCCGCAGACCAGGCAACCCAGGTGTTGGGCTGGGTGATGCAGTGGACAGGAGGACACCCCTACCTGACGCAGCGCCTGTGTCGTGCCCTGGTGGATGCGGGGCAGTTGTACTGGACAAAGGAAGAGGTCGATCGCGTCGTTGGCAGCACGTTCCTGGGTGCAATGTGTGAGCAAGACAGCAACATGCAGTTTGTGCGCGACATGCTGACGAGGCGGGCAGATGATGTGTACGGCGTATTGACCACCTACCGCGAGGTGTGGCGCGGGCGACAACCTGTGCCGGATGAGGAGCAATCGCTCAATAAATCGCACCTGAAGCTATCGGGCGTGGTGAAGCGAGCCGATGGGGCGCTGACCGTGCGGAACCCCATTTACGGGGAGGTGTTTGATGACCAGTGGGTGAAAAGCCACTTGCCTGTCAACTGGATGAAGCGGATTCAACGCGCTCGTGGCATAGCAGCGGCGTTAGCAGCTTTGTTGGTGTCTATTCCTCTAACTGTCTATGCATTGTCGCAAGCAAACGAAGCCACACAGCAGCGCGAGATTGCTCAGAAAAATGCTGATACAGCAACTCGCAACGAGAAAGAAGCGCGGCGACAGGCTCAGTTCGCTCAAGTGAGTGAACAGGAAGCGAAAAAGCAAGCATTGTTAGCCAAACAGAATGAGCAGATCGCTAAGCGTCAAACAGCACTGGCTAAGCGGCAGACGGCACTGGCTGAAAGAAGTCGACTACAGGCAGAACGGGCACGTCAGATTGCCAATCGGCTGCGACAGAAAGCAGAGGTCGCCCGCATCGGTGAAGCGGAGCAGCGGGAAAAAGCGGTCGCTGCGCAGCAAATTGCGGAACAGAAAGGGCGAGAAGCACTCATAGCGAAAGCCCTTGTGGAAAAACAAAAGGCTAATACTGAAGTGACGGCTCAGAGCCTGAATGCCGAAAAGCTCCTCACCTCGAATTTTGAACTGGATGCGCTCACGGAGGGTGTGAAAGTTGGACGTAAATTAAAGGAACTGGGTAACGATGCAAAAGCCGATGCCCGCACGCAGGGGGTTGCCACCCTGAGACAAATCGTTTACGCCATGCGAGAGCACAACCGACTGGCAGGCCATACCGATACGGTCAATGGCGTCAGCTTCAGCCCGGATGGCAAGACGCTCGCCTCCGCCAGTTCGGACAACACGGTGAAGCTGTGGAACCTGGATCTGGATGACTTAATGGCATGCGGCTGCGATTGGCTGCATGACTATCTCACCAATAACCCCAACGTCAGCGAGTCTGACCGTCATCTCTGCGACGGTGTTGGGCGCGTCAAAAAGGTCTCAGCCGTGCCGGAGCGAGAGGGTGGGTGGGGTGAGTGGGTGGCGCGGGAGTGGAGGAAGTTCGTTGGGGGGTAGGGTGTGGGGTGTGGGGTGCGATGCCTGCCTTAAACCTCCGAGGTTTTGGTCAACTGTGTAAGACTCAATAATCTACGTTTCATCACATTTTGCTCAGCCGATCGAAAAAAGGCGTTTAATAAAGGTATTGCAACTTCTCTGTCTTTAGAGCCATGACGATCGCGATCGCCCTTATTGCCTTGGGAGTGTTAACTCAAGTTATGGTGCTGGCAACCTCACGTGGCACACTGCCGCGCTTTACCAGCATGTGTAAAACTTGCGGGTACCAAATTCCACCGATGGAGCGCCCGCCCGCCTTCCACGATTGCCCAGAGTGCGAAAAGCTTTTCAGCCTTAGTGACCAGCTCCTCCGCCGCTAGGTTTCGCTTTTTTGAGAAAGAATACCAGCACAGCGCTGCCCACTAGCGCACAGCCCATAAAGAAAAAGCAATCGTTGAAGGCCATGACATTGGCTTCACGACGAACGATGTTGCCAATCTGCGCGATCGCCTGGTTTTGCGCGGTCACAGCATCCGCACCGTTTGTCGTGAAGAATTGGGTGAGTTGGTCAATGCGATCGCGTGTGATGGGATTGGAGAGCGACACCGCATCTACTAATCGATTGGAATGAAACTTCTCGCGTTGAGATTGAATCGTGCCCAAAATGGCGATCCCCACCGAACCACCCAAGTTACGCGACATGTTATAGAGTGCCGACGCAGAACCAATCTGTTTTGGTTCAATACCCGCCGTTGAAATGCTAGACAGTGGTGTAATCACCAACGGTTGCCCCAGTGCCCGCACAATCTGCGCCGGAATTAATTGGTCAATGCCCGTATCGTGTGTCATGTGAGAGTTCATAAAGCAACTGGTGCCAAACAGCCCCATCCCAACCGCCACCAGCAAGCGTAGATCAAACCGCTGCATCAGCTTGGGCACGAATGGTGTAATGAACAACTGCGGAATGCCTGACCACATGATGGTTTCGCCAATTTTCATCGCGTTGTAGCCCTGCACCTGCGCCAGATAGAGTGGCAGAATGAACGTCGAGCCATACAAGCCTAAACCTAACGCCAACGTCACGATAATCGATAAGCCAAAGTTGCGTCGTCCCACCAAGCGAAGATTTAATAACGGCTGTCTGCGCGTGAGCTGAATGACTACAAACAGCGGTAGCGCGATCGCTGCAATAATTGCTGCCCGCTGGATTTCAACCGACCCAAACCAGTCTTTACGGTTTCCTTCGTCCGCAAAAAACTCAAACGATGCAAACCCGATCGCCATCGTGAGAATGCCCCACCAATCGCCATTACGCAGCAGGTTAAGCTGCATCGGACGTTGGGGCAGTCCGTACCAAACGCCTGCAATTAAAAGCAATCCTGGAATGACGTTGAGATAGAAGATATATTCCCAACCATAGTTATCGGTCAGCCAACCACCCACTGTGGGGCCGATCGACGGCGCAAACGTGGCTGTAATTGAGAACATTGCCAGACCGATCGGCTGCTTTGACTTCGGTAACGTCATCAAAATGACGGTGAACGCCATTGGAATCAGCACACCACCCGTAAAGCCTTGTCCTGCGCGAAACGCTACCATCATGCCCAGGTTGACTGAAAACGCACATGCCACCGAAAACATCAGGAACAGCGTGGCATTTACCAGCAGATAGCGCCGCACTGAAAACACCTGCGATAACCATCCCGTCATGGGGATGACCACAATTTCAGCGACCAGATAGCCCGTTGAAATCCACGAACCCTCGTCGATCGTGGCACTCAAGGCACCCGTGATGTCATTCAATGACGCATTCGTGACCTGGATATCCAGCACCGCCATAAATGCGCCCAGCAAGGTTGCCATCACACCAACCCAATCTCGAAAAGAGATAGTACGCTCTGTAGCGCCTTGGGGTGAAGCATTTGGAGGGAGGGTAGAAGAGCGATCGGTACGAGTGCTGGTCATTGAGAATCGTTATTGATTGTTCGTTGTTGGAGATGGTAGGAGTTGGTCTTTAAAGGCCATTTTCATCCCTCATCCCTCACCCCTCATCCCTTCCGTTCACGGCGTTTCAACAGTCGCTATAACAGACATCCCAGGAGTAATACGAGTTTCATAGCCTCTGATACTGTCGGCATCAAAAACGATTTTGACGGGAATGCGCTGCACAATTTTAGTGAAATTGCCTGTGGCGTTATCGGGTGGCAGGAGGGCAAATCTAGCACCGGATGCAGGTGAGAGGCTATCCACTTTGCCTCTAAACACGCGGCCTGGGAAGGCATCAATTTTAATTGCAACCGCTTGTCCAGATTGCATCTTTCCTAATTGGGTCTCTTTAAAGTTAGCCGTAATCCACGGCAGCGGCTGGACTAGAGACATTAACGTTTGTCCAGGCTGCACGCGTTGCCCTACCTGCACCGTGCGATTGCCAATGCGTCCCACAAGGGGAGCCGTGATCGACGTGTAGGCTAATTGCAGCCGAGCATTTCTGAGTTGAGCGTCTGACTGGGCAACAGTGGCTAGTGCGGCCTGATATTGTCGGCGATTGACTTCTGTTTGCTTGCCGCTCGCATTGGCCTGCTGCAAACCACCCTGGGTGGAATTAAGTTTTGCTTGAGCGTTGTCGAGGTTTTTCTGTGCCTGCACTACTCTGGCTTGAGCTTGCCTAATTTGTTCAGCGATCGCGTTGTACTGTCCCTGCGTTGATTCATAGGTCGCTCTGGCTGTATCAAACTGCTCTTGAGCAACGGCACCCTCTCTAAGCAGCGTAGTGTAGCGCCTGTAGTCAAGCTCAGCCTTGACCAAATTGGCTTTCACTTGTGCCAGTTGGGCTTGAGCGGCTGGCACTCCTGCCTGTGCTTCTGCTAGCGACGCTTGTGATGTGGAGACGCTAGCAGCCGCTGCGTCAATGTTGCCCTGCGCCTGTGTGGTTAAGCCCTGCGCGTTGGTTGCGGTTACGCCAATATTCGCCTGCGCAACCTGCGCCTGCTGTTGAGCCACATCCAGGGCTGCTTTCGCTTGCTGCAAGGAAACATCGTAGTCACGGGGATCGAGCTTGACCAGCAATTGTCCTTGCTGCACCTGCTGGTTATCATTAACAGCAACTTCGGTTACGGTGCCGTTGATGCGAGCATTAATGGGATGCACATCAGCCGTGATGTAAGCATCGTCAGTTTCAGCATGAGTAGCGGCAAAGCGCCACCAGCGATAGCCGAAAACACTACCGATAATCAGGCCAACACCCAAGGCACCAAAGAGAACCCACTTTCGACGCGGATGCCGCTTAGGCGCTTTGGCTTCTGGTTTCGGTTGATCAGCAGCCGGACTGGTCGGAGTGGCTTCCCGATCGAGGACGGCAGGCTTCTGACCATCGAGTTCTTGAGCCTGGTTATCTGAGTTTATCGATTCCATACTAAGGGCACCACAAAAGAGGTAATCATGGTTGATCGCATAAGGACAAGCCGTTGAGCCTGAAGGAATGAACTGAGTGAATATCAGCAAAGCTGCGTTGAAGCGCTGACAATTGATTCAATTTCAGTCACCTCTCAAAGCCACTGTACTAGACACACTCTACTGTGATCATGACACTGAGGAGCGATCGTGCACATGTTGTGCAGGTTACACGGAACTGCAAGAGGCTTAGGGCACGTCATCAATTAAGCTTGGAAGCCTTGCAGTATCAGCCTTACCGCGCCCGCCCTCACAAACCAGGCTAGGGGCTGTAACCCTTGCTGCAAGTCATTTATATGGGTAATTGATGACAGCCCCTAGCACCTTAGCCATTCAAAATCGGTACATGTTGAACACCAATTACTTAGCACGCTAAGTATTAGTATAGTCTACACGCCTCCTGATCACCCATTACCTGGACAATACTGCTTCCTCAGAAAATGATCACGATGCTTCGGTACGCCTGGGTTCCTGGTGATAAGCGACGTTGATACCTAGAAACCCAAAGCCTCTTGGTTTTTGTGGGCATGCAAAAGTATTTGGCGATCCTCTTTTCACCGTTGAGAGGGGAGAGCCGTTGCTTCTGTTTGCGCTGCACTGAGATATGGAGCAGTTACATCGGCAGCATCTGTTTGTGATGAATCACTAGGCAGCGCTGAAGACCAACCAAGCAACTTGCCACTGGCGGTTAACGTCAGCGTATGCCCTCGCCACTCAATGCGATCGCCAGTGAAGCCATAGCACCACAGCGCGAAACGAACCAGATCACTCAGCGGCACCAGCCACAATAGCTTTTGAGCCGTGGGGTCGCGCAACACCTTAACGCTTACCCCCCACGCCATGAGCAGTCTGAATGCCAGGGTAAGACTTAACACCATCCAACTCAGTATGGAGCCGTGCATCGTCAGCAAGAAACAACCGCCAGCTACCGTGCCGAAGGTCAAAATTTGCCCCGCGTAGCCCCAGGGTTGAGAAAAGCGAATACCACGATTCCAGCGTGTTTGATGCTGCAAGAAGTCGGTTAACTGCGTGGCTGCTAACATATGATCCACCACGTAACGGGACAACACAACCCGATACCCTAGATGCGTGGGTATGCGCCCCAAGTGAAAATCATCGTGCAGGTAGTTCGCAACGGCTGAAAACCCGCCGATCGCAGCCAGCACTGATTTTTGCAGCACAATGGTGGCACCAATGCCAAAGGTCATGCCCATCAACAGGCGAGAAACGAATACCGTTGGAATCAGTTCTGTGGTAACGCCCAGAGCCTCAAGAGCTGCTATACGGCCTTGCGCTACCGAACGGTAGGTACAGGTGACGACTCCTACGGTCGGGTCGCGTAAGGGCTGCACCACTTGCATCAAATAATCGGAACCCACCTGAATGTCGCTATCGGCAATCAGCAAAAGGTCATGTTTAGCTTCTGTGACGGCATTTGCCAGGTTGCTAATTTTGCGGTTGAGGCCAATCGCACGATCGCTCACAACCAGACAAAGATCACAGGCAGGAAAGTCATGGATCAGTTGCTTGACGACAGCAATCACAGGGTCGGTTGGGTCTTGGATGCCAAAAATGATCTGGTAAGTTGGATAGTCCTGGCGACAAAAGGAGGCAAGATTTTCGTAGGTGTTGCGATCAAGTCCACAAAGGGGTTTCAGAATGCTAACAGGCGGATGAAAATCAAGATCAGTATCCGTCGATTCAGTTAAAAAAGCGATCGCGGCATACAGTGCAAGACAGTAATAAACGATGGCGCTTAAACAAAAGAGCAATGGTAAAAATGGAGCGTAATAGGTGATTCGCTCCATCTGCTTGAAGGCTGATAACACTATCTGCTAGTGACTCCTAAGTGGCGGTAATTAGTTAATTCAAAGCCCTGGTTGTGAATCACCGCGCGGACACGATCGCTCATGAGCGCGTCGCGTTCTGCCTGACCTAGCCCAAACGCTTCGTTCGCAGGTTCACCCGGTCTAGCAATGGCAGGATGGGCGTAGAGTTCCACCCGGTTGGCTTGAATTTGGGGAATAAGCTTCAGCAAATAGTCTTCTGTCATGCGACCGCTGTGCAACAAGCCATAGACGCGATCGACATATTGAATGCCGTGTGCCTGTAGCAATCGCTTTCCGTAAAGGCGCAGCCCCGCATAAACAAAGGACAATAGCCGTTTGATGACCCAATCTGAGGAGTCGGCGTTCAGCGCGATCGACGCTTCCTCATAGGGCAGGCGAATGAACCGAATCTTAAAGGCTTCTGCCAGATTCACGAGTTGGTGCAGTACCACTGGCTGAACGTGTACATGCACATGTCCATCTACATGAGAGAGCGGCAACCCAGTCTGATGGAACTTCTCTAGCTGTGCTTGAATTTCGAGCGGCAATTCTCGTCGGGCTGCACGGCTAAATTGGTAATACAGCCCTACTGTTTCTGGTTGGCTAGAAAAACGGCCCTGAGCATCAACCAGATGGGGAATTTGAGTTGGTGGCAGCACCGATCGCCCACACGCCAGCACCAGATGTAGTCCTACCGCCAGGGTAGGATGAGCCTCTGCTAAAGCCACAGCCTCCTCAAAGGCATCCCCTGTCACCATCAAACTGGTGCTGGTTAAGACGCCCCGTAGATGAGCGTCGATAATGGCTTGATTAGCGCCCGAAGAAAAGCCAAAATCATCTCCATTAATGATCAGTTGTCGCTGCTGACTCTGTGTTTCCATCGTTTTCCTCAGTCAGGATCTCCGCTTTTCTGTATGATCTGGAGATCGAAGTAGTGCTCAGGCTAGGACGGCCTGTTCGCAAACGGTCTAGCAGTAACCGCGATCGCTTAACGTCTTCACAACTGGAAAAAACACTGTGACACAGGTGTAGAACCGACAATAATATGGCCTCAATGCAAACGACTTCCGCTTCTAGTAGTCCGTCAAAATAGATTTGAGGGGTATACAAATGAAAACCCTCAAAACAGTAAAACAGTCTTGACACACTAGTTAGATTCCCCAGCAAGTGGCGTTACTTGCCCCGTCTTCACTAAGTCTCGCCGTCTAGCGCGGGTGATTAAGAACTCTTTGGCTTCTTTATAGAGGCGCTTGCGCTCATTTCCTTTAAACATGGCGTTCTTGATGATGCGATAAATCGGCTTGGGTCGGAAGTAGTATTCATCGTAAAAACGATGCACCCACTCCAGCATTTCGGCACCAGACAGGTGTGGGAAGTTTGCCATCGGCAACTGCTGACCCAGTTCATCCGACATCTTGGTGGTCATAATGATGCCTTGATCCTCGAACCATTCATACATCTCGGTGCCCGGATAGGCATGTGCAACGGACACTTGCAGAGTCTCAGGGTCCATCTCCTTGGCGTATTCAATGGTTTCGCGAATAGTCTCGCGGGTCTCGCCTGGCAGACCAATGATGAAATCTGCGTGCACCTTGATCCCAACTTTGTGGCAGTCTTTGGCAAACTCCAGGGAACGTTTTGCGGTAATCCCTTTTTTGATATTTTTGAGAATCTGCTCATTACCGGATTCAAACCCAACGATAAACAGACGGCAACCAGAATCCGCCAGAATCTTCAAAGTGTCGTAATCTAGATGCGATCGCGACGTGGAAGACCATTGAAAGTTTAAAGGTTTGAACGCCTTTGCCATTTCGACCATGCGCTTGGGGCTGTAGGTAAACGTATCGTCATCAAAAAAGATTTCCTGCAAGCCTTCCGGTTTAAAGGCATCCAACGCCCACTCGACTTCATTGCGGACATCTTCGACCGATCGCGTGCGCCATCGATGTCCGTCGAACGTCTGGGGCCAGAGGCAGAAAGTGCAAAGTGCTGGACAGCCCCGCGTGGAGTACATTGCCAGGTATGGATTCAGCAGGAACGGCACGTTGTATTTGGTAATATCCAGGTCGCGCTTCCAGATTTTGCTGACCCAGGGGAACCGATCGAGATCTTCTACGGGTGGTTCCGGTGCCGTTGAAACCATCTGATCGTCGCGTAGAAAATGCACACCCGGAATGGTATCCAGGGCTTCACCACTGGCAAAACGCGTCACCGCATAGTCAAATTCTTTGTGGGTGACGAAATCGATCGCGGTTGAGGCACGTAAGGCCACTTCAGGATGTGTGGTGACAGGCGGGCCGACAAAGGCAATCTTGAGGCTCGGCTTCAGTTCCTTCATCCGTTCCACAAGTGTGACGTCGTTTGTAAAGCCGACGTGTGAGGTGAACAGGATGACAAACTCGTAGTCGGCAGCAATGCGAACGGTCTCTTCTGGGCCAACGTGGTGAGGTGACGCATCCAACACTCGCGAATGGCCGCCAAGGTCGCGGATCATTCCCGCTGGATAGCCCAGCCAGACTGGATACCAGTAACTTTCGATCTCTCTCGTTGCAGGCCAGCGCGAACTGGCACCGCCGTCAAATTTTTCAAAGGATGGGGGATTGAGCAGCAGTGTTTTTAACAAGGTCATTACCCTCTCCTCTTTAGGTGTAGATGTGCTTTAAGTGTGGATGTGCTTTGAAGCGTGGATGTGCTTGAAGCGTAATGCAGCCATTAAAGATTGGCGGTGGTATTCAAGGCGTTTTTTGTTGGCACAAACAATCGATGTTGCTTAGGGCTTTGACGGACTCATTTGAGTGGTGTGCGTCGATCGCCGTTGGGGCAGTAGCTTTAGCACCTGTAGCGCGATCGCGGAGAGACGAGGAAAGAGTCGGGGTTGTAGCAGGCGATCGTCAAAGCGGCTCATCCGACGAGCATTCTCCTGCAAGCACATAGCAAACACTTTTTCAGGCGTCAGATTGTCGATAAAGTTGTTAGAAGACGCAGCTGTAAAACTCTCACCACTGCCACCCGCACCACCAAACGATTTAGCCAGGTGCAAGAGGGCGCGGCTGTAATGCCACGACGCATGCATGCCTCTAAACAGATCGGCTCCCTGCCCTGACTGAATTTGCTGGTAAGTAATCCAATTCACAAAAAAGACGATGTGTCGCGCTTCTTCATCCAGAATTGGCTCAAAGACGGTGAAGATGGACTCTGGGAAATAGCCTGTTTGACGAGCTAGGCCAAACATCCCAAAGGCAAAGAACGAATCAAGGCATTCGCCGAACCCAAAGTCTACAAACTCTTGCTCAGGATGAGCCGGAATTCTGGTAGGCGCAGGTTCTGTGATTTCAACACCGTAATGGTTAATCAAGAATTCCAGCAGCCTACCGTGGCGGCTTTCTTCCTGCGCTTGCAAGGCCACCGCCTGCTGAATCAAAGGATCTTTCACCGTTTCAGCAAAGGCACCCACCATCACGCCTGCCTGCCGCTCCGTTTCTAGAGCAACCCGCCAAAAGGGAATCCCCCGCAAACGGGCCAAAGCATCCTCATCCAACTTGGGCCAGTCAATGGTTTCCGGCTCATAGGTGAGATGACTGTCTAAAAACGATCGCGAAAATAGCTCCTTGTGGGCATCCGTTCCAAGTCCCATACGCCTCCTCCAAATCAATTAAACCCTGAGCAAAACGGTCAATTAAATCCTCAAGTCTGTTCTTTGCCTTTTATCTTTTATCTTTTGCCTTTTACCTTCTGCCTTCTGCCCTCTGCCTTCTCCCCTGCAATCAGCGAGGGCTAAGTTTAATGCTATTTGAGATACCAGAGGTCAGAACGACCAGTTCTCCCTTCTTCGTTAACCGAAACAATTGACTGCGCCAGCGGAAGGTGTTGCCCAGAAAGCCATAGGCCCACAGGGTAAAACTCAGCAGATCTCTCAGTGGAGATAGCCAAAACCAGGCTCTGGCGACGGGATCGTTCAGGCAACGAACCCCAACGATCCAGGCCATTGCGATTCTGGTTAACAGGGTAAGGCCCCACAGGAGCCAACTCAAGAACGCGCCTCCGGTCATTAGCAACAACACAGTACTGCCAAGCGTACCATAGGTGAAAATGAGTCCGGCATACCCCCAAGGGCGCGACACCCGAATGCCCACTAACCAACGGATTTGGCGCTGTAAGGCATTAATCACCGTATCGTTGCTCGGTAGTACATGATCAACGACATAGGATGACAACACGACCTGATAACCCGCTTGAGCCGGTAAATAACCTAACTGAAAATCATCTGCGAGGAAATTAGCGATCGCTTTAAATCCGCCAATTTCTTCTAAAACAGAGCGACGAATGACGATCGTCTGCCCCATCGCAAACTTGGTACCCTCCAGTTGATTACTCACCAGCACCCCAGGGTGAAATTCTGTCGGAGTGCTAAGGGATTCCAACGTCGTCACCCAACCCTGGGTAATCGAACGGTAGAGACAGGTGATCACTCCAACATCGGGCTTTTTCAGCGGTTGCACTACCTGTTGCAGGTAATCTGGCCTTACCCGCACATCACTGTCAGCGAGCAGCAAAACATCGTAACTGGCTCTAGGCAAAGCGCTGGCGAGATTATTCACCTTGCGGTTAGTGCCCAAAATGCGCTCACTCACAATCAGTTGAATGTCTACCTCTGGAAAGTCCTGAATGATTTGCTTGACGACCTCCAAGCTGGAATCATGCAAATCTTGCACGCCAAAAATAATTTGGTATTCAGGATAATCCTGACGGCAAAAGGAGGCAAGGTTAGCATACGTTTTATCATCCGACCCACAGATGGGTTTCAGAATACTCACTGGAGGATGAAAGCTGAGATCAACGTCAGTGTCCTGCTTTAAAAATTTGAAAGCAGCGTAGATAGCGTAGCCGTAGTAGCTAATGCCAGCTAAGCAGAGGCAGAATAAGGGCAAGAGTAAGTAAGGCGCGAATTCAACCCTGGCGATGGGAAATGCAGTTAGAAGCATTGAGAGAGACCAAAGAGAGTGTAGATACGCCATATGAAATGCAAGAAAGGAGAGAAAAGAAATGTTGACTGGCCTTCATCAGCTAAAACGGCTAAGCACTCGATCGATAGCCAGATAAGCGTATTCATTTACCTCTCTAACAACAAGTAAAAAACCATTAAAAATTTAGTAAATTAAACCAGCATCTTGACTTAAGTATTAATTAGCACATGTAAGTTGCAACGCACATAGCACCTTGGCGCTTAGCAAGCGCACTCTCATCAATCCCTGCTTAGCTGACAGATTTTTTGTTGTAGGTTGGGTTAAACGGCGTGAAAACCAACGCCAAGCTTGCTTTGGTTGGGCTACGCTAACGTTGACCTGACGACGAGGCTGCAAGGGTTTCCAGGCGTTTTATCAGTCATTTAGCATCCATCCATCCATCAGCCAATAAAGTACTTTTGATGACAGAAATGAGTGTTTCTAAGTACTTCAATGACACGCTCTATGAAGTATTTAGAGCCTCGATATGTCGCTACAACAAACTTTTTGTGGTGATTTTGTTACGGGCCTAAGCGGATCAGTAAAGCGTTTCTGTTGAGTTACCTCGCTAAAGCTGCCTCTGTTGAATCAGAGTTAAGGTTTTGAGCAATGATGGATACTGTAAGCGAATGTACCGTGCGAGGTCAAACAGATATTGACCACTCGCCTTGGAGCAACCAAAGCGTTGCACTCCAGTTAACTCTGCTTTACTGTCTCAAGTGTTCTTAGCGATCGAACTCATGGCTACCATTAACGACAACTATCTCAAACTCAAAGCAGGCTATCTGTTTCCCGAAATTGCGCGACGGGTAACCACTTTTGTAGACGCAAATCCTGACGCGAAGGTGATTCGGTTAGGCATCGGCGATGTGACAGAACCCCTGCCCGAAGCCTGCCGTGCAGCTATGATCCAGGCTGTAGAAGATATGGGCGATCGTGCCAACTTCAAAGGTTACGGCCCAGAGCAAGGTTATGCCTGGTTGCGAGAAAAAATTGTCGCCCAAGATTTTCAGTCACGGGGCTGCAATGTTGACGCTTCGGAGATCTTCATCTCGGATGGCTCCAAGTGCGATTGCGGTAACATTCTTGATATTTTTGGCAGTAACAACCGCATTGCCGTAACTGATCCGGTCTATCCTGTGTATGTCGATACCAACGTGATGGCAGGGCATACGGGCGATGCGATCGAAAAAGGTGAATACGGCGGTTTAGTGTATCTGCCCATTACCGCCGAAAATCACTTTACGGCTGAGATTCCCACTCAGAAGATTGATCTGATCTACCTTTGCTTCCCCAACAACCCAACGGGTGCCACCGCTAGCAAAGAGCATTTACAAGCCTGGGTAGACTACGCCCGATCGCACGGCTCCATCATTTTCTTTGATGCGGCCTACGAAGCGTTCATTACCGATTCAGCGATTCCCCATTCGATCTACGAAATTGAAGGCGCACGGGAATGCGCGATCGAATTTCGCTCCTTCTCCAAAAATGCAGGCTTCACAGGCACCCGTTGTGCCCTCACGGTTGTTCCTAAAACCCTCACTGGCAAAGCAGCTGATGGCTCTGATGTTGAACTGTGGAAGCTGTGGAATCGCCGCCAGTCTACAAAGTTTAACGGCGTTTCGTACATCGTGCAGCGAGGAGCCGAAGCCGTCTACTCACCAGCAGGACAGACACAAACCAAAACGCTAGTCAACTTTTACATGGCAAACGCCAGCATCATTCGCGAACAGCTCACTGCGGCGGGTCTGACCGTATATGGTGGTGTCAATGCACCCTACGTATGGGTGCAAACCCCCAATAGTCTTTCAAGCTGGGACTTTTTCGATAAGCTGCTGCACACCTGCCATGTGGTTGGTACACCCGGTTCAGGCTTTGGTGCAGCGGGCGAAGGCTACTTCCGCCTTTCAGCCTTTAATAGCCGCGAGAACGTAGAAGAAGCCATGAAGCGGATTACAGCAACGTTTAAGGACTAGTGTTCGAGTGGTCAGGAGGTTGGGGAAGCGGAGGAGGCTAGGGGAGCCGGGAAAGCGGAGGAGGCTAAGGGGAGCCGAGAAGGCTAGGGGAGGCTAGGGGAGAGGAGGAGAAAGGAGTTGTTACAAAGTCCTTCGGGCAACCAAGAAAGGTTTTTACCTTTAAAGCCTTTTGGCATCCAAGAAGAGAAGAAAGCGCTAGCTGACCGCTGACTGCTAATTGCTCAAGCAACTCAAAACGTTCCCTTAGCTTCCCCGGCCTCCTCCGCTCTCCTAGCTTCCCCGGCCTGCTCTCTGGTCTTAATTCTGAAACCAGGCTGTCAGCGCAACGGCTAATCCATCGGCGGCATCGTCTGGTTTCGGAATTTGGTCTAAATTAAGCTCGCGGGTAACAGCGGTTTGCACTTGATGCTTATCGGCATTGCCATATCCGGTCAGTGCTTGCTTGATTTGAGCCGGGGTGAACTCGATATACGTCGCGTTGTATTGTGCCAGCACCAGCATGACCACACCACGAGCTTGTGCCACCGCGATCGTGTTGCCCATGCGGTAGAAAAAAAGCTTCTCGATCGCCACCAGATCGGGTTGCCACTGCTTCATCAGCGTATGCAGATCGTCATGAATGATAATCAACCGTTGCCCAATTTCCTGACCTGCTGGAGTCTGTACCACACCATAATCTAGGACAGACACCGGAGCTTCAGTTTCACCCCTTGCCAGCCCTGAACACTCGATCGCGCCAAACCCCAACGTCGCCAGCCCTGGATCGAGTCCGAGAATCCGCTTTTGCATAGAGGTTTGAGTGTTACATGGAGAGAGCGATAAACATGCTGTGCAGCTTCGGTTTCTGTAGTAGCAGTCGTCTGAAGAGTAATTGCTGGCATTTACAACTAGGTAGATTGGAGGAAGCAATGAGGTAGCTGCCTGGAAGTTATTGGTGAAGCGATCTCAAAGTATCTTTAAGGTGAGTGTTAAGCTAGCCAACGGCAAGAAATTTGACCAGGTAAGCAAGCTTATGGCTAAAGTTCATCTTCGCAAAATAACGCGAGAGAATTTCCACGCGTGCCTGAATCTTCAGGTGACTGAGGTGCAGAGGAGATTGGTTGCGACAGCCACCCAATCTCTCGCAGAAGCCTATATTGATCCCAATCTTTTTCCTTTGGCTATCTACGATGCTGCGGCATGTGGCTATGAACAACCTGAAGTACCACTGATTGGGTTCACGATGTATGAAATTGTTGCGGGTGTAGGGTTTATTATGCGGTTAATGGTTGATCAAAAGTACCAGAGGCAAGGCTATGGACGAGCCACCATGATTGAGGTGATTCGTCGTCTCAAGCTACATCCTGAAGTTGAGATCATTGCGACCAGTTATCAAAAAGAGAATGAGATCGCTGCAAGGTTGTATCAGAGTTTGGGATTTTGGCAATGGAACATTTCTTTCGCCATTTCTCACCCGACAGAAGTGTATGTAAAACTCGAAGACTGAGGATATTCGTGTTCAACTCCTCACTCCTCCCCTCTCACTTATTCTCCCCCTTCCAGCCCAAACACCTGATTAAAGACCTTCTCCACCTTGTAGCCAGAGTCGATCGACTCCAAAGGGTCTTTCCGCAGGCGATGGCGCAGACAAAGGGTGACGACGCGGCGAATATCCTGCACTGTGACTTCATCGCGTCCTTCAAAAGCGGTTAAGGCTTTGGCCGCACGATTGGTCACAATGTCGCCTCGCAGACCATCTACATCCAACTCAGAGCAAACCTGAGAGATTTTGACGCGCAGATCGTGGTCGATCGCCACGCTTTTGAGCCGCTCTTGAGCCACCACCAACTGCTGTTGCAATGCATCCTGCTGTGGCTGGCAGGCATCGAGGAAGGCTTGTGGATCTTGATCAAACTCGGTGCGCTGCTCCACAATTTGCACCCGAAGCGCGGGTTCTTTCACTGTACGAATTTCGGCGTGCATCCCAAAGCGATCGAGCAATTGGGGACGCAATTCGCCTTCTTCCGGGTTGCCAGAACCGACCAGCACAAACCGCGCGGGATGCCGTACCGAAATCCCTTCTCGCTCTACCGTGTTCCACCCAGAGGCAGCCGAATCCAGCAGCACGTCTACTAAATGGTCGTCCAGCAGGTTAACCTCATCCACGTAGAGAATGCCCCGATTTGCCTTCGCCAGCAGTCCCGGTTCAAAGGCTTTCACCCCTTCCGAAAGCGCTTTTTCAATGTCAATGGTGCCGCAAACCCGATCTTCTGTTGCACCCAGCGGCAAATCCACCATCGTGATCTTTTTCTTCGTCACAGAAATCTCTGTGCCCTGTTCCATTTGCTGCCGTACTGCATCGCCCATCATTTCAGGGTCGTGGGGATGGCTGTTAAACGGGTCATCTGTCACCACATCAATTTCTGGCAGCAAGTCCGCCAGTGCGCGAATGGTTGTGGATTTGCCCGTGCCCCGATCGCCCATAATCATGACTCCACCAATCTTTGGGTCAATGACATTGAGCAAGAGCGCTAACTTCATTTCCTCCTGCCCGACGATCGCCGTAAACGGGAACACCGGACGACGACGGGTAAACGAGGATTGCACCGATCGACCATTCTCAGCAGTAACGGGATTCGCAATAAGACTCACGGACTTACCTGATGTTTGTTAAAACGTATAGATCACTGGCTTTCATTGTGCCATAGAGGGGGAGACGAAGTTTTGAGTTTTGAGTTTTGAGTTGGCAGAGAGGAGGTTAAGAGAGCTTTGAGTGGGCCTTTAGCCTTCCTTCATCCCTCTCTCCCACTCCCTACTCCCCATTCCTCACTCCCGGATCATCCCCAAACCGCGTAATGTCGTCCTCACCCAAATATTCGCCGTTCTGCACCTCAATCATCACAAGCGGAATGACACCAGGATTTTCGACGCGATGGGGGGTACACATGGGTACGTAGGTTGATTGCTTTTGCATCAGGATCGTTTCTTGACCGTCGCAAATGACTTTTGCGGTGCCCGAAACGACGATCCAGTGTTCGCTGCGGTGGTAGTGCATCTGGGTACTGATGTGCTGACTGGGTGCCAGTTCAATACGGTTGATGCGGTAGTGGTCGCTTTCTTCTAACAGCGTAACGGTGCCCCAGGGTCGTAGTCGAATCGTGTCAGAGTCTACAGGTTGTGAGTGCGGGAGGTCGCGATCGTCAGGTTCGCCCATACTTCTTTCGCCCATGCTTTTATCTACCAAAATCCACAAATCCATCATGCCGGATCGTCGGCGTTTTTCCCCTATCTCCCAAACCCTGTACCCTACATCCACTGCTGATTAGCGCCTATTTTTGGTTTGTTTCGCGCTCTGAAGCAGGCGATCGGCCAAAGCTGGCAATCAACAGACAGACAATCCCGATGTTGATAAACGTATCTGCCACGTTAAAGACTGGAAAGCGAATCAGCCGAAAATCCAGAAAGTCAATCACTTCGCCGACCAGAAAGCGATCGATGCCATTCCCCAACGCTCCTGACAAGATGAGACCATAGCCAACCTGCTCCCACCGATTGAGCGCAAATCTTTTTGACCATGCCAGCAGCATCAACCCAATGCTGACACCCAGCGAAAGCCAACGTAGCCAGATAGAACCACCCGGAAAGATGCTAAAGGCCGCACCGGGGTTTAACTCGTAAGTAAAGTGAAACACACCCGGTAGTACCGGAATCGAATAGTGCAGAATTGGCGGAAAAATATAGGTGACAAACAAGATCTTGGTCAGGCGATCGAGCGCCAGACCCACAACAGCAGCTATCCAGAAAAAGCGATTCTTAAAAAACATGGGTGCAGGAAGTTTTGAGTTTTGAGTTCTAAGTTTTGAGTTAATCATTGATTTGTTGCGTCCTCTGCTCCCCCTGCTCCCTCTGCTTCCCCTGCTCCCTTTACCTTCTACCTTCTGTCTTCTCTTTCAGGCTATCAGTAAAACATCAAATGGCGCAGCGTGAAGGCAAGTACCGTCACGGCACAGACGATCGCAAATTGCCCTGGCAGCGGGTAGAGCGAATACTTCATCAATAGCTGCTCTAACGGTAAGCCAGCCGTATTGACGAGCTTGAGTCCATAGGTTGCCGTCATGTACAGCATGCCTGTTACATGAATGCTCAGTAGCCCACACAGGCAGCTAAACGCAAGGGATTCCAACTTCGGTGACGCTTTGAATGCTAGATAACCACACAGCCATGCACCAGGGATAAAGCCCAGAATGTAGCCAAAGCTAGGTTCCTTGAGGTAGCCAAAACCGCCCCCCTGCGAAAAGACTGGAAACCAGGTCAACCCCAGCATGATGTAGGCGATTTGGGAGAGTGCAGCAGCATTCTTGCCGCCGAGACATCCCACCAGCAAAGCCGCCCCAAATTGGTACGTAACGCCTAGTGAGTGGGTCTGAATGTTGCCTGCTCCTAGCGTTGGGGTTGCCAGAAAGGCTTCCAGAAAGGTGCCCCCGATCGTCAGGATGAGACCAATGAGTGCCCACAGCAATTCAGTGGAAAAAGCCATGACGTCCAAAAGTAAAAGTGTAGAAGCAAACGGCAGCAGAGTCCAATTATGAAAAAGCAGACCGTGTACATTTATGAAAAAGCAGACCGTGTACATTAAGCGCGATCGCAGGGCAGACTAGCAGGGTGAAACTGTTCTTACCCTCATGAACACGTCCCCCTATACCAAGCTTTATTGGCAGTACCTTCAGGGCATCTGCCCGTCGATCGCACCTGCATCATTGCCTACCATCCAGGTCGCCCTCGAAGCCACCAACTGGGAGGAGCCACAGTCCCCTCTAGAGTGGAACAACTATGGTGTGCTTGCCCTGATTGAAGCAGAGCAAGCAACTGATCTTGATTTGCGTAGGCTCTATGTAGAAACTGCGATCGATGCCTTTAATCAAGGTGCCAACGCCCATCCGCTCTGTGCAGCGCATCTTGCCCTTACGTACAGTCTCGTAGGCGAAACCCAAATTTCTGGTCAGATTGCCCTTGCCAACTTTGTTCAGATCGTCCAGCCGCTCTATACTCGATCGGAGTCCCTAGCGCCTGGATTAATCTATCTACCATTGAGCCACTTTCATGAAACGCTGTCGCCGCGTCTTATACCAGTGGTGCAGCAAGAAGATGGCTTACACCAAGCTCTTTTACTGTTGGGTGACGTGCTTAGCTACCAGTTGCAAACCGTATTTTATAACGAGGTTGGACAGCGATTTCTACACCTGGCTGTTCATATGACACCAATGTCTGTCATAAACAATTTGCTGTTAGGAATCTCAGGTTGCATGAACGAGAAATGGGAAAGTTTGCTCCATCTCCATCGCGCCCAACAGCTAGCACCAGACCATCCGAAGATTCTGCAAGCGCTTTATCTGGCATACCGAGATCGCCAACAAGCAGCATCAGCAAACATGTGGCTGGAAACGGCTCAAACACGTTGCTTAGAAACTACTAATCCAGATCATGTGCAATGGACAACGCTAGCTAACGATTGTCCTTTTACCTACGTTGCTTTCGACACCATCCTGTTAGCCGTAAGAGCCAGCCTTTTGACGATTACAACTGGAGTTTTACTGGCAAAAGGGGATTGGTTTGAGGCAGAAATGGAGTTTTGGCGCAACCAAATACAGCCAGGAATGACAGTGATTGATGTGGGCGCAAACGTGGGTGTTTATGCCTTCAGTGCAGCTCGACGAGTGGGTGAAACAGGCCGTGTCTTAGCAGTAGAACCATTCTTAGATTGCGTCCAATGTCTACAACAAACCTGCGCTATCAATCAGTTTCACTGGGTCAACGTGATTGCAGGGGCGGCGAGCGATCGCAACCATACGGCTCGTTTAGCAATCAATCCAGCCAGTGAATTAAATCGATTGATTGAAGCTGATGGAGATCTAGATATAGAGCAAACAGAAACTGTGTCTTGCTTTACCCTTGATTATCTAGTTGAACAAGCAGCTATAACGCATGTAGATTTTCTCAAAATCGATGTTGAAGGCCATGAACTTCAGGTCTTAACAGGAAGCGAAAAAATTCTCACTGAATATATGCCAACGATTCTTTACGAAAATATTGGCTTTGGTGAAGCTGCGAACTTAGATGCTGCCGAATTTTTACAGGCAAAAGGCTATCTACTCTTCTACTATGTTCCCTACGTTCAAACACTTTCTCGACTTGAGACTCTATCAACTTTGCAGAATAGCCTTAACATCATTGCCGTTCATGCCAGTAAGGCCGGATTATAGTCGAAGCAAGAGAACGTTATTTTAGCTTTCAACTTGTTGCTACACCTGCCACCAATGCAGACAAAACAGATTCTAATTGTTCAACAGCTTGTGTCTGGCTAAATTGAGACATTGCTTTTTTCTGACCCGCTTGAGACAGCCTTTGCCAAAGCTCTGGTTGTGCGGATAAGGAGGATAAACACTCAGCTAGATCAAAGGGATTTTCTGCTTCAAAGATTAGCCCATCTTGCCCATGTTCAACAATCTCAGAAGCACCGCCTGTACCGCTTGTTACCAACGTTAAACCAGCCGCCATCGCCTCAATTTGACTAATTCCAAAGGGTTCTTCAAACCGGGATGGAAATGCAAGGATGTTGCAATCTTTGTAGAGTTGGCTAAGTGCTTGCCGCGATAAAACACCAGGAAGATGAACAAAAGCTTGCATGCCTTCGGTTTCTATCAACTGTTGCAACGCCTGCACAAATTCAGGCAGAAATGTTCCACCCGCGATCGTGGCGGTAAATTTCACCCCAGAAGCATGCAGCAAACAGAGCGCTTCTACCAGCGTATCGGCACCTTTATAGGGCATAACAAGGCTGGCATAGGCAATGCGTAAACAATCGCGAGGTGGTAACGTGGCCTGATAAAACTGCTCAACAGCGGCACCAGGATAGACAACCTGCGCGGTTCCAACCGGGTAGCCAAGTTGATGCATATGCTGGCGAACCCAATCGCTGCACGTGATGTATCGATGCAGGCGATCCGATGGCGACTCCTCTACGACATAGCCTGGATGGGCATTCATCACGTAGTGAGCAACGGGAATATCGTTCGTGAGAAACGAGCGCAAAACAGCAATGCCAAAAAAGGTGATGTTTCCTGCCAGACAAAGATCAGGCTGAAACTGTTGCACTATCTGCTGTACCGCTTTGAGGTTACGCGCCTGAATTGAGGCCAGCCGATCGGTCGGCAACCACTCTGCCCCTTGTTCGCCCCAGGTGCCCCCAAGCATCAAGTGCCGATATACTATAGGATTGAAGGCTGGTTCGGGACAGTTCGTGGCAATCTCTGGTGCGTCGCTGGTCAGCACAACGACGTGATGCCCTCGCTGCTTGAGCAAACTGGCAAAGTCTGCGATCGCCCGTTCATACCCGCCAATCACCTGAGGCGGGTAGAGATTGGTCAGCACTAAGATTTTGAGCGGTTTAACCATAGCCTCAAAAGTCAGCAACGTCGCAATAATGGGCTTGAAAAAGGTCTAAATTACCTAACATACTGTGCCCACATTTGTTTGTAAGCCTGTTCCATTTCGCGGGTGAACTGTTTGGCATTCCAGAGCGGAGCCGTTTGGCGCGATCGCCAGAGCTTCCAGGCAACCTGCTGCCGTAAGGCCGGATCGGTGCCAAAGCGCACTCCCCATGCAACATACTCCTCATTTGTCCAGGCGATGCCTTCTTCAATGCCCGCATTCACCATCATGGTGTAGCTGTTGCGGCTGGCAAACTGTTCGCCTACTCGCGTCACCAGCGGAATGCCCATCCAAAGCGTTTCCATCGTAGTTGTCGCGCCATTGTAGGGATAGGTATCTAGCACTACGTCTGCGATCGCCAGATTGGCTCGATGCACGGCTTCCGCTGGTACTTCTGGCAAAAAGCGGAGTCGATCGGTCGATACCCCTTCTGCTTTTGCCACTTCGGTAAAGTAGGCTTGAATCGCTTTATCGTCGGTAATGCCTTTAATCAAAAAGTAGCTGTTGGGCACGGCAGCAATGATGCGTAGCTGCGATCGCACCGTTTCAGGATGGCGCTTGGAGGCACTCTGTCCGCTCAGGTAAATCACGGCATCGGCTGGAATGCCCAAGTCTTTTCGTCGCAGCGTGGGTACACCGACTTCAAACCCATCCACGGCCAGGTAGGTTTGGGGCAAGCGCCAGATCTTTTCGGCGTAGTGATCCTCAGCGTCTTCCGAAAGGACGTATGGATCAGCGATAAAGTAGTCGATCGCGGGAAGGCCCGAAGCATCCCACCCTAACCACGTAGCTTGAATCGGTGCAGGCTTGAGCGCCATCACTTCCGAGCACACATCGGCGGTAATGCTATCCAGATCAATCAGAATATCAATGTCGTCCTGATAGATTTGCTCGGCTATTTCTAGCCCATCGCGCCCCAGTTTCCGAGCCTGATCAACCTGTTCTACAAACCAATCTTGCAGCGTATCGTTGCCGCGCTGATAGTTCCAAAAGTAGCCAAAGAGTTCAAACTGTTCCCGATCGTGGTGTTGCAACAACCAGCGGCATAGCCAACCTACCGAGTGTCGCCGCATGCAGTGCGAAAAGTAGCCCACCCGTAAACGTCGATGCTGTCGTGGGCGATCGCGCCGGGAAGCCAGTCCCTGCTGATATCGCTCGGCAGGTTCAGCCGCATACGCTCGAACGCTGGTCTGACACAGCTTAAACAGATGATTTTGGGCCAGACGATTGCGCTCCAGGTCATCTCGCACATAGGGCAAGAAGAACGTGGTGGTGACGAGCTTCAACGTGGTGTGCTGATCGAGCGGCTCGGTTTGCTCCTCAGCCAGCGACAGCAAGAGGGATTCTTGCAGGGTTGCTAACTCAAAAATTTCTTTCCAGTAGCCGCCAGCACGGGTTAAGGCTCGCAGCAGCAGAAAGGCACCAAACACCTGATCCGGCAGCGATCGTGCCAGAATACACCACTCCCGCGCGGTTTCGATGCCCTTTTCGTACTGTCCTGAATTTTGATAGAAGGTCGATAGATGGCTGAGAATCTCTAAGTCTTGCGGACAGGCGTTTAGGCACCGTTGGGCATACTCAGCCGCTAGTGAGGGTCGATTCCACTCGTAGGCAATGGCAACCGATGCCAGCATGAGCGTTTGCACGACAGGAAGCAGATCCTCTGCCCGATCGAGCGCCACTTCCGCAAAGTCCAATAGCGCTGGATCGGTAGGCGCGTGCTTCAAGACAGCTTTCAACGTGTCTACCAGTAATGCCTGGTCAACGTCAGCCGACGATCGCAGCACGTCGATCGTACCCCACTCCACCAAATCATCCCCTGCAAAGCGGTCGAGTTCAACCGATCGTTGTGCCAGGTATAACAGGTTCGCTAAATCTTGAGGTGCAATTTCCCGGAGGTGCTGACGCAAGACCCAGGCAAGCTTTGGGTTGGCGCTGGCTTCTTGCTGTTCTGCCTGCGATCGCACAACCTGTGCCAGTTCTGCCGTCCATTGCTCAATCTGCTCGTCATCCCCCTCCATCATTGCCAGCATCCAGGTGGTCTGCGCTTCGGCTTCGTCACCCAGCAGCAGGGATGCTACCCCCAGATGCCAATAGTAGGCTTTGACATCGGGTTGCTCTTCAATGAGTTGCTGATAACGCTCGATCGCAGCACCATATTCACCACGCGCCAAACAAGCGTCTGCCTGCTGTACCTGCGATCGCACTGCCAAACTGTCTTCAACCATCATGTTGTCACCGCTGCCATCAGGGACGGGGGATGCCCTACGGCTTCAGTATGCCCCAGTCGTATGGGCTTCGATCGGGTAGCGCGGGGAAATCAGTCGATCGCTGGGGAACTCTACTTGTGGTGCTTAGAGTAATTATCGATCGTAGTGTATGCCAATTAACAATCCTAACCCTAACGATTCCCACTGGCGTGGTCTTTTCTCAGAGCGAGTAAGTGGCGTAATCTTACTTATTGGCAGTTCAATAGAGGGCTATGGGTTTATCCTCACCCCATTGCTACAAGCAACGTATCATGTTCAAAGTATTAATTGCTGGTTCACATTTATTACATTCATATCCATTCTTTTTGGCTATGGATTGATTTTCACTATTTTCGGCAAGAGAGCTAGCAGAGCATTGTTTCGATCGCCAAAACAGCCTTCAAAGCTAGGTTCAATTGTCCTCTCAATACTTGTATGGTTTGGTATACAGGTAACTTTTTGGATGCGCTCGTTTTTAGAAGAGCATGGATACTCAATCTCCAGGCAGATTCCTCTGGTTGATACTTTTACGCGATGAGGGCAAATTATTAGATTAACTGGTAATAATTCGCCCTTGAAAGAATCTTAAAAGAAGCAGTAGCTGCGTAGGGTGCTGTTAGCTCCAGCGTAACGCACCGTTTCTTAGGGCTAACCTGATGAGTCGATACACCTAGAACCACTGTCGATCAGATTGATACTGGCAACCCTGTAGGGGCGTTACATGTAACGTCCCTACAGATGGCTACCGATGTTCGTTCTACACGTAAGACGCGATCGTCTCCCGGTATTGGCTCTTGGGCTTCACCCCTTTCAGTTCTGCGACCTTGTCTTTGTCTTTAAAGAACTGAATGGTGGGTGTGCCAACGACTCCAGCCGCTTCAGCGATGTCTGGATCTTGCTCAATGTCAATCTCAATGTAGTGAATCTTGCCGTCAAACTCATCCACCACCTTGTTAAGAATGGGCTTGAGCGTATGGCAGGGGCCACATTGGGGTGACGCATACTTGACCATGATCAGGCGATCGCTGTCGTGATACAGCTTCCGCAGAGCATAGCCCCCTTCATGGCGAGTCCGCTCCACATTAAACTCGGTTTCTTGCTCGGCGTCCGTTTTCTTGGCAGTCGGTTCAGCGGCTGGCTTTTCAGAATCCGTCTGGTGAAATTCTTGAATCAGGTCATGGGTTGAGAGCCAGCGTTCTGCCAGCATCGCCGCCTGACAGCCTGTACCTGCTGCGGTGATGGCCTGACGAAACTCATGGTCTTGAACATCGCCTGCGGTGAACACGCCTTCGACGCTGGTTTCAACAGAACCAGGCTTGGTGACAATATAGCCCACGTCATCCAGGTCTAATTGCCCGGTGAAAAGGGAGGTGTTGGGGGTGTGCCCGATCGCATAGAACAACCCTCTGACGTGAAGTTCTCCTTCTTCGCCCGTTTTGGCATCTCGAATTTTGACCCCTTTCATGTGGTCGGCTTCACCAAACACATCCGAAATATCGGTATTCCAGTGAATGGTGATTTTGGGATTGCTGAGCACCCGATCTTGCATCGCTTTGCTGGCACGCATCTTCTCAGTGCGTACCAGCATGTGGACATGAGAGCCATACTTCGTGAGATAAATCGATTCTTCGGCTGCCGAATCGCCGCCACCGACAACCGCGAGTTCTGCCGATCGAAAAATGGGGGTCGCACCATCACAAATCGCGCAGGCAGAAATGCCACGGCTCCAAAACTGGCTTTCACAGGGGAGTCCCAACCGCTTTGCAGTGGCACCTGTGGCAATCACCACACTGTGCGCCAGCACTTCCCGTTCCTCAGAACGAATCACAAAGGGACGCTGGCTAAAGTCAACCGAGGTGACATCTTCCGTCACTAACTCAGCGCCCCAGCGTATCGCCTGTGCTTTCATGCGATCCATTAACTGTGGTCCCGTGATGCCCTCTGGAAAACCCGGAAAGTTCTCTACCTCAGTGGTTGTCATGAGTTGTCCACCAGGTAAACCGCCTGCCTGATAGCCTTCAAACATAAAGGGCTTCAAGTTGGCGCGAGCCGCATAAATTGCGGCGGTATACCCGGCTGGACCGGAGCCGATAATCACTACGTTTTCGATCGTTGGGGTGGTCATTGGTCTATACAAACTCATAACGACTACGCATAGTATAGCGCAACATCTCTTAAAGAGAAACCCCACCTGCGCTAGAGAATCTGGCAGCGCTTATGGGATGGGGCAGGAATTAGAGATTTAGCGACTAAAAGTGGTATCACCCATTGTCAACAGGCACATCCCCAAACCCTGTACCCCAAAAGACTCTCAACCCCTACTTGTAGCCCCGTTGCCAAAGGTTTAATTGATCTTTGTGGCTTTCAATGTTCTTGAACCCGGCCTGTTGTAACTTTTCCTGCAAGCTCTCAGCCGTAAAAGCAGTCCGGTGAGCCATAAAATGGTTGCCACCCGCGATCGCGGCTCTAAACCCATAGAGAATGTCGATCGCTGCGATCGGGCCTTCTGGTGACACATAGAGGATTTCTTCTAACCTGCCCTGAGCAACGTATGCCGCCACAGCTTGAATGTCGGGCAGCGTAACGAGCGCAAAGCCACCCGGTTTCAGCACGCGATAAAACTCCGCCAGAGCAAGCGGCACGTCGTGAGCGTAGAGATGCTCCAGGTTGTGGGATGAAAATACTGCATCTACGGACTCGTCTGGCACCGCGCTCATGTCTGTCATGGAACCGATAATGTCCGGCTCCATAGCAGGATTAATGTCTAGCCGCACCTCTCGCCATTCTGAAGTCCGCAGCGCTTCCGGCAGCGCTTCAGGATCATAGGGGCCACACCCCACGTGCAGAATCAGCTTTGTGGCGATCGGCTGCGTCTCTTCTATGGGTTTGGCAACAGGATCGGCTGACTGCTGCATCAACCTGTCAGCAACCACGTCCTGGTAAAACTGCTCCAGTCCTCTCACGCACTCTGTGTCGTCAAAAAGAAGCGCATGCCGCTCACTCATCCGCTGGACGATCGACCGTTTCCACTCCGGTTCTAGCCCCAATCGCGCTGCGATTTCAATGTATTCGGCTTCCGTTTGAGCGATCGTCTCCGGCACACCCAGCATGGTGAGCATCCCGCTGGATTGGCGACCGCGCATAAATTCCCCGGCATGAGTCACAACAGGAAGATTGCAGGCGATCGCGTCAAAGGTGGTGTGCCCACCCGAAAAACCAGGCGTGTCGAGAAACGCGTCTGCATCGAGGAGTAGACTCGTGTAATCCTGCCAATTTTGACCCGGTAAAAAGACGCAGTAAGCTTCGCTCTTGAGTCCTGCTGCCGCAAACGATCGCTGGAGCCGCTCACGAAACTGTCGCTCTAAAGTTGGACTCGATCGATTCGTCATGGTCGATCGCACGATGAAGACGAACTGTGCTTGCGGCACTCGACGCGCAATTTCGACAAACAGGTAGTCGTGCTGAGGCAAATATTTGATGATTAACTGGCAGGAAACATAGAGTACCGCATCGGCTCTTAACCCAAAGGCAGTTCGTGTTTTCGTGGTTGTAGGAATCGATGGGTGAGGATAGCTAATCCCTAAACTGGGCAAGCGAACAAGTTGCTCAGTATAGTGTTCCTGAGCGTTTTCTGGCTCCATCAAAGCGCCTGACAGGAAATAGTCGATCGTGGGTAACCCAGAAGTAACAGGATGCCCCCAAGCCGCACACTGCACAGGCGCTAACCGAAAGCAACCCGCCATCGCAGTGGGTGTATGCACACCGATCGCCAGAAAGACCAGAAGATGCAGATCATCGGCCAGAATTTGCTGACAAACCCCTTGCAGATCGTTTGGCATGTAGTGATAGACATCACTCAGGGCTTTGAATTGCTCAGTGCGACGATCGATCGCTGAACCCGTGTTGTAGCAATAGATTTCAAATTGGCTGCGATCGTGGTTTTTGAGCCATCCAAATGTCCACAGAGACATACTGTTGGTGCCAATAGAATCAGCCAGATAACCAATCCGAATTTTTCCGGCTTTGCTGACGGGTGGCATGGAAAGCGGCTGCATCCACTCAGGATGATGCTCACGCATGGCACGCTGAAGCAACCCTCCATATAGAGCTTGTGGCTTCCGCACATTGATTGCCTGACAGGCCAAGTAAAACAGTCTCAAACAAGAGATATTGCTAAAATCAACGGACTGTTGTTGGGTTGCGGCTAATTCGACCTGATGGTTAATGCTCTTGAGTCCTTGCTCAAACCGTTGACGATACGCCGTCATTTCCTCTGTACTTTGGTAAAGCAGCGGCAAGAGCAGTTGCGGCAGACTTGCTAAGAACAGATCATCTGGTTTCAAATTCGCCGCTGCCTGAAGGCACTCGATCGCGGCTTCCATTCGCCCACAAAGCTGATAGCAGTCAGCCAATGTGAGATAGTCTTGCACGTTGCCCGTTTGCCCCGTTGCAAAAAATGCTTGAAAGGCTTCGATCGCCGCTTCAGGATTACCATCCCGATTGTAAGAATAGGCAAAAAAGTTATGTGCAGTTGCAACATCATTTGCCGCAACATAGGCTTCACCCAGTTTCCACAGAATCGCAGGATCGCGCTGCTTTAGTTTCAGGGCTTGATGATAGGCTGCGATCGCAGGTTGCGCTTGCTGCTGTGCCATCAACGCCTTGCCTAAGCCAAGGTGCCCCGTAAAATCTTTTGGCTGTAACGCGATCGCCCGTCGAAACAGGTCTTCTGCCTGCTGAGAAGCACCGTTCTGAACCAAAAGATTGCCTAAATGATTGAGCGTATCGACGTGATTTTCATCCAGTGCAATCGCCTCTTGAAAGGCCGCGATCGCCTCGTCAGGACGGGCCATTCGTTCTAACGCCAACCCCTTAATGTAGTGCGCCAATGGGGTGTGAGGGGCAAGCGCTACAGACTGCTGGATTGCTTCAATCACCGCTGCATCGTTCTCGGCCAAATAGTAGAGCATCCCTAAATTGAACCAAATCTCTGCATTTTGAGGCTCAACCTGTAGAATCGTGCGGTACTTTTCCTCAGCACCAGAAAGCTGGCCTTTAACGTGCAGGTCAACCGCCTCTTGGCGTAACGTTGCCAAATCGATTTTGGGATACACGGGCAACTGATAAATCGCATCAATGACAGCGCGATCGCGACGGGCGTACCAGTCAAATGCTTGCGCCTCGGTTTGCTTCCCGGCCTTCCAACTGAGAACCAGAAAATGAGGGGCATCTCCGTCTACCACCGCCTCTTGTGCCAACCCATTAAGCTGTAAAGCCGCTTGAGCATAAGACGCTAAAAAGTCCCGCGTTGCCTGTTGCACCGTCTTAAGCTGCCCTTGATTGATTATGATCAATGCCTGCTCTGCCAGCAGCGGTGCCGCCAGCATTAGCCCCAAAATGACCGATCGATAATCAGCCTTACCGTTGTAGAAATAGACCCCAATCCGGTCTTCGGTTGCCAGTTGCCGCAGGTCGTGAAAAAACTCCTCAAAGGACTGGTTGCAAAGAAAAACTTGCTCATCCATGCCAGCCGCTGCTAACTGCTCGGTTAATTGCTCGATCGTCGCACGCTTGGCACCGAACCGATCATCCTCCTCTACGGCGTATGCCATGCAGTCAGGGTGATTCAGCAACGCTGCCATCAGGTTTTCTCCCGGCAAGCAGCCAACTTCGCAATACACCTCTCCTGGAACCATGTAGCCGATCGCCGTGTTTAAGAGTTGGGCAACTGGTGTTGCGGTAAGGCGATGAGGTGGCTTTAGCATGACGGTTGCCTGAGAAGAGCTTTCCTTCTGGTTCGGTACAGCGTCGTCATGGGAGGCAAAGCGGGCAGTGAACCGTTGAATGTCCATATGCGTCAGTCAGCGATGGAGGGGGCAAGAGGGGGCGATCATAGAAGCCGCACTGATAGAAAGGCAAACCGCTACGTTTCTATCTTGCCCAAACGGACAAGTTTGCACATAATTTCGCGAGAGAAAAAGCCTGCTAGCGCAAAGGCAACACCAAGATCAACGCATGTCGACAAATTTTTTATAAGCTCAAACGCTCACGCTGCCAGGGTCAGGCGCATTTTTACCGCAGCAAACAAACTCAACCGCCATTTTTTTTAGAGTGGAGTGATATGAAAGCAGGGAGAGCGGGGTACGTTACGTTCAGGAGTTAGAACCACATACCCCGCACCTAAAAGGAGACCCTCTCATGAAGTCTGATTTCAAAGCTAAGTTCCTACACCACCTCATCGAGAAGAAGCAAGACAAGGGCTTCACCCTGATTGAACTGCTGGTTGTAATCATCATCATCGGTATTCTGTCTGCGATCGCACTGCCTTCCTTCCTGAACCAAGCGAACAAAGCAAAAGAGTCGGAGTCTAAGCAGTACGTTGGTTCGATGAACCGTTCACAGCAGGCTTACTACCTGGAGAAGAACACCTTCTCGTCTGATGTTTCTCTGTTGGGCCTCGGCATCAAAACCGACACCACCAACTACACCTACCAGATCGACTCTCCCACCAGCTCTGGTGTGAAGAACGTTTCCAACCCCAAATTCACCAACACCTTGAGAGCACACCTCGGTGGCGTGAGCACCGGTTTCACCACAGGTGCAACGTCGGGTGAAGCAACGACCCTGGCTGTTCTTTGCCAATCTGCTAAGCCGGGTGCAACCACCCTGTCTGGCGTAACGCTGAACTCCTTGACCGGCCCTTCCTGCGACGGCACCAACTACCAAGATCTGGGCAAGTAATTTGACTGCTAGCAAGTCTGCAATCGCAGCACTTGATCACGATCCTGTTTAGATACTAAAAGAGTGGGTAGATGCTCTACCCACTCTTTTTTGTGCTTACATTTTTGTGCTTATAGATGATCGCAGCATACCGCTTGACTGCTACAGCCGTTTTCGTTTGGGTTCACCACATCCGCTATCCGACACCCTGCAACCGTGCTCAATTAGACTGTGGCTTACTCGATCGAGAACTGCTGTAAGTTTTTGGTTAATGTAGGGCGGCCGCTCATGGCAGTGTTCTCATGCCCCTTGCTGATGTGGAACGACCAGGTTAGTCTTTGCTTTAAGGCCATTTTTGCTTTATAAGGAAGCTTAATGAATGAGCGTATAGACGATCGTTGCGTGGGTGTAGCCGATGAACCGTAGTGCGTCCGGTGCAGTAACTCAGACTTTTTTGGTGGTGGATGACCACGAGGCCATTTTGGAAGGAACGGTGCCTGCTTTGAAGCGAACGTATCCGACTGCCGAAATTTTTACAGCGCAAGATATTCAAACCGCTCAAACACAAATTGGTTACTATCACCCCACGCTGGTTGTCTTGGATTTGAGCGTACCGCAACAGCCTTATGCGATCGCCAGTGCCGAGGTCGGGATTCAGTTTCTCAAGACACTCATTGAGAGCCAGTTAGCGCCGAACATTGTGGTGCTGAGTACTAACATTCGGCCATTGGTACAACTGAAGCCGATGATTAATGCCTATGAGGGCGGCTTTGCCGCAATGGACAAGTCGCTACCCATTCGGGAGATGCTCCGGTTAGTGGATTTTGCGCTACGCGGCTCGATTTACTTGCCGCCAGAGTTGCGATCACGCTCAGAGTTTGACCGTAAGTGGCTGGAGGTGCTCACGCTGAAATTTCAGGAAGGGTTAACAGACAGAGCGATTGCAGACCGGATGCAAGTCAGCGATCGTACAGTCCGAAATTACTGGGTTAGATTGCAGGATGCGTTAGGTATCTACGATGAGCCGGACAAAGATCTGCGGATTCAAATTGCGATCGCGGCTCGTAAACTTGGCTTGCTGAGCTGATTTATCAGTTCTACAAAATTGCGCTGCAAAGTCAGTGCTGAGGACTGTAGACGCTTTAGCGGTTGCCAGCAGGGGGTGCTGAGCGCTGGTGTTGTATCTATAGCCATGATTCAGGGAAATAATCAGGGGCTGTTGTGGGTCAAAACATTCTCAGGCAGAAAACAGCTTAAAGGCAGAAAATAGAAACATCCTTTAGCCCAGCGCGAGTTCGGCGCGGCTTCTAAGGTCAAGGTGTGTAGGATAAGCGCTCTAAACTTTACGGCTTCTTCTTCATTTTGTCTTCATCCTTCACTTAAAAATCATCCAGTGGGGGGGAGATAGTCCTTGTGTGGTGGTGTGGTTTGCCGATAACGTTTATCACGTGCTGTCTTAACACACGGGCTGATGGCTGTTCATCTGAATCCTGATCGCGCTAATGAGAAGGAGGATAGTCGGGAAAGGCCACACGTCCATTTCAAAATGGCAACAAGTTAAATTGCTCTTTTTATCTACAGGACTTATGTGAAAGAGATTCCTCACCCTCCTACTCTGCGGGAGGCAAGCTACAAAAGGGGGCTTGTAGAGTTCCCACTTTTGGAGGAAAGGTTAAGGTTCAAGCATTAAGGGCGTCAGTCCTAATCTATAGTTTTCACTTATTAAAGCAATCTAACCACGTTCCACTGACAGACCGTCAAGTAAGCAAGGCGAGCGCTTTTCCGCCAGCCATCTACCATCCGCGACAGTACGTTGTTGAAGCATAGCCACTATTGACTGAAATGAAAATCAAGGTGAATGCTGAATTTTGGACGCAGCTTGAGCAGCAAGCGAAGGTTTGGCGAGTTGGAGTACTTCCAGGATTGGTCGTTGTTGGACTGGTCGTGATCGCACGCCTGACGGGTTCGCTGCAAAGTTTGGAGTGGAGCGCGTTTGATCGCTTCCTGCGATCGCGCCCGGTAGAGTCACCCGATACGCGGATTGTGATTGTTGGCATTAATGAGGAAGACATCCGCCTGACAAAAAAGTATCCGATTCCCGATCGAGAACTGGCAGCGCTACTGAAAACACTACAGAGCTACCGTCCTACAGCGATCGGGCTTGATCTATTTCGTGACTTGACGACTGATCCAAATCGGGAAGCACTCGCGCAAGTGTTTAGAACCAGCCCCAATCTTATTGGTATTGAGGCAGATGTTGGTTCGACGGCAACGCTCAAGGTGAAACCACCGCCAGAATTGCCTCCAGAGCAAGTGGGGCTGGCTAACATTTTCTTCGACTCTGACGGCAAACTGCGTCGCTGTATGTTGGCAAGCAAGGTTGACTCCGGTGAGGTGAAATATTCCTTATCCTTACTGCTTGCAGCACGCTATTTACAGACGCAAGGAATCCCTTTTGAACCGGGACGGCGTGCTAGCGATCCGATTCGCTTTGGCTCGCTGGTACTGCCGCGCTTTCGAGCCAACACAGGTGGCTATGTGCAAGCTCAAGCGGGAGGAAACCAGATCTTACTGAACTTCCGCAGCCATCCAAAGCCGTTTCCTGTGGTTTCAATGACTGATGTTATGCAGGGACGGGTGAAGCCGGAACAGATACGCGATCGCATCGTGCTGATTGGCGTAACGGCTTCCAACAGCCTGAATGATACCGTCATGACCGATGCTATTAAAGGCAGCCTACTTACCGATGCCACTGGCACGATGGATGAATATCGGTTACTTTACGGCGTTGAGAATCATGCCCATGCCATTAGCCAAATCATCAGTGCTGTGTTGGATCATCGTCCACTGCTGCAAACCTGGGCGAAAGGTTGGGAGTATAGCTGGATTATCTTTTGGGGTTTATTGGGCATTACGCTGGGTTTGCTGCTGCAATCACCCTGGAAAACGCTTTTGGGGTTGGCTGTTGGCAGCACGTGCTTGATTAGCATCAGTTACGGGTTGATCACCTTAAGCTGGTGGATTCCAGTGATTCCAGCGCTGTTGGCCCTCGGTGCTGCTGGCTTAACGACAGCACTGTTCGATCGCGATTCGCGGCTCTTGCTTGAGCAACGTAGCTTGACACTTAAGCGAACATACGACGCAGTACATAATGGCCCCCTGCAAACGCTGGCCGCTATGTTGCGCAGCCTGGATGATTTGCCACCAGAGAAATTGCGATCGCAGTTACAAAATCTTAACCAGGAGCTGCGATCGGTCTACGATTCCATGCATCAAGCCATTGTGACGGGTAATCAGCGCTATGCCCAGACTCCAATTCAGGAATTGCTCTATCAGATCTATGAAAAAACGCTAGAGCGAGAGCTGCCAGGGTTTACGTCTATTCTCACTTTTATTGCACCCGACTTTACTGTGCTTAAAGACTGCCCGCTGTCGCCCGATCAAAAGCAGGCGCTGTGCCTGTTTTTGCAGGAAGCTTTGTGTAATGTTGGCAACCACGCGATCAATGCAAGCTGTCTAGACGTTATCTGCCGACGGAACAAAAATTGGTATACTCTACAAGTGATTGATAATGGTGCATGCTATTTGGCTCAAGTCAATGCCAGAGAAGGGCAGGGTACAGCTCAGGCCAGAGAACTGGCGCGATCGCTCCGAGGTAGCTTTCAGCGTCGTCCTAACGTGCCTCACGGTCTAGTGTGTGAGCTGACATGGCGTAGTCCAAGACTCTGGTGGCAGTTTTCTCACCCATTCCAGTCAACGCAGCACTTACTCAACAGGCTTTAATAGACTTAGCTTTTTCGGAGAGCCATGAGTTATCCAGTTGCCTTTCGTCTCAAGCAACAAATCGTTACAAGGTTAGTCGCAGGAGTTATTTTAGGGCTGTGGCTTCTGCCCTCCATCAGTTTGGCAGACGAAGATAGAGCGCCAACCAACGGTCGGTCTTCAGGCGGTCGAGGCTGCGGGACAAGTGCCCAACCTAATGCTTCGCAGGTACCTGCACTCATCTTGCTGACACCCAGTGGGCAAGCAGGGCAAACGGTTTCGACGCGTCCCACTTTTGTGTGGTTTGTGCGTGATGCCGTGTCCTTTCCGATCGAGTTCAGGCTCTACGAACAGACAGCTAATCGGTTCAAGCTGGTGAAAGAGATCAAGGACGATCGCTTGAAAAGCACTCCCGGCATTATGGTAATGTCTTCTGCGGGAGCGATCCCCGAACTGACCGTAGGGAAGCGCTATCGCTGGCAGGTAGAGCTGGTTTGCAATCCCAGTCGTCCGTCTAGCAATCTTTTTGCTGAAGCGACGCTTGAGGTCATCCCCTTGCAAACTGGCTTGAAGAATCAGTTAGCGCAAACGCGCGATCGCCTGACTCAAGCTAAACTCTATGCCCAGGCAAATCTCTGGTATGACGTGCTAAAAACGGCCTTTAACCCTCCTACCAGTGCCACTCAATTGCAAGCACTACGGCAGTCTGTGTTCGATCGTGTGGCGATTGATCCGGCTGAGCGTCAATTGCTACAAGCTAGCTCCATTCACGCCATCCAGCGCTAGAGTTGCAGTAGGCAACAATGCGGCATCGGGCTAACGCCGGGATGGGACAATTGAACGAAGCACTACCAGAAGACTTTTGGCGCGGTGTTGCACAATTCAACCAGGGAGAATTCTATGCGTGTCACGACACGTTAGAGGCTTTGTGGATTGAAGCGACCGAACCCGATAAGAAGTTCTATCAAGGCATTTTGCAAGTAGCGGTGGCTCTCTATCACTTGAGCAATCAAAATTGGCGCGGAGCCGTTATTTTGATGGGTGAAGGAATGAATCGCTTGCGCGGTTACCAGCCTAGCTATGAGGGCATTGACACTGAGGCGTTTTTGGTGCAAACGGCTCTGGTCTTGAATGTGCTCCAGCAAACTGGCCCTGAGCAAGTTGCCAGCGTTGTTCAACAGCTTGGTTTATTACCGCCCTCAAAGGATTTTGTTGAGGATTCTGCCAACTCAAGTGCTGCCGATGCAGAGGTTTTAATGCCTGAAGGCTTTGAGAGTCTTGGCTTGCCAGTACTGCACACAGTGTCCTCCCAGGCTTAGCAACGTAGGTTTAGAAGGAAGCATCCCAGTTATGCAAAAACAGTCAAAACGCAAGTTGACCCTTGAGGGCTGCGCATCTCAATGGCAACATTGGGTTCACGGATGCCGGATTCCATTTTGCTCCTGACCTTTGTCAGCGACGATCCATTTTCTTCACTGCCGCTGCCACCGCACCAGAGCCCATCGAACATAGTTGTTCCGCTTGATCATGGACTTCGCTAACAAGCTACTCAAGCGGCTATGTGCTTTGAGGTTGAGTCGTTGTGCCTGGGCTTCATGCCTGGGCCAGCAACCAACCAGGCTTTTCACTGGGCTCACGCTGCCTTGGGTTGTGCCAGTGCGAGTCACGATAAAAAAGGCAACCTCTGGGCTGACGTGCTCTAGCCCTGGTTGCCTGACACATCTATGTCAAACCCTTGATATCTCGTAAAACCCAAGTTTCTCCAGTACGGCAGGTCAAGGCTTTCAGCCAGTCAAGTCATGCTCAATCGAGCTTTTAGCGGTAGGTGACAGATTGCTTACAGAGCAAGGCTTTAAGGCACTTGTGTCAGGCAGTCAGGCTCTAGCCTCTGCCGACGCACCGTTTTCTCGATGCCATCCAGGTCGCTCAACTCGCTTGCAGAACTAGGAGCTAGGAGCAGATTCCGAATTATTCCAACAAATTGATTAATTCTTCTTTAGTCAAATCAGTATCTCGTAGAATCTTCAACAGTAAACCTTTACCAATTGCCTTACGAGCATGAACGGGAATAGAAACAACGCGATTGTCTTCATGCTTTAGACGAACATGGCTACCTTTCTCACCACGTAGAAGCCAATCTTTTGAAGCGCAGCAATTAGCTCGCCTCCACTTAGGTTAGGGAGTTTTGTCACTAGAGCACCACTTTCTGAATGCCAATAAATTCAGTAGTTGATTCTTCCTCAATTTCCTCAAGGCACATTGCAATGACATCACGGATATTTTGCATTAGCTCATCAACGGTGTCTCCCTGGCTGTAGCAGGCTTTGAGCTGCGGAACTTCACCAACATAAAGGCCATCTTCATCTCGTTCAATCACAACATAAAATTCTTTCTTTTTCATTGGTCTACCCTCTGGTTTGCCAGTTAAATTTCTAGTGCTTCAAGTTAGTATAGCTAGGTAGGGCGATCGCGCTTTTTTTGTAAGGTGCATTTGGTTTGCAGCAAATACTTTAGGAAATGAGCGATCGTGCTTGTGATACGCGCTGATCAAAATCTTGATCCATACAATTCAACAAAAAGTCCGAAATAATTTGAGATATTTGATCAAATCGCTTAGGTGATAGACCTGTAGAGTTGGCTGCTAAAATACCATGAGCGAAAACATGACGTATGCATTTGGCAAGGCAGCTAACATTAATATCGTGCCCGTTTTTATTGTCTTTGAACTTACACACCATCTCCTTTAGGTTCTTGCCAGTTAAATGTTGTATAAGAAACTTAGATACAGCATTTTCATGATCTAAATCGCGGATAGACTTAATGATTTTCTCCTGTGATCGGGAATCTTGAAGCGATTTTACCTGTGATTCATCACTTGGATTCAGTCCGATGATGCAACAGTAAGTACTTGTGTTGTGCGGAAACTTTCTGTCTAGAATCTCAGATTAGATAGACAGAAAGCTTCCGACTAATGAATCGATCGCCCTACACGTAAAGCGGTGTTCGGCTGACAGTGGCTAATGCTTCGACCAGGCTACGAACAGCGGCAATCATGGCGATTTCGCTGTTGAGTTGGTTAATAGCAGAGCCAACGCCGATACCGGAGGCACCAGCGGCGATCGCCAACGGAGCCGTCACATTGGACAAACCAGATGCACACAAGACAGGAACCGTCACTGCTCGGGAGATTTCGTAGGCAGCAGCTAGAGTGGGAGCCGCTTTCTCGATCAGTCCCAAGGTGCCAGCGTGAATGGGTTTGCTGCTGGTGCCGCCCTCGGTTTGAACGATGTCAGCGCCTGCATTGACGAGGGCTTCTGCCAGTTGCACCTGCTGGTCAAGCGGCAGGATGTGAGGCACGGTGACAGAAAGGGTGATAGTGGGCAGCAACTCGCGTGTGGCACGGGTGAGCGCCAGCACTTCATCGGCTTCAAAGCGACGACCTTGTGCGTAGAAGCTGTCGAAGTTGCCAATTTCAATCAAGTCGGCTCCAGCATCGACGGCAATGACGAACTTTTCTGGCTCTACCGTAGAGACGCAGATGGGGAGAGGGGTCAGTTGTTTGGCTAAGCGCACCAGGTTAGGGTCGGCAGCAATGTCTACAAAGGTTGCACCACCCCGATCGGCCGCCTTAACCGTTGCAGCTACGCGATCGGCATCGAAATTGTGCAGACCGCTAATAACTTTAAGGGCACGTCCGTTATCTAGAGCACTCTGTAGCGTGGGGATTGTCATGGTATCTCTACTCAAATTCGTACCGTCCATTTTGACACCCAATGCCGGGAGATTCCAGCATTTTGTTGCAGAGGGAGTGGAGAGTAGGGGGTAGGGAGTGCAGTATCAGCGTAACGCCTGCTCGATTTTGATGCCACGGCTCTGCATCGTTTGCTCAAATAAATCAGTAGGCAATGCGTCTTCGATCGCCCAAACACCCGGTTTTTTGAGTTCACCTGACAAAAGCAGTTGGACAACACTGCCTGTACCATAGCCAGCCGCGATCGCGGTATTGTCGTGTACCAGGGTGGCGTAGCTCTTAGCGGGCTTGTAATTCTTCTGCCCTGCCACTTCTACCCGAATGGCAACGCCAATGCCACTAAAGCGATCAGTGACATCCGTCATAAAGTGGCTCACGTAGGACAAAAACTCGATCACAGCGCGAGTTTGTAGCAGACGAGGATGCCACCAACGAGCCACGCTCCAAGTGAGAACGTTGTAGAAGTCAGGTATGGTGCCAAATTTGGTGATCACCGTTTTGACGGGAAACGCGCTGGGAATGGTGAAGGCTTCGGGCACGTCGAACCAGTACACCCCAACGCGGCCATAGGGCGGGGGAAAGTCTACCACTTCGCGATCGCTATACGGTTTCACGGCTTGCCATTGACCATTCAGCCATGCCTGAAAGGGACGCTGTAAGCCCAGGAACGTTGTTCGCATGACCGTTACGCCTGCGCCACCTGAGCCAGCGACCACATAGCTAAGATGCACCGTATCAGCCGCATCAAGCTGCTCAATGCTCTGCCGTACCATGCTATTGGAGATGCCAGGGAAGATGCCTGTATTGACGATCGCCGTGATGCCTGCTGCTGCTGCTGCCTCACGATAGGCGATCGCGGTACGCGTATAGGATGGATGATCGCTGACATCCACGTAGTTCACCCCAGCGGCAATGCAGGCTTCTAACACTCTGCCATCGCGATGGTGGAAGGGTCCCGCACAGTGCACTACAACATTGCGACTGCTGTCATCCGATCTCAACGCTTGAATCGCCGTTGACAGTCGCTCCTGATCGTCTAAATCTAGTTCCAAATAGTGGAAAGGCGAACCCATCTCAGGAAGCTGTTTTACATGCTGACTTCGACCCGTAATGGTAATTTTGGTGTCGGTGTGGGCAGCAAGGTCAGTAGCGACTTGGCGACCGATCCGTCCTTGTCCACCTAAGATCAAAACTTGCTTGGTCATTATCCTTTAAACAACGTCGTTTACTGTCACACAGAGTTTGTCTTATTGGAATATTAGAACTTACACGTTTCAGGCGAAATCTCGTTTTGAAGCCGTTGATCGCGATCGTAACCAGATTGTGTAGATCTGCAAAGTGGCTCTAGAGGGAGGTGAACGTTCTTTTTATGCTCTAGCCTGTGGGCAGTTTAGTGGGGTGACTCGTGTCTAGAGTGAAACCAGAAAAAGAGGATTACAGTCATGTCGATGGCAGGCATTATCAACGGGCTTAATGAGTTCCAGAATACCTATTTCAGTACCCATCAGGAACTCTTTCAGCAACTGTCTCATGGGCAGACCCCAGAAGTTCTGTTTATTACCTGTTCTGACTCACGCATTGATCCATTCCTGATCACGCAAGCTCAACCCGGAGACCTCTTTATCGTCCGCAATGTGGGCAATATTATCCCTACTTATGGAGCGGCCAATCATGCGGAAGGTGCCGCGATCGAGTATGCGGTGCATGCCCTTGGCATCAAAGACATCATTGTTTGTGGTCACTCGCATTGCGGTGCGATGAAAGGATTGCTGCAATTGGGTAGCCTCGCTGAAGAAATGCCGTTGGTTTACGATTGGCTCAAACATCACGCTGAACCCACTCGCCGTTTGATCGTCGATAACTGCAAAGACAAGGGCTATACGCCAGAAGAACTGCTGAAAATTGCTATCCAACAAAACGTCCTGAGCCAAATTGAAAACTTAAAGACGTATCCCATCATTCACTCAAAAATGTATGGGGGGAAGCTCAACCTCCACGCCTGGATTTATGCCATCGAGTTAGGTGCCATCTTTGCGTATCATTCCGGCACCGGGTTGTTTATTCCATTAGAGGAACGATCGTTCCCAGTGCCTGATCCTCTGCTCGAAAAGGATAGCCACGGTCGCTGGCTTTGGCTGCAAGCCATGATGGGAGCGATGAGTAGTGAGCGCCCGGATCGTTGACAAAAAAGACAGTTTCTAAAGCTCAAGATAGGCGAAAGACAGAATCTACCGTTGCTTTAAGCGATTCTTTCGCATCGCGGAAGGTCTGCGCGATCGGCTGCTGCGTGTGCAAGAAAACCCGTGCACAGTTGCGTCCTGGCATGCCTGAAATGGAACCACCGGGATGGGTTCCCGCTCCGGTGAGAAATAGCCCGTCGATCGGCGTTTTGTAGTTGGCGATTTCGGGTAAGGGACGAAAAAACACCATTTGATCGAGGGTCATATCGATATGGTAATAGTTGCCATTGACTGCTCCTAACCGCTCACCCAACTCAGCAGGGCTTTCCACTCGACGGGCGATCGTCGCTGTTTTCACATTGGGCGCGTAGTCTGCCAGCTTATCGATGACGCGATCGGCGACTTTGTTTTTCAGCTCGTCCGTCCAACCAGTACCATGCTGCCCTGTGCCTTCTAACCCAGCAATTTTGTAGGGCGCAAAGAACTCAATCCAGACAGTGTGTTTGCCAGCCGGAGCCATTGTGGGATCTAGCATGGTGGGTTGCACCAGATAGAACGATGGGTCAGCATCAGGAATGTTACCGATCGCCGGATCGCTATGGGCAATTTCGACCTGACGCACCGAGTCGGCGATCAGCACCGAGCCAATGAGATACTCATCTCGATGATTGTGATGCTCAAAGCGCAACGGTTCATCTATTGCCAGGTCAATCTTGAGAATGGTTTCATTATTGTTTACAATGCGCCGCTGTAATCGTTCGCGCAGATCAGGATCAGCCGCATTCAGATCGGCAGGATCGATCATATGCACCATTAAGCGCTGTGCATCGATGTTAGAAATTACACCTTTAGTGGCACGATACTCCGTCCCGTTTGCCACCCGCACACCGACCGCCCGACCGTCATCCACTAAAATTTTTGCAACGTGCTGTTCTGTTAAAATATCGCCGCCAAGCGCTTTGACCAGACGGAGTAACGCGTCAACTAATGCACCTGTGCCACCTTTGGGTCTTGCCATGCCGGGGTTATGCCGCATTGCCATCATAATGGCTCCAATACCCAGCATTTTTTGAGACGGTGGTGCGCCCAATTCCGAGGACAAGCGAGCCAGAGGCGCTTTGAGAAACTCCGAGTCAAACCATTCGTTGAGAATGTCTTCCGCACTGGTTAGCATCGTGCGAATGAAATCTAACGTTTTATCAGTCGAACCAATGACAGAGAATAAATCCTTAATCTTGGCAATGTCGTAATTGCCTGCAATATCAATCAATGACTTGGGCGGCGCATTAAACATCGGAATCATCGCCCCGATCGCCCGCTGCCAGTAATCTGTAAACTCCGCATACTTTCTAGCATCCCGTGGGCTGAACTGCTCAATCTCGGCACAGGTTTGCTCGATCGATCGATGAGCCAAGAAGTATTTACCGTCGGGATGAGGGCAAAAGACGACTGGATCGCAAAACAAGTATTCCAAACCGTATTTTGTGAGTTCCAGTTCCTCAACCACGGGGCCAAGATGAATGAACTCATGATCGATCGCGCACAAGTTGAATTTAAAGTCGGGTAGGTCTGGAATCACGGCTTCCGTTGTAGCTGCCCCACCGGGAACTGAGCGCTTTTCTAGCAACAGCACACGGTAGCCAGCTTTCAGCAAATAAGCCGCACAGACCAGCCCGTTGTGCCCCGCACCAATGATGACAACATCGTATTCCTGCATCCAAATGTCTCCAGCCTATGTATCTCTTAGCTTAAGGTAGAGTAATCACACTGAGCACTTCATCAATCTAAACGGAGATTTTAAGTCAGCGATCGTGGTTTCTGCATTCTGAGCGCGGTTAACCAGTAATAGCCCTTGATTGACTGACAAAACGCTTGAAAACCTGATTCTGCTGTTGATTGGTTGGGTAAAGCCGTTTCGACGTACCAGAAAAGCGTTACTGTAACCCAACAAACCCCTCTTGGCGTTGGGCTTCACAGAGTTCAACCCAACCTAAAAAAAGATTTGTCAGTCAATCAGGTAACAGTCCTTGCGAGATTACCGTTTGACCGCTCACAGCCACTCACATCCAACGAGCTTTCAAGTTGTTTATCACTAGGACTTACGCAAAAGCGGTCATCTTTCGCCCCCTAGCCCCCATCTTTGGGGGAACCGTCTCAATCAAAGCCCCCAAGATTGGGGGTTTGGGGGCAAATGCGTAAGTCCTAATCACTAGTAGACTTTGGCTAAAGTGGAGCTACCATTTAGGGAAGGTTGAGCAATGGGCATAAGACAGCCAGTGGGCGATCGCTTACCCCACAGTTTGCCAGACGCGGATTGTTTTATCACTGCTGCCGCTGATGAGGGTTTTGCCATCGGTGCTGAGGACGATCGCGTTTACCGAGTCGCTATGCCCAGTGAGAACAATTGCTGACTCCGATCGCTCATTGGTTAAGTCCCACAGTTTCAGCGTGCCGTCCCAACTGGCGCTGATGAGTGTTGAACCGTCAGGTGTGAATTTGAGCGCACTGACTGTCCATGAGTGCCCTGGTAGGGTTCGTAGCAAGCGTCCGGTTTGCGTACTCCAAAGCTTAATGGTGCGATCGTCTCCGCCAGTTGCTAGCAACTGGCTGTCTAAACTGAACGCAACCGCTTGCACAGTGCCTATATGGTCGGTAAAGGTATAGCGCATCTGGATGTTGAGATTTGCTTCAGTCGTCCAGAGGGAGACTGTGTGATCGGCGCTGGCACTGGCGAGAAACTGTCCGTTGGGGCTGAAGGCGATCGCGGTGACGTTCAGCCGATGGCCTTTGAGTGTGCAAATTTCTGCTTTTGTGGCGAGATTCCAAAGCTTGATGGTCTTGTCGCGGCTAGCACTGGCAAGCAGTTGTCCACTAGGCGCAAAGGCGATCGACGTAACCGCCTGCGTATGCTGACCCAAAATTTCGCTCCGTCCCGCAATATCTAAATACCATTTGCGGGTGAGTACGACCGTCCGATCTTGCCCGCCAGAGGCAACTGTCTCACCATCGGGATTAAAGGCGATCGCACGCACCGCCAGCACATGATCCAGAACAGCCATTGTCACACTGCCCGTTTGCAAATCCCAAAAGCGAATCGTTTTATCTTCGCTGCTACTCGCCACGATCGCACGATTGGGACTGAGTGCAACAGCATTAACGCAAGCTGTGTGTCCGGTGAAGGTGTGGGCGCAATGCCAAGAGGGGAGTAGGGGAGAGTTTTGAGTTTTGAGTAGCGCTATGCGCCGCGTTGCTAGAGAGTTTTGAGTTGAAGCTGATGGCTGATCGCTGAAAGCTGATCGGTTGATCGCCTCTATAGCTGCATCAACCGATTGAAACCGTCTGCTCAATGCATTTTGAAGCAGCCGATCAAGTATGGCGGCAAGACGATCGCTCACTGGCTCGGTGACATATTGCTGCCAGGCCCAGCGATCGTTTACGGTATCAAACAGGTCAAACGGCGAGAGGTTGGTGAGTAAGTGAATGCAGGTTACACCAAGGCTGTAAAGGTCGCTGGCGAAGACTGCTTTACCACGTGCTTGCTCTGGGGCAACATATTCTGCACTGCCAACGCAGGTGCCTGTTTGCAGGCGATCGCTTGGTTGCACCAGTTTTGCTGCCCCAAAATCGACCAAAACCAGACGAGAATATTCACCGTGTCGTTGCCAAATCAGGTTGGCAGGTTTGATGTCACGGTGGATGACGTGGCGATCGTGGATGAATTTTAGAATGGGCAACACCTGATTCAGCAGGTACCAGATAGCACTTTCCGTAAAGCTCCCCTGCTCTGCCAGGACTTGTTCCAGATTTTGCCCCTCGATAAATTCCTGCACTAGGTAAAGCTGCCCATCGCCCTCAAAGGTACCTAGTAAAGTCGGAATTTGCGGATGATCGCCCAGCTCCTTAAGCCGTTGAGCTTCTTTATGAAAAAGCGCGATCGCCTCTGCCCCTACCACCTGTCGTGGCAAACAATGCTTGAGCACACAGAGAGTTGTTTGTGATCCGTACTCATCCCCCCCTGCTTCCCCTGCTTCCCCTGCCCCCTCCGCTTCCCCTGCTCCTTCTGCCTTCTGCCCTCCGCCTTCTGCCTCCCCACCCTCATCAATCGCCAAAAACGTTCGCCCAAACCCTCCCTGCCCAATCAACGCGATCGCACGATAACGATTCCATAAACGCAAGGAAGAGCCACAAGCTCGACAGCATTCGGCGCTATCAAGATTCTGCGGCTCTTTACAGATTGGATTAAAGCAGTAGCTCATAGAGCGATCAGTGAGTAATCAGGCATCAGACCAAGAGCCTTTAGCTCATTCTGACACCTGACTCTCTATCCCTACCGCTTGTCGGCGTTGAAGATGGCTTCAATCTCAGCACCAAGCGCAGGATCAAAGGATGGTACTGCTTGAGGGGAAGCCGTTCCATTAGTCAGGGTGCTTTCAGGTTGTTCCGCCTCTAATGATACGGCTGGCTTGGCAGAATTAACTTTGCCGTTGGTTTGCTGGTTCCACAGAATCATGGAGAGTAAGCCATCAACTAAACCGTTGCCGTTGCCGTTTGCGCCCACCAACACATCGGGAATGAGCCGGACGCGGCGATCGCCAATAATTTGCATTAACTGCATAGCGGTGTAGCTTTGAGACCCCAGTGCTTCCACACCCGCACGGTAGGTTTCGGCACGAGCTGTACCTGTGGCCCGAATCGCATCGGCATCACCAACTGCCCGCAACTTGGTGGCTTCGGCTTCACCGTTAGCACGCTGAATATCAGCCCTGGCTTGCAGTTCGGCAATGTTGACGTTTTGCTCAGACTTCACCATTTCTTGCTGGATGTCTGCTAGCGCGGTTTCACGCACCAACTGTTGCCGTTGGGTTTGTGCCATCTGCTGCACTTCGTAGGTTTTGCGCTGCTCTTCAGCAATTTTGCGATCGGTCTGCGTTTGCATCAGGGTCTCTGGTGGTTGAATGTCACCAATCAGCGTGTCGATCGCCTGAACGTCGTAGCTTCGGAGTGCGACTTTGATATATTCTGCCGCTTCGGACTGGCGATCGCTGCGGGCGCTGAGGAAATCCAGCACGGTACATTCCTGCGCCGAGTTGCGGAAGTAGTTGCCGATTGTCGGCTCCAGGACGTGATCCACCAGATTTTGCATGGAACCGACGCGGGAAATGACCTTTGGCGCATCCAAGGCACCGACGTGGATGATTTGGGCAATTTCCAGGTCAAAGGCGAACCCATCGCGCGATCGTACTGTCAGCGATGCCAGGTTGGAGTCGTAATTGTGGCGTTCTGTCCGTCCTGACCAGTTCAACACAATGTTCGTTGTGGGTACCAGTTCCACTTTCATCACGCGAGTATTCAGCGGATGCTTACCGGGATAGAGCGGCTCTGTCCACACGCCCTTGTGTCCGGGTAGTACGAGATTGCCGTGGGTAAAGGAGGCACCACTCACATCTTCGTGGGCTTTACCGACATAGGCGATGACCACACCCACGTAGCCGATCGGAATCTCGGTCATAGGCACCTGTTCGACCTGCACAAACCAGGGATTGAGGTTCCAGGAACCGGATAGTAGAATTTGCTCCTGCAAGCCACGTCGTCCGCCTGCGTGGATGAATTTCTCACCGTTCTGGAAGTTGTTGTGCCCAGGAACGGTTGATCCCGCCATTTCACCCGCATCGATTGGTTGACCATCCAGCGTGGTGACAATGCCCACCTTATCCGATTGCACGGTGTAAACCCGTAGTTTCTCGCCAGCCATACCGTGCTGATTCGCATTCGCAGACGTAATCACCTTAAACAAGGCGGTGTTGATGCGGTACGTCCCTGCGGTCAAAAAGCCCATCTGCCGACCTTTTTCGCCGCTGTTGGTCAAAAACTTACGCGCATCCTGATAGTTGTCACAGGGTACAACTTTTGCCAAAATGCGCTCGGCTGGAACAGGGGCACCATCGTTGGCAACCAGTAGCGCGATTTCGCCCTGCGGCACAACAATCATCGGCTGCTTTTGCACATTGTACTGCCAGGGAAATAGCCCCCAATGCCAGCCCGGAGCGAGGGTATCGGCCTGATAGCCGGCTTCACCGTTGAGGGCAATTAATCGTCCCGCAGGCAGGCGACCCCCAAATTTTTTGACGACGACGCCAACTTCTTGCTCACTGATAATGACCAGTCCTGTAATTGATGAGAAGAAGATTAAGCCGCCAACCACAACGATGCTGCCCACCATTAAGGGACCAAATAAATCAAAGATGCTCATCTGCTGCACCGTGGGGAACGATCGTCCCGGTTGCGCTTGAGCTAATGGTTGCGTAGTCAGTTCAATGAATTGTGGCGTTGAGGCTGCGATCGTATCCGCAACGGCCGATCGCAGTTGGCCCAGATTGGTACTATCAGCACGGGCAGGTGAAAGCGTGGCGATCGAACCTGCCGTTAACAGCGAAACAGCGACTGACGAAACCAAGCGAACCGCTTTGCGAGACTGACGTAGCGATTGCAGTCTAGAAAGCAAAGAGTGAGTGTTCATAGTGATAAGGCGTTGCCTTATATGTAGAGGTTTGTCCAACCTAGCATTCCCATCTGCTCGCACTCCAAAGATCTAAACTCGTCGTAATCTATGCCAGTGCAATGAAGAAGTATTGCGCCGTTGGGGTAGCAAGTAGATACGCAAGGAGGCGATCGGATTTCGGAAGGAGTGCGATCGCCTCCATCAAGACAAAAACGTTCAGGGACATTGCATGTAATGTCCCGACGAAAGAACAGCCCTTTGAATACCTTGCTTTGAATTAGGAGTTTTGCATTAAGGACATTCGTTGCTCGTGCACTGGCGCTGACAAAGTAGTAAGCCAAACCAATGGTTTGGATCAGTCCAAACTTGCAGCGGTTGAAACGCAAAGGTCTCCAATGTTTCAACCAGGGTGGGCAAATGGAATTTGCGCGAAATCTCGGTGTGGATGCTTTCACCTGCTTGTAATGTCGTGTCGAAGCCAAGCATTTTGAGCGCCACAGTCTGCGTTTCTAAACTGCGAAGATGCATCTCAACTTGATGGTCTATCGGGTTGTAAAATGCCCAGTGCCTGAATTGATCGAGGTCAAAATTGCTCTGAAACCGCCAGTTGAGATGACGCAAGATATTGAGGTTAAACGCGGCAGTCACGCCCTGAGCATCGTTGTATGCCGCTTCGAGGATGGCAGGATCTTTCTGCAAATCAACGCCAAGCAGAAAAAATTCTCCTGGTTTGAGTGCCTTTTGCACTCGCTCAAGAAAGCGATCGCACTCCTGTTGATTGAGATTCCCGATCGTGCTGCCCAGAAAGATCAGCATCCGGTTTTCCATTTCAGCAGGCGGCAGTTGATCGAGCGCCTGTTCGTAGGTTCCTGCCAATCCGCAAAGCTTGAGCTTAGGATATTGACGCAGGAGTTCCAGTGCAGTGGTTTTGAGAATACCCGCGCTGACGTCGATTGGGCAGTATTGCAGTTGGTCGTTCGCTTGACTATACGCTTCCAGCAATAAGCGGGTTTTGCGAGAGCTACCGCTACCTAGTTCGACTAATTCACAGGAGCCAGTCAGTTGGGCAATTTCGGTGGCGTAGGTTTCTAGAATGGCTTGCTCAGTGCGGGTGGGGTAGTATTCTGGCAAGTCGCAAATCTGCTCGAACAACTGGGAACCGCGATCGTCGTAAAAATATTGGCATGGCAGGGTCTTTGGTGTTTGTTGGAGACCCTGAATAATGGCAGTTCCTTCATCGACAGTCGCTTCTGAAGCGTTTAGCGTAATCCAGCGGAGGCGAGCATTTTCTTGTGCAATGTTCAAAATTGGTCTCCTTTCACGAGGTCTGCATTCGTTCAGTCGTAAGGTTCTTCACCTTAACCTGCGCTATAGCATGAGCTTTTGAAGCAGTTTGAAAGCAAAGTCTAGGCTATCAGGATTAGCCGCTCCATAAAGATTAAACAGTGCTTACAGCCGCATTTGCATCCACCTCTCAGTGGAAGAGGATCAGCGCTTACGGCATTGGGATAATTGCCAAACAATCTCTCACGGCATTACAAACGCAATTGCCATTGTCTGCTGGCAACTCGATCGCCCGTTGAGAGTGGGTTTAAAAAATGATGAGAATCGTTGGTAGCTAGAGGTATAGCTTACAGCCGTTATTAGATTCAGTAGACGACAGCCGAATTAAGACGGGTGTGAAGTGTGGGGTGTGATGGATGCAACTGCAAACCGCTGTAGAACCAGACGGATTAAAAGGCTGTTTTCGTTTACTGCTTTGCCAAAACCCAACGCTCCCTAGTTGTACGTTGTGATGAATGTCATTAAATTTTCCAATAGGTTTTGGCTTTACTGATAAATTTAACTGAACTTAAATAGAATAACTCTTTCAGGCAATATTTGTATGCAATCACCTTCTCAACTGTTACTAAAACGCTGGCACGAACCATTCACCCGCAAGCACGTCGTCCGCGCACTTGAAATGGTGCAAGATTTGATTGTGGTATCCCTTTGTATGGGACTGTTTTGCGTGATGGTCATTCAGCTTAGAGCGATGTTTCTTTCGCTGCTGCCACCGCTCAACTTCCGGGCTGTCACAGCGGACATTTTATTCTTGTTGATTTTGGTGGAGTTGTTTCGGCTGCTCATCATTTACTTGCAGGAACAACGGGTGTCGATCGGCGTGGCAGTTGAAGTGGCGATCGTCTCAGTACTGCGTGAGGTCATCGTTCGAGGTGTACTCGAAGTCCATTGGAGCCAAATTCTAGCAGCGTGTGCCTTCTTAATCGTCATGGCACTCTTGTTAGTCGTCCGCGTTTGGCTACCTCCCACCTTTGTTGGCATCGATCCAGAACGTCGATTCGCCAAGCGACAGCAAGAAGCTGAGGGATGAAAGGATGAGGGATGAAAGGATGAGGGATGAAAGGCTAAAGGATGAGGGATGAAAGCTAAAGGATGAAAGGATGCCTCCTGCCTTCTGCCTTCTGCCTCACGGCGCTTTAGCAGATTCCACCGGGCATTGAACTTTGCCCTCTGGTGATTGAAAGACGAGCGGCGGCACTTTTGCGGCTTGCTGCGAGGTGCAAATGGTTGCGATTGCCTGATTCGTTGTTTTTGCGATCGAGACAGCAGCAGTATAGCTCTTTAAGCCATTAGCTTTAGGGACGGCAGCTAGCTGAGATTGAGTCCGGCTAGGAACAGTCAGCTTATAAATATAATCGCTACGAGAGGCAATTGGCACGGCAGCAAAGCGCTCCAGTTCTTCTAGCGTTGAAGCAAAGCGGCCATTTTGGCTATAGAACGTCTTTTGCGCCTGATTCATCGTTTCTAGATATTTTCTGGTCGTTGCCTGTTGCTGTTCTCGATTACGTTCTGCCTCAGATTTGATGCTCTGCTGACTGTTTGAGGCGATCGTAGCGGTCTGAGAACCTGTCTTGCGATCGCGAATGGTATAGGAATTTGCGATGAGCGCGACGGCTCCCCCTGTGACAAAAGCGATCAGCGTTACCAGCACTGAGAGCTTGAGATAGGAGTTTGCAGCGGGTTTGGAGCGCGCAACCCCAAACGTTGTCTCCGCATTCTTCTGGCGATCGTGCCGTTGTGTCACCCGTTGTTTTGATGACGTTAAAGCATTGCTTAAGAATGATTGCACTTGCCGTATTGGGCTTAACCAGCGCTGCTTCCACTCATCCAACAGCGTTGGTGTGGGTGGTGCTGGAATGGGCATGGTTTCGGGGTACCCAGCACTTGCGCTGGATGGGTGAGACAACGCTTCCAGGGCTTCAGCCACGGGCGATCGAGGCAGCATAAACGTTTCGACCCAGTCAGGTTGATCATTCTCCAGACGTTGCCCATACACGAGCACACGTTGGATGGAAGCAATATCTAACCGTTGGATACCTCGTTGAATGAATGCGACCAGTGTTTGGGCGTTTAAGGCACGAGTGGCGCTGAGAAAGACATGCAAGCATTGATCTTCAAGGACCGCTTTGGCGACGACACCCTCTGGCTCCAGCGTCAGGTTCATGAGGGCAGCAATGGCCTGCGGGTCACCCTGTTGGGCACGTTCAAGTAGGTTCGGCTGAGTCATGGCAGGGCACCGATCGGAAGAAATTGACTCGACAAAGCATTTAGCATTCAGGATACTCGTAAATGAGCGATCGGGCTAAAAGTCAATCAAAGCCCGTATGAGGCTTGTAGATAGCGATCTTATTGAATTTGTAAACATGCTTCTGGATTAGCTATCAGCGGTGAGCCGTCAGTGGTCAGCTATCAGCGTTCTTCTAAAGAACAACAACTGACCACTCTAGCGAAGTCATGCCAAAGGCTTTACAACTTCTCTTGCCTTCTGCCCTCTAACCCCTGCCCCCTGTCTATCTAGCTTGCGTAAGATAAAGACTATAGAAGCAGCCGATCAACCCGTCTTTCGATTGCCATTTCGCTTTACAATGCTTGGCAAATACAATGCTTGGCAAAGCCGATGCACCGTAGCCCGCCCAACCCCTCTAAATCGACGTTCTTATGAGTATTGGATACCTCGCCCTTGTTCTGCATGCCCACTTGCCCTTCGTCCGCCATCCCGAAAGCGACTATGTGCTGGAGGAGGAGTGGCTCTATGAGGCGATTACAGAGACCTACATTCCTCTGCTACAGGTCTTTGAGGGGTTAAAGCGAGACGGCGTTGATTTCAAAATTACGATGAGCATGACACCACCATTGGTGTCGATGTTGCTCGATCCACTGCTGCAAGAGCGGTATGACGAGCATCTTGCTCAGCTTGAAGAACTGGCAGAGATGGAAGTTGAGCGCCACGCGCAGAGTGGTCACCTCAAATATTTGGCTGAATATTATGCCAAAGAATTTAATCAGGTGCGGCAAGTTTGGGAGAAGTACGATCGCAACCTCATCAAAGCGTTCAATCAGTTCGCTGAATCCAATAACCTCGAAATCATCACTTGCGGCGCAACGCACGGCTACTTCCCCTTAATGAAGATGTATCCACAAGCGGTGTGGGCGCAGATTAAGGTTGCCTGTGAACACTACGAAGAAACGTTTGGTCGTCCAGCTAAAGGCATCTGGTTGCCTGAATGCGCCTACTACGAAGGCGTAGAGCGCATGCTGGCGGATGCTGGGTTGCGTTACTTTTTGACGGATGGGCACGGCATTCTTTACGCCCGCCCTCGTCCCCGTTTTGGCACCTACGCGCCGATTTTTACCACAACAGGGGTGGCTGCTTTTGGGCGCGATCACGAATCGTCCCAACAAGTATGGTCATCGGAAGTGGGCTACCCTGGCGCAACGGAGTACCGCGAGTTTTACCGCGATTTGGGCTGGGATGCAGAATACGAGTATATCAAGCCCTATGTCATGCCCAATGGTCAACGTAAGAATGTGGGCATCAAGTATCACAAGATTACGGGCAAAGGTCTGGGATTAGGTGATAAGCAGCTTTACGACCCTTACTGGGCACGGGAAAAAGCAGCCGAACACGCTGGAAACTTTACCTATAACCGGGAACGTCAGGTGGAGCACCTATACGGCATGATGCAGCGCAAGCCCATCATTGTGTCGCCCTACGATGCAGAGCTGTTTGGTCACTGGTGGTATGAAGGCCCCTGGTTTATCGATTACCTATTCCGCAAAGCGTGGTTTGACCAGGGTACGTTTGAGATGACGCACTTGGCGGACTACCTGCGGATTAATCAAACGCAGCAAGTGTGCAATCCATCACAATCAAGCTGGGGTTACAAAGGCTTCCACGAATATTGGTTGAATGAAACGAACGCCTGGATTTATCCGCACTTGCACAAGGCCACGGAGCGGATGATTGAACTGGCTAAGCATGAGCCAGAGGACGACTTGACGTGGCGATCACTCAACCAGGCCGCACGAGAGCTACTGCTGGCGCAATCTTCCGACTGGGCGTTCATTATGCGGACGGGGACGATGGTGCCCTATGCGGTACGACGCACTCGATCGCACCTCATGCGCTTCCACAAGCTGTATGAGGAAATTAAGCAAGGCAAAATTGATTCGGGTTGGCTGGAAAAGGTGGAAGCGATCGACAACATCTTCCCCAACCTCAACTATCGCGTGTACCGACCGTTGTAGAACTGTTTTTAAGCACTGGAGCCGTTTTGAGTTAATTTAGGCGGCTTCTAATCAGCCAGGCGATTAATTTGAAACGGTTCTTTATGACTCAGTCCTACTGCAAGCGGGTTCCTGAACCGCCTGATTTGCCTGGGCCACCGTTATCAGGTGGTTGATAGTCGCCTACAGTCGTTTTATTAAGGGTATGGGTTGAGGAGAGTGGGTTTGCCGCAAGGGTGGCCGTAACGGCAATAGAGCCTGTTGTGTCGAAGCTTGCTGAACAAAGCGCTACGTTCGCTGCACCGAGAGATGCGATCGGTACGCAGATCCACGGCATCATACGTCTCATTAAGAGAGACGCTTTTCTAAACTCAAGTGACTTGCTAGGAGGCTCCATGATCTTTACTTGAACTTTAGATAACTGGAATTTTAATGAGTTCTACTGAGGTGCTCTCTTTGCGGGTAAGAAAGATCGATGCATGGGAAGAACTTACGATACCGAAATCTACAGAAGATGCCAGATCGATGCTTAGGATAAAGGTGATTGTCTCAGTATTTCAAGCAGACATTAGTGTTCGACTGTTTTTGATAGTCCTTCGCGTTGTGGAGCCAACTTCGCTTCGCTTCTTGTGAATCCTTGTATAAATTCAGCCATTTATAGTATTTCTAACAGCTAAAACCACTAACTTCACCAAAACTTTCAATAAATGTTCATAATTATGTACGCATGTATAAAAAATAACATCTACCATAATATTATTCTGCTAGGAAAATTCCGGATTTTGCAAATTAGCATCCGGAGAGGTACTTGACGGTCTCTCGACCCTCTGCTAGCTTCAGATCATGCACCTGTCTCATCCTCTTCTGGTTCCGCAAATGTCGAGCAGCGTTTTTCACTTCTATTTCTGGCGTTCGTCGGTTCACCTGGAGTGACTACCGTTCGAGACGAACGTGTCCAGGTGAACCGCAGAGTCAACTCTGCGGTTTTTTAGTTTTTTACGTTGTTGTTATCGGCTGTAGGAAAGAGCAATGGCTGCGGTTATGAGTTGGTTTTACAGCTTTTACTTCTGGTTCGGAAAGTGTTCCGGGTAAAGTCTGTTGCGCCTTCGTTCGTACAGCCCGGAACCCAAAAGGTTTCGGGCTTTTTGTTTGCAATCACATCACCCAAATTAGGAGCAAATCTCATGTTGGATGCCCGGTTAGTTATCAAGTCTCACCCCAGCCACCGCACCGTTGTACAGCTTTCTGAGCAAGTCGCGATCGGTAGCAATAACGTCATCGTTATCGGTGGTCCTTGTACAGTAGAAAGCGCTGACCAAATGGAGCAGGTTGCCAGCCAGCTTTCTGGTGCCCCCATTCATGCCCTAAGAGGCGGAGTATACAAACCCCGCACCTCTCCGTACTCGTTTCAGGGGATGGGTGTGGACGGGCTGCGCCTTCTAGCAGACGTACGATCGCGCTACGGCATGCCTGTGGTGACAGAAGTGATGTCGATCGCCCAGATTGAACCCGTTGCGGCCTACGCTGACATGCTCCAGATTGGCAGTCGCAATATGCAAAACTTCGAGTTGTTGAAGGCGTTGGGGCAAGCAGGTAAACCCGTGTTGCTGAAGCGAGGGCTGTCAGCCACCATTGAAGAATTTGTCATGGCAGCAGAGTATATCATGGCGCATGGCAATCCCGGTGTGGTGCTATGCGAGCGTGGCATTCGTAGCTTCGACACCTACACCCGCAATGTGCTGGATTTAGGCGCAGTAGTAGCATTACGTCAATTGACCCATTTGCCCGTCATCGTAGATCCTAGCCACGCAGCGGGTAAGCGGGAACTGATCGCCGACCTCGCCAGAGCCGCCGTTGCCTGTGGAGCCGATGGCTTGATTGTTGAATGCCACCCTGATCCTGACCAATCTGTATCGGATGCTCGTCAGGCTCTTTCGTTGGAAGCAATGGTGGAACTAGTGCATAGCCTGGAACCGATCGCCCGTGCCGTTGGACGCACTTTAAGTAAGCCCAGCGTTGCAGAGCCAAAGCAACTGGTTGCTGTTTGACGTGCGTCATTGCTTCTGCATAGCTGATCCGTCAATCTGCGTATCGAAGGGAAACTACTTTGACTCAACGCGCTGACCGTCGCGCCAGGTTTGCAGACGAGGATAGAGCGATCGATACCGTTCCCATGCGTCGGTGAGGTCAGCGTTGCTTGTCGGTACGACTGGATGGGCATTGCTCAACAGTGAGGGAAGGGCTTGCACGTTGGCGTAAGCTCCACTCCCCAAACCGGCTAGAAGGGCTGCGCCTCTTGCGGATGCTGCTGACACGGTTACGCTCCGAAGTGGCAGTTGCAGGACATCTGCAAGTAGTTGTCTCCACACTGGCTCCAACGTGCCGCCGCCAGCTAAACGGAGTTCTGCAACAGTCATACCTGTGGCTGTGATCGTCTCTAATCCTTGCTTGATGGCAAACGCAACGCCTTCCAGGGCTGACCGCATAAGGTGCGATCGAGTGTGGTTGAGTCCCAATCCAACCCAGGCTCCACGCACATTGGGGTCAAGGTGAGGTGTACGTTCGCCCGTGAAATAGGGCAAAAAAGTGAGCCCCTCGCAGCCAGAAGCCACGGTAAAGGCTTCGGCGTACACCTGCTGCCAGTTGAAGCCGAGGAGATTGCGAACCCATTCCAGCGCCAGTCCAGCATTTTGCATCGCGGCGAGGGTGTACCACTGGTTTGGTAGGGCAGTGCGATAAAGGTGCGTCCGAACTTGCGGATCGGCGATCGCAGTCGATCGAGGCGTGACAATTTGCGCGCCTGAACCCACCGTTAACTGCATCAGTCCTGGTTCTAAGAGACCGCTACCCAGCATTGCAGATGCTGTGTCAGCCGCACCTGCAATGACAGGCAAGCCAGATGGTAAGCCGAGAGCTGCCGCCGCAGTGGTCGTTAACGTGCCTACCATACTGGTGGATGGCGTCAGATTTGGGAGCCAATCGGTACGGAGATGTAGTGCATCGAGAACGTCGATCGCCCAGGTATCCCCACCGAGATCGTATAACAAGGTTCCAGACGCATCCGAAGGCTCAGAGGCAGCTTCTCCGGTCAGACGAAAGCGCAGCCAATCTTTGGGCTGAAGCACCCAACGAGCATTCGTGTAAAGGTTGGGTTCGTGCGTTTGTAACCAGAGCAACGTTGCGCCTGCCATCCCGGTTGTAATGGGATTAGCAAGCTGTTTGTGCAAGTGAGGAGCGAGCATTCGGTACCGATCGAGTTCCTGGCTCGATCGCGTGTCTGCCCAAAGGATGGCAGGACGCAATGGCTCTCCAGCGCGATCGGTCAGCACGACGCCATGCATCTGCCCCGACAGCCCGATCGCCTGAATCGATGCCTCATTGTCTTTAACGACAGTTCTCACGACATTTCCAACCGCGTCCCACCACTCAGTTGGGTCGGTTTCTGCCCAGCCTGGTTTGGGCGATCGCACTGGGTAGGAATGGGATGCTTCCGCAATGACGGTGCCATCGATTGCAAGTAGCAATGCTTTCACTGAGCCAGTGCCTAAATCGATGCCGAGAAACATAACTGTACAGTAGGACGCAAAAGCTTCAAGCGTAACAACTAAGGTAGAACGTTCTCAACAGTTTCTATTCTTTTCCTAATCAGGTATGCTGTGTTCACGATTCGGCTCTGACGGGAAACCACCGCCAGAGAAAACAGGGAAAGTGTAGTGAAACTCTACCGCTGTCCCGCAACTGTGAGAGAAGTTAGAAGTTTTGCATGATGAGTTTTAAGTTACTAATTCAATAGGCCTTGCGCATTTGCTCCCAAACCCCCAATGCTGGGGGCTTTAATTGGCTCGGTTCCCCCAGCATTGGGGGCTAGGGGGCGAAAGATGACCGTTTTTGCGTAAGTCCTATTCAACTCAACACTCATCACTCGACACTCAACACTCTTTAAGTCAGAACACCTGCCGTATCGTTCTACAACATCGTCTTATCTGCGAGGTACAGGATGAAGACACGCTACCGGAAATGGGTCAGCCTGGGATTAATGGCTGGCTTGAGTTGTTATTTGTTGCTTGGTTCTGCCAATCCTGCTTATGCAATGCATATTGCAGAAGGCTTTTTGCCTGTGCAGTGGGCAGCCTTTTGGTGGGCCGTATCGTTACCGTTCTTTCTCGTAGGCTTGCGATCACTCACCCGCATCACCCGGCAAAACCCTGAACTAAAATTGCTGTTGGCATTGGCAGGCGCGTTTACCTTTGTCCTTTCTGCTTTAAAGATTCCCTCTGTCACCGGAAGTTGCTCCCACCCTACAGGCACTGGGCTAGGCACCATTCTGTTTGGCCCCTTAACAATGACGGTGCTGGGTACTTTGGTGCTTGTGTTTCAGGCGGTTTTACTTGCGCATGGTGGTGTGACAACGTTGGGCGCAAATGTGTTTTCGATGGCGATCGTGGGGCCACTGGTTGCCTACGTAGTCTACAACACGGTTATGAAAACGGGTAAACAGAAGCTTGCCGTTTTCCTGGCTGCCACCCTGGAAGATCTGCTCACTTACATGACGACGGCTGTACAGCTTGCACTAGCGTTTCCAGCAGTGCAAGGTGGGTTTATCGCTTCGTTTATTAAATTTGCGGGCATTTTTGCGATTACTCAAGTCCCGTTAGCGATTAGTGAAGGACTGCTAACCGTATTGGTTTGGGGGTGGTTGCAGCAGTATGGCAAACAGGAGCTACAAACCCTCAAACTTTTAGAGCAGGAGTCTTAAGCGATGAATAAGCTATCAAGTCATTGGTTGTTAGTCATTGGGGTTTTAGTTCTCGCTTTTGGCCCCCTGCTAGTACTCCAGGGTAGAGAGTTTGGTGCAACGGATGGCAACTTTGTCGCTGCGATCGAAAAAGATCACCCAAACTATAAACCCTGGTTTGAACCGATTATTAAAGACTCTGGCCCTGAAGTGCAAACGTTTTTGTTTGCGTCTCAAGCAGGGATTGGCGCAGGCATTACTGGCTATGTCTTAGGGCTGTACAAAGGGCGATCGGAGACACGCAAAAAAGACGAGTAAGGTTGACGATGAGGCAACACGTTCTGTTTGTGGCTGTACAAGCTGTGAACGTGCCCCGAACTACTGAAAAAACGAGTCCTGGCAAAGATTCTGCCCCTACCAGGAAGCATGATCGGTTCCCAAAATTAGAGCCTTTATAGAGACATTCCTTGGAATGTCTCTACAATCAATCCAATCGTTCATGGCTTTACAGATCGATACCCTGGCATACACCAATCAGTTGCGGCAACTGCCACCGGAACATAAGCTGCTGTTTGCGATCGCCCTCCTTTTAATCACTTACTGTACTCATGCGCCGATTCAACTTGCGATCGCCCTCTGGCTGAGCATGTGGATCGTCATTTATGCCAAAATTCCGGCAGCCACATATGTGCGCCTGCTTCTCATCCCGATCGGCTTTTGGTTTACTAGCTTACCTGCCTTTGTCATCAATGGCGTGGGTCTAGACACCCTGGCATCCGTGCAGGCAGACGCTTGGCAGGGCGTTAGCTGGGGGCATTACTACCTCTATTTAAGTCTTCATGGCATCCAACAAGCTGGGGAACTGGCGGCACGGACGATCGCCTCTACTGCCTGTATCTACTTCATCATGCTCACCATACCCTTCACTGAATTGCTAGACATTCTGCGCCGTGTTGGTTGTCCTGCCTTGCTCACCGAACTGCTGCTGCTGATGTACCGCTTTATCTTTGTGTTGTTGCGAACGGCCAGCGAAGTTTGGACGGCGCAACAGTTACGTGGTGGCTACCGTACCTGGCGAGTGTGGATGAAAAGCCTGAGCCTGTTAGTGGGGCAACTTCTTCGACGCACGCTCGAAAACTATCGTCAGGTATCTCAAACTTTAGATTCTCGCGGCTTTACAGGCGATATTCGCGTCTGGCACTCCCGTCGCTACAAACCCTCCAAACGCTATAGCCTGGAAGCCTGCTTCGGTTGCACAGTTTTGGTTACGCTCGCAGGATGGCAGTATGCTGTTGGAGTTTGAGCACGTTAGTTATACCTATACAGGGAGCTTTCAGCCTGCCCTTCAGGGTTTAACGCTTCGCATTCCAGCAGGCAAACGCTGTGCGCTGATTGGTCAAAATGGGTGTGGTAAAACAACGCTGTTTTTGTTAGCAAATGGTTTGTATAAACCACAGCAGGGTGTGGTGCGCTGGCAGGGAAACCCATTGCAGTACGATCGCACTTCCCTGATGGCGCTCCGACAGCAAATCGGGCTGGTATTTCAAGACCCTGAACAGCAGCTAGTCGCTTCGACGGTTGAAGAAGATATTTCCTACGGGTTGTGCAATTTGGGTTTGCCAGAAGCAGAGATTGCGCAACGGGTCAGAGAGGCGATCGCAGCATTTGGGCTGACCGAACTGGTGAATCGTCCCGTGCATCATCTCAGCCTGGGACAGAAGAAGCGCGTCTCATTGGCAGATGTGATGGTGATGCAGCCAGAATTGCTGTTGCTGGATGAACCAACCGCCTATCTTGATCGTCTTCATACCCGCGATTTGATGGTGAAGCTCAAGCAGATTTGGTCAACCGGAACGACGATTCTTATGGCAACCCATGATTTGGATCTCGTTTACAGTTGGGCAGATTGGGTGTTTGTGGTCGATCGCGGGCAACTGGTCTTAGAAGGCACGCCCCAAGATGTATTTGCCCACCGCGAGTTATTGGAGAAGCTGCATTTAGGCGTGCCCCAGGTCTTTGAAGTGCTCGATCGAGTCGCAGATGCGTTAGCTGACGACACTCATTTCCAGGCGATGGCCTTTCAACCTCTGCAACAACGCATTCTAAATGCCTTCCGCCGCGACTGACAGTGGCTTTGCACACCAGGCACGATCGCTCACTGTTTGTCTGTCAGTTCCGCCTGCGGGGCAGTGAGTGACTGAAAGCGTTGATCCTCTCGCATAGCATCGAAAGAGGTATCCGTTTTAGCGGCTTCTTTCGCTTTCTCTGGGTTGAGATGGATTGCCTGCTGCAAGCTTTTGAGCGTTGCTTCTATGTTGCCTTGCAGCGCATAACTACGCGCTTTGCCAAACCAAGCCAGAAAGAAATCGGGTTTAAGCTGAATGGCCGTTTCATAGGCCGCGATCGCGTCTGCCAGTTTTGCCAACTTTGCCAATCCAGTGCCTTTGCCGAACCAGGCTTCCGCAAAATCGGGCTTGAACTGTATGGCAATTTCATAGGCTGCGATCGCCTCGTCTGTTTTTTGCAATTTGACTAAAACTGCGCCTTTGCCAAACCAGGCCCTGAAGTTTTCTGGCTCTAGTTGAATGGCCTTTTCGTAGAAGGTAAAGGCATCTTCAAATTGATTTTCAAAATAAAGGGCTTTCCCCTGCTCAACGTAGTCGCCTGCTGTAAAAGAGAGCTGATTATTGACAGATTTCAATCGTGCAAGCTGTTTTGTGAGCGCTTGAATTTTTTGTTGGGTTTCGGGTGGAGCCGACTCACGGATGGGGGATGGCGTAATTTGAGAAAGCTCTTGAATAATCTGATCTTTCTCCTTTTGTGCATCGACAAAAAGGCTTTTTAGTTGTGAAAGCTGGTCGATAAATTCTGCTCTCAGCTTATCAAGCTCTTGCTTAAAAGCTTCAGTTTGCTCTTTAAATTCAGCGGCAACGTCTTGCTCAAACTGCTTTTCGACTTCTGCTTTTAGCTGTTGTTTCGTTTCGCCAATAATTTGATTAATCACACTACGACGAATGAACCAGACGCTAACAGCCGCCAGAATTGGCAGAAAGGTCAAAATGCCCAACATCACGTTGATCAGCGTTGTGGTGTGGCTGAAGGTGCGATCAACTTCTACCTGCACTAACGCCCGAATCGCAAGACTCTTCTCCAGATCTTCTTCAACCAGTTCTTGAAGCTGCCTGTCGTCGCGCAGTTGCTCTAGCTTATCCCAAAATGACCGAGCCGCTGGCGGTGAGGGTGTTACATTGGGCGACAGCGGTACTTCACTTTCAACCGCCGCGGCTGCACCGCTAACCAGCATAAACGACAGCAGGACAGTCAACACTGCTGTAAATAACGCTTTCGGCAAGATTGCCATAAGTAGAGAGGCGAATTGCATGAAACAATTTAGTAGACAAAACGCAGGCTTGCGAATACGTCATGTCTAGCACATTCATACAGTATCATTCAGCGGGCAAGGGGCAGTATAGAATTAGAGGCTGGCTATGGCTATGCTTTTTTTTACTCCTACCGTTTCCCTTGCCTGTGAAGGAGAACGATCGTTGCAGCGATAAAAATCACATCTTTGACGACTAACTGTTAGAAACGAGACATCTTTAACCGTAAGCTATGGCTCAGCACTGTGATTATCTAGCGCATTGAGTAGTGCTTCTGGCACGAGGGCAATTAACCGAAACTTTCAACTACATAATAAGAATTTACACCATAGCTATCAACAAAAATGAGACTACTATCGTCAGTACCTAATTCTCGACTTCCAGCAATACCACGATTGAGAATGTGGATGAGTTGCTGTGGTGTAAATGACTCTAGCTCAACACAATTGCCTGCTTCTAACCAGGCTAGTTCTTCTGTTGATAAGCTCGATCGCACCTCAGTTGGCATTTGTTTAGCCGTTCTAGCTGCATCGGCTGCATTTTGCACAAACATTGATTGACTCGCAAAAACTTGGCGTGGCAGTAAGCCGACATCAAAAATTTCGACGGTGCTATCTTGAAACCATTGAGCGCTAGTCCGAAGCTGATGAATCAACCCGACGCCTCTAGGGGCGCAGTCATGAAAGGCATAGACTTTTAAGTCGGGATTGCGACGTAGCATGGTCATAGTGGTATCAAAAATACCTTTGGGATAGCCTGTAATACTCAGAATGGCGCAGTTATTTTCAAAGTGAAAATTATTGGCAATGAGGAGTTGCGCGATCGTAGACGTATCACAAACCACCAGGCGATCGAAGCTATAAGCCGTCACATCAGGATTAACGGTTGTTGGAGTTCGCTCTTCACGCGTCGGCGGCAGCATATTTTGCGCTGAACCATTGATTTGCTGCCAGCGATCGAGCCAACCTTGAAGTTGATCCGCACCAACGGTGAATTCTTGATGTTTGAGCATTGGGTTGCGGCGTTGTTGAGTGCCCAGATAAATTGAGCTAACGCCTAACAGTACACTGATAACGAAGAGTAGAAAGGAGTTGCCAACAAGGCTGGCGATGATGCCTGCGATGAGAATCAGTCCGCCGATCGCCTGTAGCGACTTGGCGCTACTCTGGCGTGCTTTAGGGCTAGATTGCGCAGAACTGCTCACACTTGAAAGGATGAATCCTGTAAGGAGGCTGAGAGCAATTGCAGGTGCAAAAAGTGCCAAGACACTAGTTGTGATTTCAAGAAGAAATCCTCCAGCGGTAACTGTTGCGATCACTACCACAATGAGATAGAGGAAAAAACAGCCGAATGTTGGTATTGATCCCTTATTTTTAAAGCGCTTATCGAGAAAATAAAGTAACTGTTTGGAGGTAAAAAAGAGCGTATTGTTTGCAGAAAGATCCGCGATCGCTTTTGCAAACATAGGGTCTGTTACCTTAACCTTTTTCATTGCAGTCGGCTCAAAGACAAACGGATGCTGACAGTTTTTACAGCGACCTTGATTGTCAGTTCGATCTTTTAAGGTGTTATCGGTATGACAGCGGATACATTTCATAGCATCTCCGGTGAATGACGTTAAAATACTTGATATGCCATCAGCGTTTGATACGTTTCGCGCTGCCGGATGAGACGGTGATTACCGTTTTCGAGTAGCACTTCAGCAGGACGAGGACGGTGCAAAAAATGAGAAGACATGGCATAACCATAGGCTCCCACATCTAGAATGGCGAGAAGGTCACCGTTCTTTAAGGTTGGCAACTGACAATTTCTGCCTAGATAATCACGCGAATAGGTTGTATTTCCACACACATCTGTCAGATGTAAGCCTTCGCCTGTTTCGGCGTTATTGAGTGCTGTCTCGTCATGTGGCAAGGCGACGATTTCACGATAGCCACCATGCACAGACGGCACCGAAAGATTGGCAACGGTCGTATCGACGCCCACAAGCTGTTTGTCGTGCTGCCATTTTGTCGAAACCACACGAGTTAGCAAGGTTGCGCAGCCCGCGATCGCGGCTCGTCCCGGTTCAATCACCAAAGCAATGGGTCGATCGAGTTGAGACAAGCGATCGCTCAACGCCGCACCGAACTGATGCCAATCAAACGCCACACCATCGTGATGATAGGGATAACCAAAGCCACCGCCAAAGTCGAGATACGCCCAGTCGGGTAGTTGACTAGCAGTGGCGATAACGGTGTCGATCGCCTCTGTGAACGCCGTTGTCGCATTTGTGCCTGTGCCTCGATAAAAGTGCAGTCCACTGATGGACAGCCCAGCCTGTTGTGCCAGCCTCACCGCCGCCGAAAAGTCATCTGGATGTACGCCAATACGATTATCTCCAGTGAGCGCAGGGAGGTTGAGGCGAAGCCCAAGGCGTGGGAGTGGGGAGTGGGGAAGAAAGTTTTGAGTAGCGCTTTGCGCCGCTACGCTAGAGAGTTTTGAGTTTTGAGTTCTGCCTTCTGCCTTCTGACTCCCCTTCTGCCAAACCTCACAGCACAACTCTAACTGTGCAAGGCTATCCAGATTCAATGTTGTAATGCCCCAGTGGAAAAGCTGCTCCATTTCAGCATGACTCAGGTTGCTACCGCTGTAGACAATTTGTGTGGGATGAAAGCCTGCCTGAAGTCCCAGATAAATATCCCCAGGGGTATTGGCGTGGAGTCCCCACCCAGCTTTGCGGAAGATCTGCAGGAGGGCAATGTTGCCGTTGGTGACGCTGGCAAAGTGGAAGCGGGTGTGTGGATAGGCGATCGAGTTTGTAATGTGCTGAATGGTTTGACGCAGGCGATCGCCGTTGTAGACGTAGAGAGGGGAACCGTAGGTTGCGAGTAGTGCTTCTGCTAGAGCAAGCGTTAACGGCGGTGGGGTGCCGGGTGTCGGGTGTGGGATGGCTACCATTGCGTTGTCTCCCGTTGCTGTTGAAGGTAGAAGCGTCCTAGCCAGGAGGGTAGCCAAAAGGGATGGTTGAGTGAGAATGCTGGCGCTGTGCCGAGAGCCGTGTGTTGCCACAGTTGCCACATCAGCAAGAGCCAGAGGCTTTCACCAATGCGACGCCCCTGGAGTGTGCCAAATTTACCAGCCGCCAGGTGAGTCGCAAGGTGGGGCTGCCAAACGCCTTGAGCGCTTAAGGCAGCAGGATTCAACCATACACCCAGCGATCGCCATAGCTCATTGAAGCACCAGGAGGTTAAGGGCACACCCATGCCCCGCTTTTCTCGCCAGACAATTTCGGGAGGCAGCCACGCTTCAACAGCACGTTTCAGAATGTATTTCTCGCAGGCGGCGTGTAGATGTAATGTTCCCGAAAGCTGAAAAGTCCATTGAGCGAGAGCGATATCGCAGAAGGGCGATCGCACCTGCAACCCGTGAGCGATCGCTAAATGGGTGGCACGAGGATGAATATTTTGTGCGCCTTTGAGCATCAGCGTGGCACGACGCAACCGATGAAGCAACGTGGTTGAGAAGGTTGGATTGAGGGCTTCCTCTAGCCAGCATTGAGGCGTGTTGGCTGTGAGTTGAGGAAAAAGCTCTGGCTGAAACAAGTCTTGTTCATACCCCCAGAGTCGATGAAAGGTGCGGAGATATTGGCGATCGAAGGTAGCTTCTGTCTGATGCGCCGTTTGGTACAGACCTGCTGCAATTAGAGGTTTATTTGTCCAGCCTGCAAACAGTTGATCACCCCCTTCACCATTAAATACCACCTGTACATCCTGGCTAGCTGCCCGCATCAGTAGAAAGAGCGGAACGGTGACGCCATCACCAAACGGCGTATCCAACGCTCGTGCAGTAGGCACCAAAGCTTGGCGCACTCGTTTGGGGCTGGCATCCACTTTAACTAAGGGGATGTGGAGAAATTCGGCAACCTGTTCGGCATAGGGGCATTCTGAAAAGCCCTCTGTGCCAAAATCTAACGTGTAGGCGCGAACTTTGACGCCCGCTTCAACCAATAGCGCCGCGACGATCGACGAATCCAACCCACCCGACAGCAAAACTCCAACAGGTTCATCACCCAGATCAGCGCTTTGACGAGCAATTGTATCCTTGAGCAATGAGCGCAATTGGGCAACGGCGATGGCCTCGTCCTGAATCTGGTCAGGTGCTTCTTGCCATTCGAGTGATCGCCTTGTCTCTGGTGCTGATAGCCTCTTGGAGGCAGCATCGGCAAACCAGGTCTGCTCTGTCCCCGCCGCGATCGAGGCAATGTGAGCGATCGGGGTGAGGGGCGTTGGCACATAAGAGAAGCAGCTATAGCCATACGCCGCAGGTAGGCTAATCTGAGGCGTTTTGATCAGCGGCAGCAATAAACTCAGCCGCGACGCAAACCAGACAATCTCTCCTACCTGCATCCAGTAGAGCGGCACGTGACCAAACGGCTCTCGTCCCAGACAAAGACGATCGTCGTGGTGAGTAATCCAGGCATCCGCAGGCGAGTGCTCCAAACGACAAGGCATCCCGGAGGCAGAGAGGGCTGCAAGCAGATGCGCTGGTAAATCACTACAGGCTGCCTGCTGCAAGCCGAGATACGCTACCTCCCAGCATCTAGCGGCACGTTCTGATAAAGAGGTTTCTGATGACGATCGACCGCTACGTTTGGCTGGTGTCTCATCGCAGTGATGCAGGATACTCGACAAACAACCTTCCAGAGCAGTTCGATCGCCATAGCCCCAGTAGCCGACAATTTGATGCGGTTTGAGCGTCTGCAACGGGATAGTTTGCCCCATAGAGATTCAACCGTCCCTTCCCACTACTGCACGTCAAAGGGGGTATTGCTCAATTGACGATCGCCTAACCGCAATCGCACTTCCCAGCTTCCTACAGGAGCCTTAGAGTTAAGTGGAAATTTGCAGTGGGTATTCCAGAGCGGTGTCTCAATCTGACGCGTCTCATAGCGATTTTGCTTCACGACCTGCCCATCAGGAGTCACCCAGTCGCAGGTGAGGGAAAGCGTTTTGCCGACAGGTGCATCTTTCAATGTGACGTTGTAGAACAGCTCAGGGCTAGTTTGGCGCGAGATAGGAGCTTCGCTACAACTGTCTTGTACCCGTGCCACACAGCCTTGTTGTGTCGAAATGCGATTTAGCGCCTGATTTTGCTGCTGCACAAAAACAACTACACCCGCAACGATAACCACCAGGCTGGCGATCGCACCACCAACAAGCCATCGCTGCCGTTGCTGCTGTACCACCAGGGCATCCTTTCGCTGTAGCTGGATCATGGCTTCATCCAGCAAGTCGGGCGATAGATTCAGTTCCCGCAGAATGTCTTCTACCTGCCCGCGATCGAGTTCATCCTGCTGCCGTTGCGAGAGCCGTTCTACTTCGCCAACTAGTTTTGTTAACTGTTGGGGTGTCAATCGATTTTCCATCGGTCTACCTCTTGTCGGTGAATGCTGTGCCTGAACGAGGGACATCAAACGTGGGTAGCGTTCTCATCACCCATCAGCCTAGCATCGAGTCTTAGGGCTGTCTGCTTTAACGACCATCGCATGAGATGAGAAAAGCCTCAGAAGCAACGAGGCTCTGAGGCTTTTCTCCGTTAACCCTAAACGCTTTGGGCTGAGCTACGCGATCGAAGCTCTAAAGGGCTGATGGCTTTTATGAGTGCCAACGTGTCAATTGCTATGAGACTTGGGCTACTGCTGCAACTGGCTGTCCCGTGACCTCTGTGACAATGCGACGAAAATCATCGCCTTCGATCGTTTCTTCTTCAAGCAGCATCTCAACCAAGCGGTCAACCAGCACACGATTTTCTCGAATGATCTTGCGAGCTTCTTCGTAGCATTTGACAGCAATACCGCGTACTTGCTGGTCAATCTGGGTGGATACATCTTCTGAATATTCCGTGCGAGGTGACAGTCCACGGCCCAAAAAGACTTCGCTGCCTGCACTTTCGAGCGCAACCAGTCCCAAATCAGACATCCCGTAGCGAGTCACCATTTCGCGCGCCAAGTCGGCAACTGCTTTGATATCGCTGCTTGCACCTGCTGTCACTTCAGCATCACCAAACACTTCCACCTCGGCAGCTCGTCCACCTAACGCGATCGTAATGCGATCGGTCAACCAGGCGCGGGTGTAGAGGCCGCTATCAATCATCTCTTCGTTGAACGCTTGTTGGGCAAAGCCACCAATGCCGCCCGATCGCGGAATAATGGTCACTTTGTTGAGCGGGTCGGAGTTTTTCAGCAGGGTCATCAGCAGCGCATGACCAATTTCATGATAGGCAATCAGCCGCTTTTTCTTGCTGTCCAGCAGGGGCGTGAGCGTGAGACCGATCGTGACACGATCGATCGCATCGTCAATTTCCAGCATCGTCACCGCGTCTTTACGACGACGGGCCGTGAGAATGGCCGCTTCGTTGAGCAGGTTTGCCAGTTCTGCACCCGAAAAGCCAGGAGTACGACGGGCGATCGCTTCTAACGAAATATCGGTATCCAGCTTCTTGTTACGGGCGTGAACTTCTAGAATGCCCAAACGCCCTTTGTAACTGGGCAGATCCACCATGACCTGACGGTCAAAGCGACCAGGACGCAGCAGGGCAGAATCCAACACATCAGGAC
>NZ_JCACKR010000028.1:0-121525 GCF_059505485.1 Stenomitos rutilans
AGTGCTTTATTGGACACTCTTCTCCCTTAACTCCCTGAATTACCTATTGAGCCTTCTGCCTTTGTTGATCCGTCAATTGCAGTTGCTCTACAGATGACGGTACCGTAGACTGAGCCGCTACAACAAACCCCTGTGATGCGATGCCAAAAACAGGTTGGCCTGCCAACGCTACACCAGGAAGCACCACTGCAAAGGCAAATGCGCCCGTAGCGAGAGACACTCGCCTAGCTAAACGAAACACCATACTGCTAAGACTCCTATTGAACGATTGGTTAATTCATCTGAAAACTGTGCTGTCTAATTGGGTTGAACAGCGCTTGTTGCTCAGTCTCATCGATCAGTATGAACTTCACATGGAGTCTGAGCGACATTTTCTACGCTCACTTCAGTATTCCCAACCCACCCCTGCTATTTATCCGGAGTGATCCAAAAAGCGTTGATCAATGAACTGTACCGAATGCCTCCGCTTGACCCGATCGTGCCACCCAGAGTCCAATTGAAGCCGCATCTAACGGCTAAAGAACTGAAAACCCATTACCAGCAAGCCCAAGACCGCATTGAAGCACGACGCTGGCATCTGTTGCATTTGGTGGATCAGCAGTGCACGATTAAGCAGGCGGCCCAAAGAGTTGGGTTTAACTACGACTACGCCAAAGAAATCATCCGCCGCTACAACCAGGAAGGCCCAATCGGAGTGAAAAATCGGAGCCAACGCGGACAACTTTCACCGCGATCGCTCCTCACCCTGGTACAGCAGCAAGAACTCCAGCAAGAACTCCAAAAGCCCCCGTCTGAAGGCGGACACTGGACAGGTTCTAAAGTCGCCCGGTGGATCGCAGCCAAAACGGGTAAAAAAGTGTGGTCGCAGCGCGGCTGGGAATATCTGCAGCGCTTAAGGGAGAATATCAGTTCTGAGTTTTGAGTTCTGAGTTTTGAGTGATCGAACCTGTGCAGCATAGCTGGTTGGAGTGCCTTAGCTGTAGCTCAATGAAAGGGAAATGGTATAACGCTTCAAAGCTATAAACCCCTTTTACAGGTAGTTTGAAGGTTTTCAACCCCTTAAAACAGCCTTGACATACCACTAGCTCGCGTAACGGTTGTTACTCAAGTGCTGAGTGACATGGGCTAAGCTAGAAGCTGTTAACATTTCGTAAAGATTTCGTTGGGAGCGCTAAAAGTATCGACAGAACTACACTGCGATTTGTAAAGATAGGCCTGGTAATCGTCGTTACTGACTACCTGCTGGTCGATCGGCGCTAGACTTCCGCAGCTAGATAACCGTTCGCTGTTCTATCGATCAAGATTGAGTTTCAGCAATAAGTGATTAATTGAGTGAGATCAGGCAACCAACCCAAACGGTTCTTGGCAGACGTGCAGTAAATCTAGAGACGGCTTACTTCCATAGCAAATGAGGGAGCAACAAGGAATGGTAGACGCGACTGAGAGCCAACCAATGCATCGAGTGGTCATTGTTGGAGGAGGATTCGGCGGGCTGTATACCGCTAAAGCACTAGGTCGCGCACCAGTAGATGTCACGCTGATTGACAAACGAAATTTTCACTTGTTTCAGCCGTTGCTATACCAGGTGGCAACAGGAACGCTCTCTCCAGCCGATATTTCATCACCGCTGCGAGGCATTTTGAACAGCAGCAAAAATACTCAGGTGCTTATGGACGAGGTGACTAACCTGGATACCCAGAAGCAAACCGTGACGTTGAAAGGCGAGGAACTTGCTTACGACACGCTGGTTGTTGCCACTGGGGTAAGCCATCACTACTTTGGCAACGATCATTGGAAGCAGACGGCACCCGGTCTGAAGACGATCGAGGATGCGTTGGAGATGCGTCGCCGTATTTTCATGGCCTTTGAAGCCGCTGAAAAAGAATCTGACCTGGAGAAACGTCGTGCCTGGTTGACGTTTGTGGTGGTCGGCGGCGGGCCAACCGGGGTAGAGTTGGCAGGCGCGATCGCCGAGCTTGCCTTCAAAACGCTCAAAAGCGACTTCCGCAATATCGACACCACCGAAGCTCAAGTGCTGCTACTGGAAGGGTTAGATCGAATCTTGCCCCCCTACCCACCAGAGCTATCAGCGAAAGCAGAAGCCTCTCTCACCAGGCTGGGGGTCACTGTTGAAACGAGTGTTTTGGTAACAAACATCGATGGCAACATCGTCACGGTGAAGCGGGATGGTCAGGAAGAATACATTCCAGCACATACCGTTTTATGGGCCGCTGGTGTGAAAGCATCTGCAATGGGGCAGGTGCTTGCAGAACGGACAGGGGCAACCCTTGATCGAGTCGGGCGAGTCATGGTTGAGCCTGATCTAAGTCTTGCCACTCATCCCAACATTTTTATCATTGGCGACTTGGCGAACTTTCCGCACCAAGGCGATCGTCCCCTACCCGGAGTTGCGCCCGTTGCCATGCAAGAAGGCGAATACGTTGCCAAACTGATCAAGCAACGCCTGGTGGGGCAAACATTAGCGCCTTTTGTGTACCAAGACTTTGGCAGCTTAGCCGTCATTGGACAAAACGAAGCAGTGGTGGATCTTGGCTTTGTGCGGTTTGATGGCTTACTGGCCTGGTTCTTGTGGGTTTTCGCGCACATCTATTTCTTAATTGAGTTTGACAATAAGTTGATTGTGCTGTTGCAGTGGGGATGGAACTATTTCACCCGCAAACGTGGCGCTCGTATCATTACGGGTGAAGGGCTGCTTAACGACGAAAGTTTGTATGAAGCGCCATTGAACGATCGAGCACCCGTCAAGGTTTAGCAATGGAAGCTAGGAGTCGACGGGCAGGAGTCAGCAAGCACTCTCCCTTCTGGCTCCTGAATGCTTTTCCGATGTGCGTCCCATCCTCATCAACTAAACCACACACTGGCTCTTTAAATCTGCCGTCACAGACTCGATCGCGCGTCCATTACTCAGCTTATACGTCCGCACAAAGATATCTGGTTGCACTCCGCGCATCTTGCCGCTCTGTACGACAATCACACCACCATTTTTAAACTCCTGTGGGCTGGCAGCAGGCCCTTCAAAGACAAAGGTACCAGGAATATAAATCGCTTGATTGATGTCGCGATCGTCTCTTTTCTTAAACCCAGATGCGTCCACTTCTTTGCTATTCAGTGTAGAGTCATCACCTGCGATTACAGGGGTCATATTCTCTTGAATAAATACACGAGTAGAGTTATACATATCAACTAACCCAAGCTGTTGTGCAAATCGAATCACTTGCTTCAGGTCGTTTAGCGTCAAATTATTTAGGTTTGGCTGCAAGCCACGAATTTTTTGATCTAGCTTTTTTGCCCGGTCTTGAGTCACTTCATTAATAATAATGACGCCGTTGCCATCGCCTAAAACCGCTTGCCATGACTTATCTTTGCCATTGAAGAAAACTAGCCCACGAGCGACTTCTGTCGCGCCTGCGTTACCGCCGATCGGTTTGTCTGTGTAGTCTAAAATGGGTTGCCCTGCCTTTTCAGCGTCTTGTGGATACACTAAAGGCTCTCCACCGTTACTCAACATCGGCACAGGAACGATAAATTTTTGAGCATTCGATATGACCGCAGTGGTTGCATCCGGGCTAACGCTTAAATGAGCGCGTGCGATCTTCCGAATGCCTTGCTCCCCGTTCTGGCTAACGGACGTGGCACAAGCTTGCGATGGCTTACTTTGAACCTGATACCGATTTAAAGAATGACGGCTACAGATCAATCGGTGGGTAGGGGCAAGGCAATGCCTTGCCCCTACAGGATGTGTCGCATTTTCAATTCAAATTGGTATGAGGTAGCTCTTTAATGCAGCTTACGAGCAGTGGTAGTGAAGCGATGAGTAGAAGAATGTGTTTTTGCATAGATGCCTCATGAATCAGCGACCCTGCTATTATGCGCCGTGTGATCAACCCTCCTGAGCTTTTTAGTGGTTAGAACCGTGCTTGTATACCATGAGCGAATTAGCGCCATAACTTAAGCTGGCTAAGGCACGACTCGCCCATTTTTTTGGCGCTTTGAGTGTACCGCCTCTCTGATTGCCATATTTGAAAAAATCTGTATGATGCTGATGGTTACTGCCTGCCTCTTTAAAGCCTTTAAACTGCCCTAAAGAAACCATTATTTCAGGCTTAATCTGAAATTTACCAAAGCTTAACCTAATTTAGCCAGCAAATTTACTGACATCAGTTTGCTGCATCTAGATTTGTGTTTATTCGTTTTACTTTCACGACCGATTCATAAATGAATTCTCAGCCGTGTGTTGTTTTCTCTTCTTTAAAGACGGTAGCAAAGCATAAGGCTGCAAATGATTGGCTACTCAGTTCTAGGCTCGCAAATAAAGATTGACTCTCACCCACGGCACTTAAATGTCTGAAGCTGCAAAATTTAATACCATGATGCGATCGCCTGGAGTTGCTAAATCGCCTGAAAATGCTCAGCCCTTCATTCTCATTGTTGAGGATGAAGCACTGATCCGCGAGACGATCACAATGGCGTTGACCGATGAAGGCTATCAGGTGTTGGCAGTAGAGGATGGTCGTCAGGCGTTAGACGTGATGCGAGCCTCTCAGGCCAGTGAAGAGGCAGAGATACCTGCGATCGATCTGCTGATCCTTGACCTTATGTTGCCCTACATTAGTGGATTGGATTTATGTCGTCTCATGCGGCAAGACGGCATGATTACACCAATTCTCATGCTCAGCGCTAAGGGTACTGAAACAGATGTTGTGGTCGGGCTAGAGATTGGAGCCGATGATTACCTAGCCAAACCGTTTGGGATGCGGGAGTTAATTGCACGCTGTCGATCGCTACTGCGTCGAGCTAGCCGCCAACCTCAGCTTCAAGAACAGCTTGTGCTTCAGTTTCAAGAAATTGCCCTCTACCCTCAAGAGTGCCGGGTGACTGTACGTAACGAGACTGTCAACTTGTCACCGAAAGAATTTACCCTGCTGGAATTGTTTATGAACAATCCGCGCCGTGTTTTCTCCCGCGATCAACTTTTAGAAAAGGTTTGGGGGATTGATTTCATGGGTGACTCTAAAACAGTGGATGTCCACATCCGCTGGCTAAGAGAAAAATTAGAGCTAGATCCGAGCAACCCACAGTACATCATTACGGTGCGAGGCTTTGGCTACCGTCTAGGGTAACTGACATCTTGCACCACTTGCAGCAACCGCCCTGCAATCAATTGCAGGCTAATGCAATCACTAAGAAGCTTTGAAAATGCCTTCTTGAGAATGGTGCAAGATCTAAAGTAGGGCTCGAAGTATGCAAATCTGCTGTCAACGTTCAATCTCAAACATAGTTCACAAAGCTGAACGCGGATAGCTGAAAGTCCTACCCTCTAATGCTTTCCAACGGTACACCGAGCCAACCCAAAAAGTTTTGCGCCTGCTTATGGGACGGTTGCTCAACTGGAACGACCTGAAAGCGAGTTGCTCGCGGCTCTGCAAGGGTGACCGTACTGGAACGCAACTCATCCTGATGGAAAAAGGAAAGTTGGAGACGATCGCCCGATCGAAAATCTCGTAGCCGCTCAGCCAACTGATCCGCCGTTACCCGCAGACCATTCATGGCAAGAAGCTCATCGCCAGCATCGATCCCAGCTTTGCGGGCAGGGGACCCTGACTCGACAAATTTCACCACCTCACGCCCAGATTCCGTTTTTGCCGTTAGACCCAGGTACGGAACTCCATCTTCTGCACCACTGTCTCCCAGTAAGCGCAATCCAAACGGGTTGAGATACTCATCAAACGGCAAATCATCTGTTCTGTGCATGTATCGCTCAAAAAAGTCTGTTAAATCAGTGTCGGCAACTCCCTCAATGACCTGCTGGAGTTGTGTGGGTGTAAAACCCACTTCGGGTTTACCAAACTGCTCCCACAGGTGTCGCATGACATCATCCATCGATCGCCGATTGCCATGCCGTTCGCGGATCAGCAGATCAAGCAACAGCGACACCATTTCTCCCTTCAAATAGTAAGACATTTGGGAGTTAGGACTATTCGCATCGGCGCGATACAGCTTAATCCAGGCATCAAAACTGGACTCACTTAAGGGCTGTACTTTGCGCCCCGGTGTCATCTGAAAGCGAGTAATCTCACGGTTAAGCGCGATCAGGTAGGTACGCAGATCATAAATTCCCGCCCGATAGGGAATGACTAGATCGTAGAAGCTGGTTGTACCCTCGCTAAACCAGAGCGATGGCGTGTAGTTTTCTTGCTCATAATCAAAGACCTCCAACGCTTTGGGCCGAATCCGCTTCACGTTCCAGAGGTGAAAAAATTCGTGCGCCACAAGCTGAATGAAGCGATCGTACTTATCCTTGCTCCGAAACCCAAAGCGCTGATAGATCAGCGAACAAGAAGACTTGTGCTCCAGTCCGCCAAACCCTTGTGACGACAGGTGCAGCAAAAAGAGGTAGCGATCGTAGGGCAACCCGCCAAACAGATCCGCTTCGACCTGAATCAGCTTTTGAATGTCTGGAATCAACCGCTCTGGCTCCAGATTGCCGTCGCCACACACGGCTAGTTGATGCGGTTTACCCAGCGCTTCAAACTCGTACACTGCATGGCGACCAATTTCAAACGGGCTATCGACCAGTGTGTCAAAATCGGGAGCTTCAAAGGTATGCGGTGTATTCAAGGCCGGAAGTGGAGTGGATACATGCCAGTCAGGAGGAGGGACGATCGTAAGCTGCAAAGGGCAGTGCTCGTACCCTGGAATGTAGAAGAACAGCGCGGCTCCATTAAAGTAACCATGCGTGCCGTCTAAGTGATTGGTTCGCACGGACAGCTCATCGGCGTAGATCCGGTAGCGCACGGTCAAATCTGAGTGCCCCTGGGTTTCGATCTGCCAGTGATTTTTGCTGAGCTTACGCCAGGGTAAGGAGGCGTTTGTGCGATCGCTCGCAGCACCAAAGTCCTGCAAATGTCTGGCGTACTCTCGCACCAAATAAGATCCTGGAGTCCAGACTGGCATCTTCAGGTCGAGCAACGTCCCCTGATCGTGGTGCCAGCCTGTAACGTGCAAGCACACCTCAAACAAGTGTGTCTCTGGCTCTGGCATCGCTACTTTGTAATGCAGTTGCAACGGCAGCGAGTTGGGCAAGGGTTGCGAAGCGGTTTTTCGCCCTGTCTCAAGGTCGATTGATTGAGATGGTTCGATCTGACTACTTTGATCCAGGTCTTCTCGATTCATGCTTAATGCTGCTCTGTTTTACTTGTTCAAATTACGGTAAACAAGCTGAGACTGCCTTTAAAGAAAGATTACCGCGTGATTTCCATACTGCTGATTGTTCGCCAGGGCGCGTCATCAACTAGGTGCCGACTTGCGGTCTCAGCCTTACCGCACCCGTCCTCACAAACCAGACTGGGGGCTGTAACCCTTGCTAACAGTCATGTGTATGAGTCACTGATGACAGCCCCTAGCATAACAGTCGATCGCGGCACTGACTGTGTCAAGCTGAACGCTAAACTTTACCAGCAAGGTGCATCAGCTGTTTCAGGTTTGTTAGACAGACGGTATGACTAGCCGTGTCAATTTTAATCCAACCTTTGCTATCGAGCTTTTCCATAATTTTGGCGGTTTCCTCAACGCCAATATCCGTCACGTCTGCCAGATCTTTGAAGGGAATGTTGAAGATTTCTACCCCATATGGCGTTTCCTGACCATAGTTTTCGCCTAGTGAAACCAGCGTATTTGCCAGCTTCACGGCAGGCGGTTGATGCCTTAGCTGAAAGCGGATGTTTGTTTGTCGCAACCGTCGCACCATCAATTGCAGCATGCGATGGTGCAATTGCGGATCTTTGAATAAGGTTTGAATAAACCGCTGCGCCGAAATGCTGATGAGCTTTACCGCAGAAAGGGCAATGACATCCGTCGATCGCGGCGATTCATCCAAAATCGCCATTTCGCCAAAAAAGTCACCCCGTCCCAGCACCGCTAAGGTGACAACATCTTCACCCGAACCAGATAGCCGCCGCACCTTGACCCACCCAGAGGCGACGAAATAAACGGCGTTTCCCCACGCATCTTCCATCAACACGGCCCGATTAGCAGGGTACTCATGTTCAACGGCAACTGACAGTAGCCACTCCAACGTTTCTGGACTGGCTGCCGTTAAGAGGGGGAAGAGTTCACTAAACGCTTCGATCTGCATGAAAAGTCTATGAAATAAGGAGGCTGAACAGAAACAACGGTAAGGGGCAAAAAAGGCAGCATCACTGCCTATGTATTATCATGGCAGGATCATCACGGCTTCTTTGAGGGAGAATTTACGGATCCTTAGCATCAACGGTAAATTCCACCTGATGTGGAAAATAGTAGCAAGCTTTGAACCGCACTTGTAAGGTGTCTTCAAAGCGGTATGCAATATCTGGCAAACCTCGATCGTGCCCCAACTCAAATCTTCAGCCTCTAAGATCTGCATGACTGATACGTTGCGAGAAAAGACGCAGATTCCTAGTATAAGCAGTCTTCTCTAAACTGAGGATTCCAAATTCTGCATCACCGCTTCAACGGCTGCTTTCAGCTTGGGACGTAACAATTCAACATAATTTGCCCAGCCCACTAAGATTGGTTGTTTGTGTGCCAGCGTCTCAGCATCTATATCATGAGGCGAGAAACTGATCGATCGCCCCTCTAAATCGCAGCACACTAACCCAGCCGCTCTTGCCAATGCTAGCGGCCCGACGGTATCCCACAGTTTGACTCGACCGTTGAAATAGAGGTAAAGCCCTGCTCGCCCCAAAATAACATCAACGACCTTAAGCCCAAAACTGCCCAGTGAATAGAACTGTGCCTCTGGAATGAGCTGGGCGATCGCGTTACCAAATCGGGACTGATCACGATGCCCAATGAGAACTGGGCAAAAGCTGGCGGTTGGAGACGCGGGTTCAATGCTCAATAAGGGCGCTGGTACCTCCTCTGCCGTGGTTTGAAACACCCCCCAATGTGAACCGCCGTAGTAAAGTTGGTCATAGGCAGGGGCATATAGCCATCCTGCGATCGGCTGATAGTCTTGCAGCAAGCCCACCATAACAGCGTAATCGCGCTTGCGGTGAATAAAATCTTCAGTACCGTCAATGGGGTCAATACACCAGAGACGACCGTAGCGATCGTGAAATTTCGCTCTCGACTGTGCATCCTCTTCTGTGATCACTCCATCGTCAGGAAACATGAGTTTAAATGCGGCTGACAGCTTTTGATCCAGAAGCGAGTCGATAGTGGTGACGTAATCATCCGGCCCTTTCTCAAACACCTCAAACTGGCTGGCTGCCATTTGCTCGGCATACTGACCACAGCCACGTAGCAATTGTCTGATCTGTTGATCAAGCTCCAGAGAAATCGGATTCATAGCAAAAGCATGGCAATTAAACAGGACGTTTAGACGGCTGATCAACGGTCGAATGAGGCGCTTGCCATTCATCTTACGCCCAAACCCTGAAGCCCAAACAAAAAACGGGCTAACCGGGGAAGGGTTAACCCGCTAGTTTGGGAACGCGTAAGGAAACTACTTTTGTAGTACCAGTTTGACGTTTGCATTTTGCAGACCAGGACGCTTGACTTCAGACAAAGTCTTGTTCACGGCGTACTTCTGGTTAATCGAGTTGATTAGCTCGGTCTGGTTGTGCTTTTTAGCCACGCCCCAGAGGTCAGCAATCAGGTCAAAAGAACCATCGGTATTGCGAGACCAGCCCAGATCATATTCGCCTTCTAGAACAGCAACGATGTCCGAACGAACACGTTGACCGTTGTAGCCACGAACATCGGCATCCGTCTTCACCGAGATCCCTAGATCACGGAGAGAAGCCTTCAGGATTTCGGCATCGGTGATCTTGGTACGCAGAGTGCTAAAGTGAGACATTTGAGTTTCCTCCTGTGGAGATTTGAGAACAACGTTTGGTGGTCAGGAGCTAACAACGATCGCTATTAGCTTTTTGGGTTGGCTGCTAGCAAATGCTAGCCTTTCCTCCTGTTGGGAGCAGGAGAAAGCTTTTAGAACTCAAGTCGCTGATATTCAGCCACTGAGGATGCAGCAGGTCGCGCGCGCTGCCTTGCCCAGTCCCTAAGGGCAGTTACCTGCTCAGTCATCGTCTTAGAAAGCGGTAGCGTTGACTTAATCGCCGCAATAATGTCCAGTTGAGTAAACTCTCGATCCTGGGCAAACGCCTCGTACATTGCGGCTACCAGAGCTTGCTCAATCTCAGCGCCTGAGAAACCCTCGCAAACATTCGCCAACTGGTCTAAATCAAAGCGTGCAATCTCGCGGCGACGCTTGGAAAGATGAATTTTGAAAATCTCTTTGCGCTCTTCACTATTAGGCAGATCGACAAAAAAGATTTCGTCAAACCGTCCCTTGCGTAGAAACTCTCCAGGCAACCGCTCGACTCGGTTCGCCGTTGCCATCACAAACACAGGAGACGTTTTCTCTTGCATCCAGGTGAGAAAGGAGCCGAAAATGCGGCTAGAGGTACCACCGTCAGAATCGGCTGAGCCCGTGCTACCCGCGAACGCCTTGTCCATTTCATCAATGAACAGAATTGCTGGCGAGATCGACTCTGCTGTCTTCAAAGCACCACGCAAGTTCGCTTCCGATCGCCCCACCATTGAACCGTCATAGACCCGTCCCATATCTAAACGCAGCAGCGGTAGCCCCCACAAACGGGACGTTGTTTTTGCAATGAGTGATTTGCCGCATCCAGGAACCCCTAAAATCAACATGCCTTTTGGCTGAGGCAAGCCATACTCTCTGGCACGCTCAGTAAAGGCATTAGACCGTTGCTTGAGCCAGCGCTTCAGTTCCTCTAAGCCACCAACCGAATCGATCGTTTCGTCTTCTTCAACGTATTCCAAGATGCCGTTGCGACGAATCAGTTGCTTCTTCTCAGACAGAACGATATCGACTTCTTCTTCTGTTAAACGCCCAGCCGTAACCTGGGCTTTGCGGTAAACTTTCTCGGCTTCATCTTTTGTTAAACCCAACGCTGCCTTCAGCAGCTTCTCTCTTGCCTCTGTCGTAATGCGTCGAGTACGAACCTGCTCAAGCTGTTGTGAAAGCACATGGTTGAGTTCGCCCATATCTGGCATGGGGTAATCCAGCACCGCTATTTCCTTCTCTAGCTCAATCGGAATCTCCTGCACAGGAGACATCAGAATAATGGCCTTCTGACTGCCTTTGAAGCTTGCAATCGCATCTCGCAACCAGCGAATCACTGGAGCTGAATAGAACGGGTGAAGATCCTTAAAGACAAATATCCCAGGCTCTTTGTGACGAATGACCCACTCAATCGCGGCCTCCGGCGAAACGGTGTTGTGCTGGGTTACGTTGCGAGGCTGGCCGTACTCAACAATGCCGTGAGTCACTGTCCAAACGTATACACGGCGCTGAGGTTTTGCCTGAGAAATGGCTGCAATAGTCTGCTCAGCCCGCTCTTCCTCAGATGTCACCATGTAAATAAGGGGGTACTGGGCCTGTATCAGAATACTAAGTTCTTCCTGCATAACATCAACCCACGAGAGACAGTGCAAACATTGAAAACCTAGAATCCTTAGCTTGCTTAAACCTAATGGCAGATGTCAACTAGCCACTGAGCAAGAATGCATCACTAGAGCAGTCAAATCAAAAACGACTACGACCTAGCAGGGAACCAACTCACCCTCACCTTGAGAAGCAACCTTTGCAGAAGCTGCATTGGCTACCTGTACTTTGCTGGCTGACACCCTCTCCTCAAGCAAAACACCTGACTGGGAGCGGAGTGAAATCATGTCATCGCCCTTCAAGACAGAAGGAGACGAGCAGTCTGGACAGGTGTAAACTCTGTGAGCTTGACCGTGCTTTGACTCTTCATATCCATCGACCAACTCTGAGTGAGAGAGGTAAAACACAATTGCCCTTTGAGCAATATCCGTCATCGTTTCAGAGTCTAGTGCCGCTCGAATCTTCAGTTGACGGTGCAACTCTGGCGGGAGATATAGCGTAACCTTCTGCTTGTCTTGCATAGAACTCTCAGTTGTGTACCCGGGTATGAAAGCAAGAATATCGACTGGACGGATTGCTGTCAAGACTCCAACCCGCCATGACAGCAAAATCGTTACATTTGTTTATATCGGCGATACAAAGACTCTACAGATAGTAAGCGGTATTAAGCACCGAGCCCTTTTACCTCTAAAGCGGCGCGACGAAGTGGTACGGCCCAACCGATTGACTGCTAGCGCTGCTCAGGCAATGTTGGGAGGCAGTCCTGCTCCCGGCATCGTTTGGCTTTGCTGCAAGTGAGACTCAATCAGCTCGGTAAGCTGTTCACGCTGAATTTCGGTGCCAGCAGCTGTGTTGCCAGGAGCATCAAAGAAAATGATGCTATGAATCATGTCTGTTGCGAGCATTTGAAACAGAATATGAGTTACGGGTAAAGGCAACGCAATCATTTGCGGATCGTGCATTGGGTAGGGGCCAGATGATACATCTTTCAAGCTGGAAAAGGCATAGATAACGTTTTTCTCTAGCCCTGGTTGCGTTTGATTTTCCAGGGTTGTCATAGCCCAGCTCTGGTCGAGGGTCTGCACAATGTAATACTGTGTAGAGCGCAATTGTGACGCTAAAAATTTCAGCACAGGGGCGATCGTAGCAACGAGGGCTGGTGTATTACCGTCCTGAGGAGCGTCATCAATGAGTTGCTGAATTTGTTGGTCGATGTTCATGACTGGAAGCAAGCTCCTAATTTTGATGAACGGGGTGTGAAGCTTCTGTAGTTTGACCTAGACGGGTTTGTCGTCTTGTTGTCACAATTGGTTAAACTGACTTCAGTTTTTGTTAATCGTTGGGCGTTAATACCGTGGGGGATATCTGCCAGAGCGTGGAGGCAATTTTTCAACTGCTGCTGAACGAGTTAAAGCTGTCAACGAACGCTTCTGAGCAAAATTGCTTGGATGTGGCCGATCGACTATCGAAAGAGGTCGCACGGATTTGCGTTGAAAGCAAACGGATTCAAGCCTCTGGAGAGGTCGATACCTGGGCAACCGCGTTGGCAAGGCATCGGCTCCAGCAGTGCTTGCACTACTACAAGCTCGGTTCCAAACGTGGGCGGGTCGAGTTACACAGCACGCTAAGCGCGATCGTGTACCGCTACATTACCCCACCGCAGACCCAAGCGAGCTATCAAGCACGCTTAACATTAATTGAAGATTTTCTACAAAGCTTTTACATGGAAGCGCTCAACGCGTTTCGCCGCGAGACCCAGTTGCCTGCGACGTATCAACCGCGCACGTTACTACAGCTTGCGGAGTACATGGCGTTTAGTGAACGGTATGGTAAGCGGCGCATTCCATTGCCGGGACGACGCAATCAGCAGCTTATCATCTTACGCGCTCAGACGTTTTCGCAGCAGCAGCCAATCGAAACGCCCGTTGATATTGAGCGTGCAGCGGATGGCGGCGTTGGTGATGGAGACAATCCGTGGAATGCCGCTTCGATGCAACAGGTACGGGAGCAGATGGTGGCCCAGGAGCCAGAACAACCGGAAGATAGTCTGCGGCAAGCGGTGGTTGCGGAGCTAATGGCTTATCTAGAAGAGCGCAAGCAAACAGACTGTGCTGACTACTTTGCTCTGCGCTTACAGGACTTGCCTGCGAATGAAATCGAGGTGATTTTAGGTTTAACGCCGCGCCAACGAGACTATCTGCAGCAGCGCTTTCGGTATCATCTTATTCGCTTTGCGCTTTCCCATCGCTGGGAGTTGGTGCATCAGTGGCTGGAGGCCGACCTAGAGCGAAACCTCGGCTTGACATTACAGCAGTGGCAAGCTTTCCAGGAGCAGCTTGATCATCAGCAAGCAGAACTACTGGAACTGAAGCGAAAACGGCTGTCAGATGCTGCGATCGCGCAATCCCTCAGCTGTACGGTGACGCAAGTGCGGAAGCAGTGGTTTAAGCTACTTGAGCAAGCGTGGGAAATTCGCAATTATTTAGTATCCGGACAAGGGGCATCTTCTGATGAATAGGGACTTATACCATGAACGATGACTCGGACACGCTCCAGAGAAATCTCCTCGAACTACTGCAAGATCTGGTTGCCTTTACCACTTCAGATGACTCTGGGGTGGTTCGTCCAGTTACTGAGTGGAACGATGAGCCACATGACGCTCGATCGAATGCGTTAGATCTATCTATTCTTCAGGATGCTCCCTCTGCGAATGCCGGTCATCTTAAACTCAACACTCCCTCCTTCAAAGGGGAGACCCTATTAAAACTTGGAGAGATACCTGCTGTGCAAGACCGTTTTCATGCCCTGTTGAAGCATCGGTTACAGACTGAAATCCAACGTAATCCTCCTCTATTCCCCTGGGAATCAGAAATTCACGATTACGAAACCGAAGGTGCTTACGGCATCGCTAGCGCCGCTGTAACTGCTGCTAGCGATACGCTTGAAGCCCAAAGAGTACCAGCTCAGGTTTGGCTGAATCAGCTTAAAACGCTGAATTTACCCATTCCCTTACCCGAAAACCTGTTGGGTCAGCTCTTGGAACGCTGCCAGGAAGCGGTTCAATCGTCGTTGTTAGAGGGTGCGAAGCTTGTAAAGGCTGTCGAGGATCTATTCCCTGGACAAGCTCAAGCACTGAACCAACTGGCAGGAATGGTGATGACATCGCCTGCCCGATCTGGGGCTGTTGCATCGCCACCGCCTGGCACCAACTATCCGCCGAACTATGAGTCAGCGGTTCCGGCTCAGCAAATGGTGCTCTCACTCTTGGCTGCACGCGAAATTATTGCGGCCTTAACGTTAACCATTTCTTTAAGCCAACCAAAACTGGAGCGTCAATGGCTCACAGATCTAGGTGCTCTGAGCCTGGAGGCAGACTATGCGGCAGAAGCGGCATCCGCTAGACTACGGATTCAGGCAACCCTGCCGTGCGGTGGCAGATTCACACTTCAGGGTGAACATGTGCAGGCAAGTGCTCAGCGTTCTACGGCTGGCAATTTAAGTGTGGAGCTATTTGACTTCCAGCCGCATGAGTCTCATATGTTAGAAGTTTGCTTTGACGGTCAAGAACCGCTAATGTTTGCTATTCGCATCACCGACTAATTAATCGTTGGCGAGCATCCGTGTAGAAGTGTTCGCCTAGCCGTTAGTCTCGACAGGCAACGGGTATGATGGATCTGGCTGCATTCAGATTTGAGATTGAACACTTGCAACAATTTGAACCCATGTGCGATCGTGGCGTAGTGGTTCGGGGCGCAATTCTTGTTATAAAGAATGATGTGCTTCAAAAGCTTTAGATTCAGGGTAGGGTTTATTGTTCCTCAATCTGACATGCGGCCAGCCAATCGAATTGTCGCCTGCTAATGTTTGGTAATTTTAGGGCTGGTGTTTCTGGAAATTCACAACGACGGGTGCATGCGATCGCGGATCACTTCCGGCAGCGCTTAGAGAATTTGCCAGCACCTGCAATCGAAGAGTCGCTTCTGCTCAGAGTGTTGGTGCAAGCAATGGTGCTAGCTGGCATCGCTGCAACGGATGTAGCCGCATCGACTAGTATGAGCGTTTGGGCTGTGCCGCTGAGCGTGATGGGTGCGTTCTGGAGCTGGCAGCGGCGCTACAAACGCAACATTGCCACAAAATTTTGTATTGCGATCGGGATGCTGCTGGCCTTAGCAGCATTTTTTGTGGGACTGAGAGCCGATCTGAATGACACCCGCCTGGTACTAGCAGAGCTGTTAGTACAGCTTCAGGTGTTGCACAGCTTTGATCTCCCGCGTCGGAAAGATCTGGGCTACTCAATGGTGATTGGGCTGATCTTAATTAGCGTTGCCTGCACCTTGAGTCAGACGATGACGTTTGGGTTGCTGTTACTAGTTTTTCTGGCGATCGCGCTGCCAGTTTTGACACTGGACTATCGATCGCGACTTGGTCTTACAAGTCAACTTTATCAATCTCCCTTACAGGGCACAGGGTTATCACCCAAACGGTGGTTGAGCTTTTTGGTTGTCATTCTGGTGGCAGGGCTGCTGATTTTTGCCTGTTTGCCTCGCTTTCCTGGTTACCAATTACGATCGTTTCCCGTTAGTCCTCAAATTCAGAAGGATTTTGAGGATAACAGCCGCATTATCAATCCAGGATATGTGCGATCGGGTACTGGAGACGGTACTGGTATTGGGTCCAAACAAGGTGAAGGCTTCGGTCCAGGGAAGTTAGATGAGAACTTCTACTATGGCTTTAATAGCCGCATCAACCAGAACCTCCGGGGATCGCTAAAGCCACGAGTCGTTTTACGCATTCGCTCTCAGGCAGAAGGCTTTTGGCGCGTACTGGCGTTTGATCGCTACTTGGGGCAGGGATGGGAGATATCGCGGAATGACAAAGCGATCACAGTCACTCGACCAAATTGGTCCTACCAATTCTTTTTGCCGCGGCCGATCTCGCTTAATAAAACAAAAGAGATTATCCAAACCTACACGGCTGTATCAGACCTGCCGAACCTACTGCCAGCACTGGCTCAGGCAAAAGAACTTTATTTCCCCACGCGACAGATCGCGATCGATCCCAATGGCAACCTGCGATCGCCGCTAGAGCTGCGAGAAGGGCTGACCTATACCGTTGTTTCGGAAGTGCCCTACCGCGATCGCATAAGACTTCGAGGCGCACCTCAAGGCTACCCGTCCAAGATTACCGAGGACTATCTCAACGTTCCCCCCAAAATTTTAGAACGGATCCGTAATCGCACCCAAGCCCTGCTGTCAACTTCTCCAAAGCCGTTGACAGCTACCTATGAAAAAGTGCTGTACCTGGCTCAGATCGTCAAGCAACGCTACACCATTCAGCCTGATCTGCCGTTTCTAGCACCTGATGAAGATCTGGTAGAAGCGTTTCTTTTTAAGTACCAGGGTGGTTACCCCGATCACTTTTCGACTGCGCTCACTGTCATGCTGCGATCAATTAACATTCCCGCGCGGCTTGTGGCTGGTTTTGGACCCGGTGAGTTTAATCCATTTACGGGCCTGTATGTTGTGCGAAACACCGATGCTTACGCGATTACAGAAGTGTTTTTCCCTCAATTTGGCTGGTTTGCGTTTGATCCCATTCCGGGTCATGAACTCATCCCACCATCCATTGAGGAAGAGCAGACGTTTAGCGTACTGCGCGCTTTTTGGCGCTGGGTTGCAGGCTGGTTGCCCTCTCCCATGACTAGTTGGCTCAATCGAACCTTCGGCTTTGTGGCTGGCTGGATAGCAGCGATAGTTACTTGGTGTATGAGCTTATTCTCCCAAGGTTGGGTGGGTCTTTTCACTGGGCTGCTGCTGGCGATCGTCCTTGCGTTTGCGGGCTGGCTTCTTTGGCGTAGTTGGCGTAGTTGGCGCTACCGTCGCTGGTTAGCAAAACTGCCACCGATGGAAAGCTTATACCAACAGATGCTAAATTGGCTGGCACTACAAGGATTTCGCAAGCATTCTGCCCAGACGCCTTTAGAGTATGCACGTCAGTCTTGCGAGGTGCAATCTGCGCCTCAAGCGGCAGCGATTAATGAGATTGCTCAAGCTTACGTTGGTTGGCGTTATGGTGGTCAAGCACCTGATCTCACTCAGGTGAAGCAGCGACTACGCGACTTGAAACGGCAGCAAACACCCCGCGCCCCTTGGAGGCAGTTCTTCAGCCGCCTGATGAACGTATCGCTAGTCTTGCAACGTCGCTAACACTGCATCCACTACTGTCTTACCAAAAACGCTTGAATACACTACACTTCTGCTGATATGCCCTCTCTCATAAGATCAGCTTGAGCCGTGATGACAACGCTTACTCAACGCTTGGCAGTACCACCAAAGACAGGCGCAACCCTGACCCTGGCGCTGACGGCCGACGATCGCACCCGATCGCGCCATCGCTATGAGACGTTGGAAGGTGAGTCGGTGTACCTCCAATTACCCAGAGGCACTGTTTTGCGCGATGGTGACTGGTTGCAATCTGAGGATGGCTTAGTTGTACGAGTCATCGCCAAACCAGAGCCTGTTTTGACAGCACGGGCACAAGATTCACTGCACCTCCTGCAAGCGGCTTATCACTTGGGCAACCGTCACGTGCCGCTAGAGATTACACCTACTTACCTGCGGCTGTCGCCCGACCCTGTACTACGCAGCATGCTGGAACATCGAGGATTACATCTCGTTGAAGAGGTGCGGCCCTTTCAACCAGAAACGGGAGCGTATGGACATGGTCATTGAAGGCAGAAGGCAGAAGGCAGAAGGGAAAAGGGGTAAAGAATAAATGGCTTTGCAAGGGCACCTAAGAGATGACGTTGATTCGTTGGCGTTACTGCGCCTGCTACAGTTAGCGAGTTCGGCGTTGCCAGTGGGTGCTTATAGCTACTCAGAGGGTATTGAGGCGCTGGTTGAAGCCGATAGGCTGAGCGATCGCAGTGCGCTGGAAAACTGGCTAGTACAGGAATTACGTGTTGGGACCATTCGAGTGGAATCAGCCATCATGGTGAGAGCGTATAAAGCCTGCCAGACTGGTGATTGGGATGCCGTAACCCACTGGAATCGGTGGCTGTCAGCCGCGCGAGAAACCGAGGAGTTACGGTTACAAAGTTTGCAAATGGGACGATCGCTGCTGCGGTTGCTGCACGATTTACAGGTGCTAGAGCCACAAGCAACCTTTTCACAAGGAGATGGGTGTCATTTTGCGATCGCCTTTGCTCTTGCCGCTGTCCGTTGGCAGATCGGCTTGCACCCAGCGGTGTTGGGCTATCTACACGGTTGGGCAACAAATCTGGTCAATGCGGGTATCAAGCTGATTCCACTAGGGCAAACGGCAGGGCAACAGTTATTGTTGCATCTTCAGCCAGTGATCCAGCAAACGGTTGCAGTGGCCTTAACCCTACCCGATCAGGATTTGCATAGCTGTACTTGGGGGCTGTCTCTTGCCAGCATGAGGCACGAAACTCAATACAGCCGTCTCTTTCGTAGCTAGGAGAGCGGTGAAGGCTGTGTGAGTAGAAACGACGATCGCCCAGACATTACTTCTCATCACGTCTGAGCAAGTTGAGAATCGTCGTCATCAGCACGGTTGGCTCGATTGGTTTTGCCAGATGTTGCTGAAAGCCTGCCGCGATCGCCCGTTGATAATCAATTTCTCCCGCATAGGCTGTCAGCGCGATCGCAGGAATCGTTCCCCCTTGTGCCAGGTTTAGCGCTCTCACCTGCTGCATGAGCATGTAGCCATCGGTGCTGGGCATGCCGATGTCGCTCAAAAGCACATCTGGCTTGGCTTGAGTCAAAATAGAAAGCGCTTCTTCTGCTGAAGCAGCGGTTGTGACAGTGGCTCCATACTGCTCTAGCAAAAAGGTACAAAAGGTTCGTGCATCGTCATCGTCATCCACCACCAAAATGTTGATGCCACTAAGATTTAACGGCCGCTCAGAAGCGTTGTTTAGAGCATGGGCGGGTAGCTGCGTTGACGTGAGCGGGAGCCTGACGACAAACGTTGCCCCCAGTCCTTCACCGGGACTATCGGCCCAGATAGTCCCGCCGTGTAGTTCAACTAGCTGTCGAACGATAGCCAACCCCAAACCCAAGCCACCAAATGCTCGGGTTGTGGCCGCTTCTGCCTGACGAAAATAATCAAAGACATAGGGTAGAAAGTCAGGAGAAATGCCTTTCCCGGTATCGGTGACGGTAATCTGAGCTTGAGCTTTTACCGTCTTCAGACAGATATCGACTCGACCCTGGGTTGGCGTGAATTTTACGGCGTTGGAAAGCAGGTTCCAAACGATCTGCTGTAAGCGATTTGCATCACCAGCAACATACCCAATATGTGGCTCAAGACTTGATTGTATTGCAATGGCTTTCGCTTCTGCCGCCAGCCTCACGGTTTCGATTGCCGCTTGAATGGTGGTGACTAAATTAACAGGCGCAACCTTGAGGCTCAGTTTGCCTCGCAAAATCCGAGAGACATCCAGCAGATCTTCAATGAGTTCGGCTTGCAGCTTAGCGTTACGCTCAATGACTTTTAAGGCTTCTGCGGTTTGAGCCTCATCCAGCGATCGCGTTTGGAGTAATCTTGCCCAGCCTAAAATGGGGTTGAGCGGCGATCGCAATTCGTGGGAGAGGACAGCCAAAAACTCGTCCTTAATACGATTGGCATTTTCAGCCGCTTCGCGGGCAGTTTGTTCCTGCTGGAGAATGCGATCGCGTTGCTGCTCTAACCGCTTTTGATCGTCAATTTCGGTGGCTGTACCAAACCATTTCACAATCTCTCCCTGCTCATTCCTGAACGGAATCGCCTGATGTAAATGCCAGCGATACGCCCCATCATGTCGCCGCATGCGCCCTTCAGCGTGATAATGACCACCACTTTCCTGAGCTGCGAGCCAGCGCTCACTCAAAACAGGTACATCATGAGGGTGAACAATGGCCTGCCAACCCTCACTTTGAGCTTGGGCGCATGTCAACCCTGTAAAGTCAAGCCACCGTTGGTTCACATCCAGTAGTGCGCCTTCGCGGCTGGCTGTCCAAACGAGTTGTGGAATCGCTTCTACCAGGTAGCGATAGCGTTCTTCGCTCTGGCGCAAGTCCGCTTCTATCTGCTTTTGTCGGCTGATATCGAGGTTGATGCCTGCCCAGGCAGTAATGGTTCCATCTTCGTCTCGGACGGGTATGCCTCGTGCCAGCAGTGGGTGCCAATTGCCATCCACCCCTCGGAAGCGGTGCTCAATATCCCAGTTGCCCTCTGTCCGCACACATTCTTGCCACGCCGCAATCGTGCGCTCTGCATCATCGGGATGCAGCACGTTGCCCCAACCAAACTCCGAACATTCTGCTTGACTAATGCCCACTAATTGTAAGAAAGACTCACTGGCATAGAGATTCCGCCCGTCGGGATCACAAATCCAGATGCCGTAATCAAGCGCTTCGCCGATCGCCCGATACAACTTTTCACTTTCACGCCGTCTCGCTTCTGCCTGTTGACGCTCTGTGATATCTCGAATGAGCCAGCGTACATTAGAAACGCTGCCCGTGGAGTCATAAACACAGCCAACCGTTAGTTCAGCCGGAAAAACGTGATTTTGCTGGGTTTGTAAATGCATCTCCCAGGTGCATACAGTTTGTTGCTCCAATGGCTGCTCTATCAGTTGATTTAGCCGCTCACGAAACCCCTTCAGATCTTGACCAGCGATCATATTAAACAGAGGCTGCCCAAGCAAGTTAGAGGCGTCAAGTAAGAGTTGTGCTGCAACGGCTTGATTCGCTTCCTGAATAATGCCTGCTGTATCGGTCACTAAATAACCATCAGGTGCAAAATGAAATAAGTCCTGATACCGTTGCTGCTCCGTTTTTAACTGCTCGTTCTGCCGCAACAGTTCTTCTTCCGCAATTCTCAATTCTTCCAGGGTTGTTTCTAGTTCTTCATTGGTGACTGCTAACTCAGTGCTGTGCTGCTCTAAGCGGACGTTTACTTCAAGCCAAGCTGCCTCTGCCTGCTTGCGATCGCTAATGTCGAAGACAAAGCTGATCGTTGTCGTTTCGCTCACCAAGGCAGAACCAATCAAAATGGGCACACAGGTACTATCTTTGCGGCTACAGACCGTTTCAAAGGGTGTGCCCGACCCAGTGGTGTTCAACGCATCCACCGATCGCTCATACGCGCCTAAATAGCCAGGTGGAGTAATCGTCCGCCAGTGGAGGCGGCCAGCACGCAGATCCTCTTGCGTATAGCCAAGCAGCGACAGGAAAGCATCATTGGCCTCTATAATCGTGCCGCTCAAATCCGTTGTCACAATACCCAAGAGGTTTGTTTCAGATAGCCGACTAAAGCGCCGTTCGCTCTCACGTAGCCGCTTCAGGCTCGTTTCCGCTTTGTGTTTAGCGGTTTGCAACTGTGAACACAACACTGAAATGAGGGACGAGACGAGCACGAACGCGACCAGTTGCACCAGTTGCTTGGCATTGACAATCTTCAAGGAGTGGAGCGGCTCAAAGAGAAAGTAAAGCCCATAAGTCGCAGAGAGGATAATTGCTAGCAGGCCACCTCTCATGCCCCCATACCAGGCACTCACTGCAATAGCGGCATAGAAGAGTATAAAGACGAGCGGGTCGAGCAGTGACCAAAGAAGTTGCGTTACTAACAGGGCGAGCGTCGCCGCTAGAATCGCTACCCCATAGGGAAACATCTGAGAACGACTGATGAAGCGCCTTAGGGAACCGTCTACTCTCATTTACGTGTCATGCCTCTGTGTGGTAAAAGATAGCACTGACGTCGTAATCCTCCTTAACAAATGCCCTCCAACTCGTGATGAAGGCTCATAAACGAAATTTATCAGCCTCGTACTCAAAGACGCAAACGAAATCAGCATTTCAACTCTTTTTCTATCTAAAGACATAGGAATTTTGGTCCTAAGCCTACCTTAGATAGCTTGACGGTTTGCATAACCCACGTTTTGAAGTGTGCCAGAAGCAAGGCACTGTTTACCCGATCCAGATCCTACTCAGCAGTGGTTTCAGCGGTTTAATCCCACTCTTCAGCCTCATGCGCTTCCGCTTGTAGGATCATTTGCCTTAGCGTTTGCCAATCCACATGTTGAGCTGCAAGATCTTGACGTAACCGTCCCTGGTCAAGGTGTAGCACTCGATCGCAAAATTGCTGTGCAAGTTCTAATTGATGGTTTGCCATCAAAATCGCTGTGCCCTTTGTCTGCTTCAGTTCAGCCAACGCGCCCAACAATAATTCACTGCGACCCAGATCCAAAGAAGCTGTGGGTTCATCCAAAAGCAGCACGTTTGGTTCAGCAACAAGGGCACGAGCGATCGCAACCCACTGGCGTTGTCCCACAGAAAGCTGTAGTTCCGTGCGGTTCAACCACTCTGATGGTATCCGTAATCGATCGATCCAATATCGCAAGCGCTCTTGAAGCCTCTGTTTGTCGATGCGCCGTAAGGTCAAAGGATATTCCAGCGCCTGCTGTACGGTCATACCCAGCAGCTTTGACTCTTGTAATACTAAAACAATCTGTTGCCGTAACTGCACGGCTGGTATCTGGTTCAGTGCCCGGTTATCTAAGTAAATCATGCCGCTGCTTGGCTCGCTTAAGCGGTTCAATAGCCGCAGCAAGGACGTTTTGCCAGCGCCTGACGCGCCAACAAGGGCTATACGATCGCCCTGAAACACTTCAAACGAAATCTCTCTAAGTAGATACTGGCTACTTGGAACTGAGAGCTGGTCTGCATGCGGTTTACCAACAGTAAAAATTTTAGGCGCGAGGCTAACCTGTTCAGCACGAATTTGAGCAGATTTGAGCGTATGCAAAGTCAGTGTTCTGGGTGCGAATGTCTTGTTCAGTCTACAGGTTTGGCATTGCTAGCTGGTTTACATCTGCTAAGCTTCATACCGCTCGATTGAGCACAGCCCAAATCGTCCAAGCATCGATCGCCAACAGCAACAACGTACAGCCAAGCAAAATAAAATACATCCACGGCTGCGACAGCGGGCGCACATCAGTCATATCAATCGTAGTTTCTGCCTGTACACGCTTAACCATGCGGTTAAAGCCAGCTACTCGCATAGGTAAAAGGTACGCCTGCCCAGTTTGACTGAGAAAATAGTAAACAAGGCCACCTTGTCCAGTCGATCGAGGTTTTAATGCTGCGACCTCTGACCACGATAGCTCCCACCCATGACGAAAAACCCGTGGTACCCAACGAGGGTACTGCACCTTAATTCCGTCACTATCCAGTACCACCCGCTCACTCAAAGCCGCATACAATAGCCACCCACCCAAGCCAATGCCTACCCACAACAAAGACGATGGCATGTTTGCCGCTGTCATACCTGCCAAAAAAGGCAGCGGTATGGTTAGCGCCACGTATAGCAACAGCAGCGTCAACCGAATTAGCGGTGACAACTTGAAGATCGACACGGAAGGCTCAGCAGAAGCAACCTGCGAAGAATCATTTGCTGCTGCAACTTGAGATAGCTGGCTACGTTCCATAACACCCTCAACCTCAACGTTTCCTTTAATCTACACCTTTTTCACTTTGTTGCTTTTAGGCAGCTACACAAGAATCGATCCTTTGCTCAACGTTGTCCTGTATCAGGATCATGTGCCGTCTTACTTCTGAGCAAAGCCAGCATCTCGCGATACGTGCACTCGTCAACCCTAATCAAGACGATCGCACCTCCGTACAATAAGTGTTAAAAAAGCATCTTGATGACAACATTCTCTCTAAACTTAGTACGTAGAAGCTCTGACATTCTGAATCAATAATTTTGGCACTACCTCCGTATATTCTCTAAGATCTTTCCAGAAGAGAGCTGGGTACAGTTTAAGTACAAAAAAACATTAGAAAAGAACATGGTTATACAATGACAAAGGCTTTGCCTTCAAAATTACGATGAGGAACAGCAGGTATCTCTTTCCTCGAAAGGCTCATTTTTCTATTAATCAGTAATTAAAGCTTCAGGAGGAGTTAGCACGTATACAGTTGATGTGATTTTTTATATCGCCTGGCTCTCTGCCGCCCCTGTAAAGGCTCTCCTTTTAAGGTAAAGATCCTTGCCTTGAGCGTTCTAGATCAACTTAACGAGACCTTATAAAGTCCGCCATAATATTCACACTTACATGCTTAGAGAAGGTTCAGTTAATGAGATAAAGCACATTTAGAAAAGCTTTGCAAACTGTTGTTGTGAAGAATTGACGAAGCCAGGTTAAAGATAATGTTAGTTCTTAGAATCAAGCTATTTTAGGTTCAGCTATTTAGCGGATTGGAATCAATTTATGGGAATGTTAGGTTGTCAATGTAGTAGAAGGTTTCTACCTAACATGATTTGGCAAACTATTCAAAAGCTTTGGCAAAAGTTAGCTAAGTAACCTAAGTTTTCTTCGCTGTGCTAGAGAGTCACCTCAACATGAACCACGATTTAGAGTATCAGCAGCCCACAGTACCTGAGGTGGGTGTCTACGAATGCGAAATCCATCTCAAGTTTCGACTCATTGAGGAAAAAGGAGCCTTGAACGATCGCGAGCGCCTCTTGGAGCTTTTGATTGATGCCTTTACCTGTGGTACAGACGAGTATCTGGAGCCACTTCAAATCGAGGTCGAAGCACAGGAGCTTCCTGAGACGCAGGCATCACCTCAAATGCGGCGGCGGCTCATTCGGTTACGAAACTCCAAGGATCTTGCTTGAGGCAGCAAAAAAGTCGCGCTACAAAATTCGAGAGTTTATTTCAGGTTGACAGATAGTGCAGCATTGGTTAACCTTATGAAGGTTCGAGAAGCAAGCCCCCATCGTCTAGAGGCCCAGGACACCTCCCTTTCACGGAGGCGACGGGGATTCGAATTCCCCTGGGGGTATTTGGAATGCGCTCTCAGAGCGGGTTTCAGAATTATACAGCGAAAGAATTAAGGCGGCTTTGGTCGATCAGTCTTCAGTAATAGTGCTTCGTAAGCTCTCTGTTGGACTGATTCTTCAACCCAGCGGTGGTAGATGCGGTCGTGCACTTCACGGCTGTGACCCATTTGCTTCGCTGCCAAACTAGGGTCTAACCCGTATTCGAGGGTGCGAATGGCCCAACTGTGGCGCATGTCGTACAGATGAAAGGGCAGCTTCACATCCTTGAAGTAGTGACTGGCTGACTCGTCCACTTTCACGTTTGGGCGGGTTAAGTCGATCGGCGGCAATGTCACCGAGAACAAGCTGAACCGCTCAATCCATTCGGGATGGAACGCCCACACCAAGCGGCTACCTGTTTTGGTATTGCGTTCCACAAACACAATTGGGTTGCGTTCCCGAAAACGCTCAAAGTCAAGCCTGAAGGCTTCATGTGGTCTTAAGCCATAGGTTGCAATGACGGCAAAAATCCACTTCCAACCGGGATTGGTGAGTCGGTCGTACCATTCACAGATCAACCGGTCAGAAGGGATGTTGCGCGGGTTAACTGCGGCTGGTGAGTAGTTGCCAGCGTAGGGTGAGGGGTCATATTTCACCCCCGCGAACCGCGCGATCGCCCCAGTCACCATGCAGGCTCGTTTACGAGTTTTGCTGTTCACGGGTGTACCTACCACAACTTCATGCAGAACGTTGGCCGTCAGGGTAGCGTTTGGAGGAAGGAGCTTCAAGATTTTTTGATAGTCCGTCAGCCATGAGGTTTCCGACCTTCCGCGCTGTAGAAAGTCTTCCCTAAAACGATTGATCCAGAACTGGCAGCTATGTGGCATGAGCGCTCAGCCGTTGCCAACTTTCTTCAGTACGCAAACATCACTGATAGGGAAAACACTGGTGCGTCCCGTCGTCTGCTGTCGTACTTTCACCTTCTGACTATCCCTAGTAAGCTCCAACACTTTGGACGGCTGGATGAGTTCCTCGAACAGTGTGGCCGTGAGCAGGTCGATCGGAATCTCGGCGGCTTGCTTGTCACTCGGTCGAACCTCGCGCCAAGGCAGTTTATCCGAACCGCTACGAATCCATCTGGCATGCGCTTTAGCGACGATGATGTCACCAATTTGAGGGGTGGTGACGGCCTCAAATGTAACGAAAGCTTCGTACTGATCAACTGATCGCTTGGTTTTCAAATTTTTTTCGGTTTCAAAAACCGTGTTTTGAGTGATCAGTTGATCAGTTGGGGGTGAAACCGTGATGGCATCGGGCTTACACAACTGATCACTCGGTTTGGAGGGAGCGATCAGTTGATCAGTTGTTACATCCCTTAACAAGCCACTGGTGAAGTACGTGTATTGCTTCTGCCCCTGGAGTCGTGAGCGTTTTACTAGCCCTTTAGCCCACAGTTCATAGAGTGAGCGGCGTGTGGTGTCGTAGGCTAACCCCAAAAACTCAGACACTTCTTGAGCGGTGAAGGGGGTACCAGGGCGATCGCCCTCGTTGAGCCAGAGTTGAATGCGTTTTTCGTTGGTGGCTTCGGTGTCGCTTTGGTCGGCGTGATCAGGGCCATAGTCCTCGCCTTGGTAGGCAAAGGTGAAGTCTTCATCATCAAAGCGGAACCGATAGCGACCAGGCGGACGACCGAGCCGCGTTTTTTGCACCCGCAGCAAGCGATCGTTGAGTTGTTCGCCCTTGCTCAGGCCCCATACTTCCGAGACCGAGTTGTAGATGGCTCTCGTCCCGCGACTGTTACCCTCAGCGTTGCTGTGGTGAATAATGATGACCGTGCAGCCGTAGGTGTTGCCCAGGCGCGCTAACTCCAACAGCGGACGGGCATATTCGGTATCGTTCTCGCTGAACACACACGAACGGTTGATGCTGGTGAGGGAGTCCACGATGAGTAACTCCGGGCGGGTCTCTTTCACGAAGGTCTCCAGGCGGGCCATCGCCTCAATTTGCCAATCGGTGAGGAGAGATAACGGGGCCTCGTCGTCAATGCCGCGAATGTCAATCCGTTCATGGGTAACGAGGGTGGGTTCATCCGTTTGGACGAGTAAGACTTTGCCCTGCTTCACGGGGTAGCCGTTCCAGGGTTTGCCAGTGAGGACGCATTCCATCAATTCGTAGCTGAACAGGGTTTTACCAACGCCACCGTCGGCGTGCAGTAAGAGCATGGTGCCAGTGGGTATCCAACCTTTGACCAGCCAGTCCACTTCGGCCTCATGCAGTGCCCGAAACTCTTTCGGTGTCAGTGGTTTGACGGCACACTGATTCACTAGTGCTTTGCTGTAGGCTTCAGTGAGATGTTGCACAGGGCGTTTGTAGCGACGAGCTAACCCTTGCAGCTTCCAGGCCCGCAGTCCTGCGTCTTCGATCTGGTCGATTTTGCGGTAGCGACTGAGCATCTCGTTGAACTGATCAGCATCAATGTCATGGTTCAGTTTCTTCTCGACCAGCCGTTTACCAATGTCTTCGAGCGTTTCCAGGGGCACGCCAGACCAACGGGCGATTTGGGGTAGCTCTAGCTCTGGTGTGCCTGTTACAGTGGCATCATAGATTTCCTGCAACAATTCGTTCAGGGCATTGCGTCTGAGGTCGGTAGTCATTTGTTTGTTCCTAAAGGGCATAACTAAACGGGGTTTCCAAACCCGTGACATAAAAAGGGGCTGACTAACTCGGCAAAGTTGGTCAGCCCTTCTGTTTGAGTGGCTTCAGTCGTCTTTTTGCTGCTGAAGACCTTTGAAGAGCGATCGCAGTCGGTCGAGCCGTTGCTTGGCTCCCTTCACATCGCGGTCACTCACCAAGTTGTGATTGAGTTCATTCAAGCGGGTGGCGAGAGCCAAGTAGTCAGCCGCTAACTGGGAGACTTCATAGGTCAGATTGGTGATTGTTTGGTCTGTGATCTTGCTCATCCAAGTTAGAATTCTCCTGTTAGTACAAAAGTTTTTACCAATGACGGATGGCATCCCTGGTGTAGAGGGGTGCCTTTTTTTTGTGCCTAAATTTCCTCCTGGTGAGTTGAGTGTGATGGCTGTTTGGTCAATCACCCGGATGGATGGATGATTAGGAGAATCAGCACGGGAAGGGCTGGAATTCTTACCCGCGCTGATTTGCACATCGGACACCGATGTCTGACCAACTATGTCAGACATCGGTGTCCGCCGGACATGGATGTCTGATACTATGACTACACGTGACTCAGTGAGAGGGAATCCCGGCTTGAAAGCTTTAAGGGAGATGGCAGGACTCAATAGGCAACAGATGGCTAGGGCTGTGGGTGTAGCTCCTAGAATGTGGCAGCGCTACGAGAACGAAGGACGTTTACCTGAAAAGTTAGACATCGTTCTCAGAATTGCTGTCCTTGCTGGAAAATCCATAGACGAAACCATTCAAATGATTGGGTTCGAGCTTCCTACCAGAGAGGAGTTGCTAAGAGAAGAAAAAGAGGAGGTGACTAATCACTGACAACTGACAACTAAAGCAGTGCGCCTCGATGTAGTGGTGACACACAACACCGAGACGACTTCCCCCAGTTCGATCTACCCAAACTAGGAGCATTTAAACTATGTCAGTTTTTCAACGCTTGGTGATCGCCACGATCGCCGCCATTTTAGGGGCACAATTGCCCGGTTTAATCACGTCCCCTCCTCCTGCCCTCAGTGAAGGCAACTGCGTCTACCGCTGGGGAGACCTCAACCGCGCCGCAGAGCAGGCTGGTGCTTCTGTCTACCGTGACCTGCATGGCTATGGCACCAACTATCGACAGGCCAGTTCTCAAGCTGATAGTGCTGCAACTGCAACTGTTGGTGAGGCTGCGTATGGTGCGTATAGCGCTGATGGATATGCAGCAAGCGCAGAGTCATGGGGGGCCAACTAATGAAGTGGAACCTTAAAGACTTGCAGCTTACCCTCGTCCACATCTATGAGTACACCGTTGCAGGCAAACAGCATACGGCTGTTCTCAAGCCTATCGATGCTGGGAACGGGGTCATCCTGGAAGAGACCTTTGACGGTAGCGGCATCATGCGCGGGCTACTCGTCAGTGGTGGCATCGTCCATATCCCGCTGGAAGGCATCACGAACTACTTTCAATCGTGGTGGAAGTTATCATCGAATGATGGTAGGGGAGGCCGTAGAGTCATCTATACCGATGATGAGGAAAGAGTAGGGAATGAAGCTGTTAGAGACTATGGGAAGCGTGGATCGTGGGATGAAGACGGGTGTTACACAAGGGCTGAAGAGACTGATAGAGGCTCCTCTGATTCCCGTCGCAACTATCCCAAAGACAAACGACCGGACGAGTACAAAGATTAGCGTTTGACGATTTTTATCCTCTAGTCAAAGCTTCTTTGCAAACACTTTAACCCTACTCCGGTAGGGTTTTTTTGTTGCAGGGAATCTTAATAAAAGTCCCTCTTCAGTTGAAAAGGGACTTTGTTGCAATTACCTTCAGGATTCCCCAAATGGATGCTTTACTTAATCGGATTGTGCAACTGTGCAAGGGAGATAAGAAAAAAGCCAACCACCTCATCGAAACGGCACAAGCCAAACACCCTGGAAACATTGCACTGTGGTACTTACAGAAAGTAATTTCAGAGTTAGAGCAACAACAGGCTGAGTATTATCGCAAACGCCGCTTGCCAACTGCTCAACCACCTCAAACAACTAGTTCACAAGTGAATTGGAGCCAAGCAGAGCAACAGCTAAAACAACGCCTGCATAAAACCTCTACAGTGGCTAAAGCCAAACCAACGCAGCCCGTTTCCAGCAAGGTGCAGAGCCAACTTTTCACGCTAGTCAACGGTGAGATGGAAACAGCGAAGCGCTTACTTGAACACACTCGGCAAGTCAATCCAATGCAAACCGAGCAATGGGTTTGGGAAAAGGTCATTTTTGACTTGGAGCGCGATCGACGCTAGGCCCACTCAACTACTCTTCACGCTTCAAATAGCGCATAATGCCCGTTTCCGTTTGACCAGAAGCAATCAATAGGGCTTGCAGCAGTCCTTTGATGGTGCGTAGGTCGTCCTCAATGTCTTGCACCCGTTTCTCTTGAAATTCGTGCAACGTGGTGAGGTTAATGTTGAGTGCGTCGTATTGCCTCATCAAGTGTTGAAAGTCCCTCTCAGCCGCGTATGCCTTCGTTTTTCCTTCAGCATAGCGATCAAGCTCTGACTGCCGTTTAGCCTTTTGACGCTCGATCTCTGCCTGAGCCTGGGCTAGTTCCTGTCTCTGCCTGTCGCGTTGCTCGTCCTGTCGCTTCTGATAGTAGGTTTTCACTGTCCAGTAGGCAGCGAAAGCCCCAGAAGCCAATCCACCCACCGCAGTTATGAAGCTGGCATCTATCGGCATAGGTTTGCACTGTGATTCAGGAATTATTGGAACTCAAAGCGAGGCATGGCTATCTCACCATCCTTAAACACCCTGATAGCAGTGACATCAACCGGACTATTGAGCGCGAAATTAACGATTTTTGCCCCTGAAGCAGTGTAGTTAGGGATGCCCGAAACCGTTGCTAGATTTGCCCAGGTTGACCCATCCACCGAGCCTTGCAGCGTCGCGCCATTCTGCGAACCGGAAGAATCCCCGTAACCGTCCAGAGTGCCACCGCTGAGAGCGATTTGAGTCACCTTCACTTTGTAGGGGAAGGTAGCCATAATCCACGCGCCATAGGTGCCGTCTGTAACTCCCCCGGATGTTTGATCGCCATCTGTCAGGTTGGCATACGTGGCCTTAAAGAACGTATTGCCGCTTCTCAGTGACGATTGAGAAGCCGTGTAAGCAACCCCTGACGCGCTAGGGTTTGGGGCCGGGGTTGGGGTTGGTTGCTGCTGCGACTGGATAGCAGTAGTAAGCTGATTAATCGACGTGACGATCTGACTATCACTCAGCAAGAGGGCTGTGAGGCCGTTAGACAGTGCTACCAACTCCGTGAGAATCGTTTGCTGATTCTCCGAAAGTGCAGCGATCGCTGTCTCCACTGGTGACAGGTCAACGGTGGGAGTTGGGGCAGAAGTGCCTACCGCCAGGGCTTCACTATCTGCCCAGATTGCCAGCTCAAATGAGTATTCACGGCCCGTTGGCTGTAGCAGCAGCCTGTACTCAATCTCGGATGAGGGCACAAAGAGCAAGTAGCCAGCGGGAAGCGTGACCATCTCACCATGCACATCTCCAAAGCCGTCAATCGATAGCATTTGGGTTAACGTGCCCAATGACGGTTCAGCCTCACCCACACCTGCGACCGGACGTGCCTGCACAATCAGTCGGTGATATGGCTGAAACAAGATGGGCAAGCGTATAGGGTCGGTCTTAGCATTGAGCTGATAGATTTTGCGAAAAACAAACAACCAACTCATTGCTTAAACGTACTCCGTCACTTGTGCGCTTCCTAGAGCAGCACTCCACACCCCTGAAAGCGGTCCGTCGTAGTCCTGTTGACTCTCCCATGACTGACCAGGGCTAACTTTAACTGCAAAGGTTGTAGGGGTCACTGTGGCACCGTAACCGATATACAAAATGGCGGCGGCTGCATTGTTCACGACAAGCAACCCTTTCCGGTTTGGGTTTGCAGGAAGTATGGCAGCCGATGTAATCGAGGCTGCAAACGTGGTTGTAGTGCCACTTGTAGAACTCTGTGCGTTTGGATCGGATGAGAAGGGCATAGCAACATCCCAAATAGAAAGAGTGATTTGTGATTGCTTTCGCAGTGGCAACAAGCGGAATTTAGATTGCAACCTGACATCAAACCGAATCAAATTGAAACCGCTAGAGAGCCGAAAGTAATCCCCTTTAACAAAGCCAAAGCTATTAACAAAGGGGTATTGAATGAGGTAGGCAGCATCTAAAATCTCAGCTACGTTCCCATCTTCAATCCCGATAATTAACGCTGTAGGCAAAAAGAAAAGGGGGATATCCCTTGCTCGAACACTAGAAAAATCCAGTGTTGTTTTTAGGAGCAGTTGCGCCATATCCCCCCGCTCTGAGCGATTGAAACTTAATTATTTGCCCGTGCCAATTGCGTATTCTGTCCCATTCGGAAACTTAATCAGCTTCACTTTTGACTTTTTCAACACGGCTACAGCCTTCGCCGCTGAAATTTCAGGGGGAACGGGAACACGATGGAATACCGTGTAGGTGCCTGATTTGTTCTTTCTAGTTTCACCAGTGGAACAAAGCAGGTATTTAGACCCTGATTTTGTGATTGAAGGCCCTCCCAGATATTGAGCCTTGTTTTTCTTGGTTTTGACTGTGGCACCGGGAAGCTTGGCAGGTTCTATGACTGTGATTCCTAGCGCTGTTGAAACGCTTGAAATCACACGCGAGTAGACTTTAACCGATGTCGATTTGCCGTTTACTTTGCGTTTAACCGTACCCCAATCAACGTACTTCCGTGGCCCTTTTGCCGCGTACTTTTTGTTAGCCATTGCTCTCTAAACTCCTAAGTTGTCGTCGTTAAATTGAACACTCAAGCACTCAGGGAGTTAGAGATAATCAGTAGCGCTGAAAAGCACGTTACCGCTGCTGTTGATGGAACTAACGACAGGCAGATTCGCAGCGATCGTGATGGTTTGAGTTTCGCTGGAAGAATCAACCGTGATGTTATTGGGCTGGTCTTCAATGGGGCTGATGGCCTTCTCTGCTGCACTCAAGATTTGAGCGACCTGGACGAAGGCTGCAATCACATTGCTTGCCGTCACATCGCCGCCAGCCGTGAAGGTCGTATAGCTAGAACCTAGATAGTCCTTAGCGGCGTAGGTCAACGCCCCACCTGACCCCACCGTCACATCAACGGGAATAGCAGCCGCAATTGCACAGGTGCCATCATCCGCATTGAAAGTGATGGTGATGTTGTTCTTGGGTGCAATGCCAGGATTTGCACCGTTACGCCCCTTCTCTGCTGCATCCAGTAGTAAAGCGGTTTCGAGCAACGCAGAAGGGAGATGAGTCGATTTCAGGCTTGATCCGGTGGTGGTAATAGACGACATGGTTGAGGCTCTTCAAGGGAGATGAGAGTAGTAACCCTAAATTGCCCACACATCCCACAGCGCCTAACTTTGCATTCAACCCGAATACCTTCGGCCTTAAGCCCGAAGGCTACTTCTTAGCCCGGAAATTAACCGAAAAGGTCGGCTGCATGTTTCTGGCTCCAGTGCTGTAAAAATCTCCCCTGGTCGGTGTGACTTTGCACTTCTTGAAGTCTGAGTTCAGCCTTTCCCCTACTTTGGCCTTAATTGCTTTGCCGTTCTGAGTGCGATATTTTGCATCTACGAGAATTTTCAACGCATTAATGACTCGTTTGCATTCCATTTCAGAGCTAGCGTTCACAATAATCTTTGAGTTATCAGTGAGGGTCAAAATACCCTCGAAATTGCCTTTGTTGTAGTCAGGAATACGAGGCTTGAAACCTTTCGGTCGATTGTAGTGAGGGATAGTTAAAGACCACCGGGAATCTGTTAGCTTCCCAGTGCCTAAAACCTCAGCAAAAATCACTACAAACTGTGGTCTTTGTGCCTCTGCCCGAAGTTGCCACCATTCGGGAACAGATGCGATCGCGTCCGTTGGTTTGTTACATTGTGCGGCCTCTAATCGAGCTAATCGAGCGTACAGAAGCTTATAGCTATCCGCTTCAGCTTTTGGTACTTGAATGCTTTTCTCCTCGTAAATAGCATTACCTGGGAGGCTGGTATCAGTAGATGGTGTGCTGCCAGTGCTGCCACTGCTGGATGACGAGCTGGCAGCGCTGGATGACGAGCTGGCAGCGCTGGCAGCGCTGCCAGTGCCAGCGCCGCTATCGTCTGTTTTGCACGCCTTAAACACCTTCACCTTAATGGTTACGGGCTTTTGTTCATCCTGCTTATCATTCAGTTTTTGGACACACGGATCTTTGCAGTTGGGTGGTGTGGGTGGTTTGAGCGTGTTTGGTTGTGGGGAAGGATTGGGGAATTGCTTGGTAACTGGATCGAGCGTGGTAGGGGTGACAGGATTGAGGCTAGGAGCCTGCAACGAACCACCGGGGGAAGATGGCTGTTGACCGGGTGTACTGGTAGGAGCAGGGGCAGGGGAGTTAGCTGGACTGGTAGCCGGGTTTTGCGTTGGAGTTGGATCACCCATCCGTCTAGGGAGTCCCGGATAGTCAGGAAACGGGTATGGGGTAGGGGTTCCTGGTGATAGTGGCTGTGGCGCGGTAGTGGGTGGTGCCTGCGTCAGTGGCGCGAGCGAAGGGGCAGAGGATGGATCGTAGGCGGGGATGGTTCCCGGTTCGCTGGTGCGATTCGGCTCTAAGTCCTGAATCCCATCCAGCCGGGTTGCATTATCGATTTTGGGAGAGCCTTGAATATTGTCTTTCCCAATGTCAAGAAAGCCCCTCTCACCATTGGCATCCTTGAGAAAAAACAGTTTTACATCCCCTTGCCCTGCTCGCTCAGTAATGCTGAATGGAGCAAGCACTGTGGCATCGATAGCGGGAATTGTTTGCCCCTGCTTATTTTGGTAGCTGCCAGTAACGTGATAAAGCACCCCTGCTTTACCCATCGGTGTCCCTGGGTTTGAGGTTGGGTTGCCCACTTTTGGAGGGCGATAGCGATTCGGGTTGAACCAGTTCCCGATATTCCTTAAAGCGTTTTGCCCTGCGTCTTTCAGGTTGTTAAACGCATCCTGCCAAACATCGCCGTAGTTGTTGTACCCCATCCGCTCAAACGCGCGTGCATCCTGCCCGAATTGCAGGTTGGTAGGGTCATAGCGATCGACAAAATCGCCGTTGTAGCCCCTGCCAAATTCCCGGTCATTCGCGGCGGTCTGGTTGGCTATCTCTTGGGCGGTTTTCTGTGATGCCCGGTTGATGTCGATGTTAAGGGGTACTGCTCCAAGCGGTGACAGTCCACGACCAGATGACGGCAACCGCCCATTATTGGGAATTGAGCCACCTAATGAGGGGTTGCTGGCTGCGGGGCCAGGCGAGGGGGGAGAGGCACGGCTGAAAGGGGCGATGTTGTTTGCCGGGGTTGGCCCTGACGTGCTAGAGCCGCTAGGACGGCTAAAGGGCACGACATTGTTAGCAGGCGATGGACTCGCACTTGGTACAGAGCCGGAACGGGTGAAGGGGACGGCATTGTTTGCCGGGGTGAAGTTCGGTGTGGGAGCCGTGGAGGGGTTGCCACCCGATCGGCTGAACGGTGCGATCGCATTCACAGGGGCAGGGCCACCCGATAGACCAGCCGGAGCAGAGAAGCCCACACCGGGAACAGTGCCAGTTTGATAGGCAGCAGTAACCATTAATTGCTTCCCCTTAGTTTGAGAGGTAGCCAGAGGGAACCACAGCGCCGCCCGGTGTTTCTAGCGCTTTAATCCACGGCTTAGAGGACGTGTCAGTCAGGTTCGTTCGGTCTAAAACGATCGTGCATCTGCCTACAAAAATCGTGTCTCCTGCGGGTGTTTGCTTAATTTGCCACTGTGCGGAGAGTTGATTATTGTTCAGATCCTCAAGCATGGCGGTTCTAGGGTTGCAATCTTGATAGGCAAGAATGAGCCTCACCAATTCCTGCTCTAACGTGGCAACCTGCGAGGGTTTAGTCGGGTATGCAGACATGAATTTTCCTCAAAACTAGCCTCAGTGTGCCCTTTGGTGGGTTCTCTGCTGCATCCCGCAGAAGTACAACGCAAGAATCGGCTTTTCAGCCTATGCGTAGGAGCTAACAGAAACGAGAGCATCGGGGTTGCAGACTATAACTGAACGGTGATTTATGCCAGTTCTAGTCCAGTAAGCTAGGAGAGATAGGCGGAAAGTTTCTGCCTATCCATCCAATTTGGGATCTTAGGCGGAAAGTTTCCATCTATTAATAGTTATACCGCTTCGTTTAGTTGTATTGACAGCAGTTTGAAAATGCTCTTTTCACGGTTCTCAATAGAGCAATTTGGCGATAGCAATTTTAGAATAACTAGTGAAGACATTAGTTTATTGTGAAGCGATCAATCATAAACTCGACAAACGTTCGCACCTTCGACGAGAGATACTTGCGGCTGGGATAGACCGCATACAAGGTGCTAGGGGGCAAGTGATACTCCGGCAGCACTTCCTCTAAAGCTCCAGTTGCAAGATCATTGTCAATCAGCCAGGTGGGTAATAAACTAATCCCCATGCCGTTCACTGTCGCTTCGTGGATCAAATTGACGTTATTCGTTCGCAGCACAGGCACGGAGCTGAACTTTGCGCTAATTTTTCCCGTCGAGCCGATCAGAGGCACTTTACTCTCTGGCATCACCGAGTAGGTCATCATGGCGTGTTGCGCTAACGCTTCGGGCTGGGTGGGCTTTCCCGCTCTGTGCAGGTAAGCCGGTGCCGCAACGATGCGTAGTTGAATGGGAGCTATCGCCCGATAAATCAGAGTGCGACTGGGTTCCCGATGCGTTGCTCGCAACGCCAGATCAAAGCCTTCCTCGACCAGATTCACTATCCGCCCACTCAGGTCAATCTCCAGGGTGACTTCGGGAAATTGGGTGCGATAGTCGGCGATCGCCTGGGTAAAAATCCGGTTCGCAAACCAGTCTGGGGCGCTCATTTTCAGGACACCGTTAGGAACCACGGCGGCTCGGCTGACTGTGGCTTCGACTTCATTGAGGCGATCGAGCATTTCACAGCATTGCTCAAAGTAGATGGTGCCGCTTTCTGTCAAACTCAGATGCCGACTGGTGCGATTCAGCAAGCGTCCGCCCAAATGTCGCTCCAAATGCATGACGTGTTTACTCACCATTGCCGCCGACATCTCCATCCGGTCTGCCGCCGCCACAAAGCTCTCTAGCTCCACAACCCAGCGAAAGACGCGCATACTCACGAGGGTATCCATCGCGGCTCATCATCAACTAAAAGGAAATGATACATCAATATTTTGCCCGTTGATCAATTGATTGGCAATGAGTCTAATGGAATCAGGACTGACGCAACCCTCGGAGGTTTTAACCAGGCTCAAGCAGCGTGACTCAACAGAGTGGCTTAAACCTCCGAGATTTTAGTCGAAATGTAGCACTCAACGGGAGATCGAATTATGTCTGAATCCAACATTACGGAAATCAGCGTGCCGCTCGAAGTGGATGTGGCGATCGTCGGAGCGGGTATCGGCGGACTGGCGGCTGCCGTTGCCCTGCGGCAGGTTGGCATCACTGCCCATGTCTATGAACGCACCAAAGCCCTTCAAGCCATTGGCGGAGCGGTCGTCATCCGTGAACCCAGCGTGCGATTGTTCGAGCAATGGGGTGTCGCCGATCGCTTCTATGCTGAGGCGGTACAACTCCAGGGAATCGATGTGCGCGACAGCGAAGGCACCCCGATTGGGACGATCGCTGCTGACCTAACTGGCGAAGGCAATGCCTACTCTGTGCATCGCGCCGATGTCCACGCTCTGTTGCTGTCGGGTGTCGATCAGCAGTGTGTTCATCTCGGCATGACAAGCGTTGAGGCATTTGAAGACGGCGATCGCGGTGTCGTCCGGTTTGCCGACGGGCGGCAGGTGCGCGCTAAGGTCGTGATTGGAGCCGACGGCATCAAGTCCGTGGTTCGCAAGTCTATTGATAACGACGCGCTAATCTTCTCAAAGCTGGTCGTCCTGCGGGGACTTGCGCCCAGTGCCGCGATGCCTGAAGATATGCCAAACGATCGGTTGTACTCCTGGGAAAAAGACTCCCGGCAGATGCTGTTGCTGCCGCTGCGCGGGGGGAACGAGGTGGCGATGGACACCATTATGGTACGGGACACCCCACCGCAGGATTTGTGGACGAGCGAGGTGCCAACCTCAGAACTCCTTGATTACTTCCAGGGCTTTGATCCTGACATGATTAAGCTAATCGAAGCTGGAACCGTTCCAGTGCGGGCAAACCCGGTCTACGAACGCGAACCCATTGCGATCTGGAGTACCGCACACATCACCCTGCTAGGCGACGCGGCGCACCCGATGGCTCCTCGCGCAGGTCAGGGGGCGAACCAGGCAATTCAGGATGCTGGTGCGTTGGCGCGGGCATTGAGCGGGGACGGCATGACAAACATTCCCGACGCACTGCGCCGCTACCACGAGGAACGGGCACCACTTACCAAAAAAATGCAGCTCGCCTCACGATCCTCGCCCGCAATCAAGCCGCTGCCTGTAGGTAAGTAATTTGACTAGGACTTACGCATTTGCCCCCTAGCCCCCAATTTTGGGGGGAATCAAGCCAATTAAACCCCTAATCCTGGAGGTTTGGGGGCGAAAGATGACCGCTTTTGCATAAGTCCTATTGACAACAGTTTGCAGATGTCACGTAACGGAGAAACAATGTCTAGTGCTAACCGGATTGATGTACACCAACATATCGTTCCACCTGCTTATAGAGACTGGGTGAACGCGAAAGGATTTAGTTTTGGCAGCATACCCATTCCCCAATGGGATTTACAAGAAACGATCGACCTCATGGATAAGCATGGCATTGCCACTGGCATTGTCTCCGTGTCCACGCCGGGTGTGAGCCTGGGAAGTGGGGCTGAAGCACGGGACATGGCGCGTGAAGTGAACGAGTTTGCGGCTCAAGTTGCGATCGATCGCCCTGATCGCTTTAGCTTCTTTGCGACCCTGCCCTTACCGGATGTTGATGGCGCTATAGCCGAAGCAGTCTACGCTTTAGACAAATTGCAGGCTGCTGGGGTGATTCTGCTCGCCAATACTCACGGTCACTACCTGGGCGAGAAGGCTTTTGACCCACTCATGGAGGAGCTGAACCGTCGTCATGCGATCGTCTTTGTCCATCCGTCGGATTTACCGGGAGCCAGTTTGCCTGGTGTACCACCCTTCGCCGCTGACTTCTTGCTCGATACCACTCGCGCGGCGATTAATTTGATCACCTCTGGGTCAATGACCCGCCACCCCAATCTGAAAGTGATTCTGTCCCATGCTGGCGGCTTTATCCCTTACGCTGCCCATCGGATGGCACTCATTTGTTCCACCGATGGCACCTACGAAACTGGACTGAACAATCTCCGTCAGTTTTACTTCGACACCGCTCTGTCTGGTAGCCCGACCGCATTGCCCAGCCTGCTGGCGTTCGCTGATTCCAGTCACATTCTTTTTGGTAGCGACTGGCCGTTCGCGCCTGTAGAAGCGGTCAATCACTTCACCAATGGGCTGGATGCTTACCCGCTTGACCCTGGGCTACGTTCAGCTATTAATCGTCAGAACGCTGAGGGTCTGTTTCCACAATTCACCACCAGTTCACCAACCGACTCGAAGAGACAATGACTCTGCTTACCCTATCTCTTTACACCCTGATTTGGGGCTGCGATCGCGGCATAGCAAGTTGATGAAGCGGGCGGGCGATAGATCAGGGTGATGATGCCGAGGTGGTCTATCGCCGCTTATCTTAGTCGTTATGTCTGAAAATCCTCGTGTCAGAGGGGCATAGACCCCTATTTTCATAAGCATAAATACTTATTCTCTGACCAACTTCGAATTCCCCTGGGGGTATATCAATTTTAAAGTCTGCTGTGGTGCCATGCTGCGGCAGATTTTTAGCTTAAATTAAACTTTTATTTCAGTAGATCTGTCTTGCCGTTAGTGGCTGTTGAAGGTTAAAAAGACTCTTTAAAATTGGTGAAATAGCAGTAATGAACCAGTCTCAGCGCCTTTCAGCACAGAGTAATGAACTGTCAAAATCAAACTGACAGATAGGGAGTGGATGTATCAACGAGTCGTTAGGCACAAGCACTGACTGACCTGTTAACTTAAAGCTGACAATCTACTAGGCTGAGTTTAAATCGTCTCTAGGCTCCATCCTGTGCAAGCTAACTACCCCTTGGTTGTCATGGCTAACGCGCAAACCGTTCGGCATACTACTCAAATGGTGTAGCGAAAGCGTTTTACTTGGTGAGACGCCCGATGCGTTCTCGAATGGCTAGATCAATGAGAAACCGGATTAAGACAAGTGAGCTAAGACCTGCCAGTCCAAACGCGACAAAAGCCCAAATTTTGTACGCTCCTACCAGTAAGACTGCCCCAGAAAGTAATAAGAATCCAGTCAAACAAGCATAGATTAAGCTTTTGAGCGCAAGATTGAGGCTTCTAATTGCTTGATCGGTCTCTAGCGATCGGGCACGAATTTCTAGCTCTCCCTGTTCAACGCGCTCTTCTAACCGCTGAATCAGTCGCTCAGTCGCACTGGGTTGACGGAGCTTGTACGTAATGTACTCTCGTGCCTGCCGGGTCAATTCACCGATGCCATTACTGGGCCCTTTAGCAAGCGTAATGCTTTTGACAAAAGGCTTGGCAGACTCCATCAGGCTGTACTGAGGGTCGAGATCGCGGGCAACTCCATCCAGTGTTGTGAGTGCCTTGAGGATAAACGTCATCTTGGCTGGTAAGCGAAAGGGTTGCTGTGCAAAGAGAGCCGAGACCTCCTGCCGTACCTGGCTAAATTCTTGCAGCGCGATCGGTTTTTCGGTGAACCGTTCTAGCACAAACCCCATTACACGACGAATCGGGGTCATATCTGAAACGGGTTCAATTAACCCCATTGTCGTCAAAGTATGGATGACCTGGTCGGTGTCTTTCCGCAAAACGGCGAAAAAGGTACGCACCATCTGGTCTTTGTCGATGGATTTCACTTCTGCCATCATGCCGAAATCATAGAAGATGAGGCAGCCATCGGGGCTGACCGCCATGTTGCCAGGATGAGGATCGGCCTGAAAAAAGCCATCCTGTAGTAGCTGCTTTAAATACGAGCAAATACCCAACTGGTTAACTTCTTTGACGTTGATGCCGATCGCCTCCAGGCTTTGACGATCGTTAATCTTAATGCCCGGCACATAGTCCATCGTCAAGACTTTTTTAGTGGTGTATTTGGGATACACCTTAGGAGCAACAATGCGGGTATGGTCGCGGAAATTGTGACGGAAGCGATCGGCATTAATCGCTTCTTGCACGTAGTCAATTTCCTGGTAAAGCACCTGCGCAAACTCTTCGTAAATAGCATCCAGGTCGTACTCTTTTGCCCCAGGCAGATAGCGTTTACAGAACCGGAGCAACCGCCGCAGCACTCTAAAATCCAGATCAAATAGGGTGTCTAGCCCTGGGCGCTGCACTTTAATGACGACTTCCTCGCCCGTATACAGCCGTGCTTTGTGTACTTGCCCCAGGCTAGCTGCCGCGATTGGTACACGGTCAAATGCTTGATAGAGCGTGTAAAGTGGGCTACCTAGCTCAGATTCAATAATGGCGATCGCGTCATCTGCACCAAACGGAGGCACTCGATCTTGAAGTTGGCAGAGCGCTTGAATGTATTCTGGCGGTAACAAGTCGCCTCGTGTTGAAAGTGCCTGCCCAATCTTAATGAATGTCGGGCCCAAATCAAGCAGTGTGCCGACTAGCCACTGCGCACGACGATTGCGATGTTGAGGAAACCGTCGGGCGATCGTGTCATCCCACCACAAATAGCCCAACAATCGTGCTGCCGACAAGAAAATGTCTGTCTGCCGTGCTAGCAGCGATTGCTTAGCACGTTGCCAACGGAGTGATTTAGGCGCGGCAGACTTGAGCATACTATTGACTATATTCCATTTAGCCTAACCGTTCTGTGAGGATGAAAGGGTGAACTGGATGGACGCTAGACGTGCTAAAGAAGGGTTGAAGTCGGCAACTCTCTTACTCCATCGGGCACGAGGCAATCACAATGGTTCATTGCGGTTCTAAGCTTACTGCCTTGCTTAACGGCTGCTGAAACGATGCGGGCTACTTCGTTAGGGCAATTCGGTGCGAATAAAGAGTTGCGGCAGGGTCAGTGTAAAGCATGTTTCGTAGGTGTGGGCATCGTCAGTCGTCCAGCTGGAGGCGGTAATATCACCGTTTAAGTGCTGCACTAACGATTTTACAAGCGCTAAACCTAAGCCTGTCCCTTGAACAGCGTTTTGAGTAGCACCCTGACTGCGTTTAAATTTTTCAAAAATCAGCGGCAAGTCATCAGGCGTAATACCCTGTCCAGTGTTGTTCAGGGTCACAACAATCTGGTTGCCTGACGGCTCCTTTTTTTCAGCGACGTTGAGCTGAACGCAACCGTTTGGGTCGGAATACTTACCTGCATTGGTAAGGAGTTCAAACAGAATGCGGTGCAGGCTATCCCGATCACTTAACAGGCGGAGCGATCGCTTCGGCAGCTTTGTTTTCAAGGTCAACCCTTTTGCAGACCACTTTTGCTGAAAGAGCCTGATCAGATCTTGCATTAACGCTTTTAGATCAATTTCTTGCAGATTCATGGCAACCTGATTTGATTCCAGTTCCTGAAGCCCTAACAGGTCATTAACGAGGCTAGTTTCTTGTGCGCACTGCTGCTCCAGAATATCTAAATAGCATGTACTGCGCTCATTATCTAACCCCACCTGGCGCAACATGCGGATTGCCATCGTCATACTGGTGAGGGGGGTGCGCAGTTCGTGGCTCACCGTGCTCAAAAATTCGTCCTTCGCCTGGTTGAGATGACGTAGCTGATCGAGCTGATAGCGTGTGCGATCGTAAAGCTTTGCCTGAACAGAGAGGCTCTCACGAAGCTCTGCCGTGCGCTTTTCAACAAGCGACTGTACCTGACGAAGCGTCTCAGTTTGAATAATGGCTGTGCTGACTTGAGCGCTAACTAATTGCACCAGTTCTAGCTCTTCTGGTTGCCAGACGCGGGGTTGATCTTGCTGAAACACCAGAAATCCCAAAACCGTGCCCTGGCTTTCGAGGGGGGCCAAGAGAAGGGTTGGTAAAGACTCCAGTGTAAATGTGGGTGCAATACCACTACCCAGACGATCTGGAGCACCAACGCCAAGAAGCGGCTGATCTTGCTGTGTGCCAGCCAGTAGAATCAGTTCATCAGGGTGCAAAAAAGCCTGTTGGCAAAGTGTGCATTCTGAGAGCCAAAACGATTGACTGCTGCCACCCGTATCGATCAACTCAGCTTGAACTGATCCAGAAGGTTCTGGGTATGGACTAGACGCATCACTAAGCCATTCGCACGCAATATTTACCCTAATTTTGGGGAGACGGGTGGGTACGCGATTCCGAAACAGAGAATCCCAGTGCTTTAGGCGCAAAAGCATTCCGCGTTTTACCTGCAAGACTGTTGCCGTGTCGTCCGTCGCATGCTTGAGAACTACATTGAGATCAGATGCGTTGTGAATAGCCAGCGTGAGTTGGTTGACAACGCTTTGATACTGCACCTGCTTGCTAAGCTGTTGCTGAAGCCGAAGTTGCTCGACAGTGCTGGCTACCTGATGAGACACTGTCTGAATGCCTGCGATTTCTGATTGAGTCCAGTTACAAGGGCGCGATCGCATAAAACTGATTACTCCATTCGCGCTGCCTTGAAATTGTGTTGCAGCCGCTAGCACTGACATCGCCTGGGATGATGCCCACAACGAGTGAATTGTCTGCCAGATTTCGAGAAACTTACTCGCACCTGATGCGGTCGTGGACTGCGATGGCGCAGTCTCAACATTTTCAATCTGGATGGGTACTGAGCCTGACTGCCACCCTTCAAACTGCCACCCTTCGAGCAGCCCAGAAGGAACCTGCAACGACTGCATGAACCGTGGCTGGGCATCCGCTAACCAGCAAACGATCTGAGCTGTAGTGTTGGTGGAGTTGGGAAGTATGATCACGCAGCCATCAACATTGCAGGCTTTGCCGAGGCAAGCCGCAAGATCAGCGAGTAGCTGGCTGTAGTCAGACTGAGTTGAGGCGCTGTGTAGCATATGCTGCCACAAACTTGTGAGGCTCGCAGCGTGCTGCTGCAGGGGTGAACGACGGGCTTCTTCAGGCAACACGACTCTAAGGTGAGAGGAGGATGGTCGTGTGGTGACAGTTGACAGCATTTCGCTGCAAAGAGTGACATCGCTACCTGCCGCACAGCTTTCTGTGGTGTATGCGTTATCAGTTATTGCCCCGCTGTTATCTGCTAGATTCATGCTTCAACCACTTTTATAACGTTAGGATTCCCACATTGGCTCAGTCTCTAGCAGTGGTTACCGATTAATCAACGTGTTGCTAGCTGTTCTCAAGCGTGGTGGATACCATGATGACGATCGCTCGTTTCATGGCTTAAGTGGCTCTAGCCTAAACGAGCCGCTTGTTTACGGTATCCGTGAATTCCTGGTTTCTGCACTTGCCGATACTTTTACACCTACCCTAAGTTCCAGGACACGTTTTACAATTTAAATGGGATCGCTACAGCTTGCATTCTCTATGATGTTGCGCCCTCTACTTTTCTAGCATTGGGAGGTGAATGAGTGGGCAGGCGCTTTGCGATTGGGCGATCGTGGGCCACCAGGGATGCTATAACCGGGGGAAAATACACTGTACTAGCTCGGTCTGCATGATAGTAAATGAACATTAAGAACTCGCTTCTAGTGGATACTACGGGTGTAGAGGCTGTGTTGTCGTCGCCGCGCGTCATTGGTACGGTTAAAGGGCCGGGTGAGACGGGTAATCAGTATGTTTTTATTACGGCAGATAATCGCTCGGTCAAGATCGGGGAGTTCGTTTTTTATGAGGTTGCAGACGATCAAGCGAGCTTAGCGGCGCTACAAATCTTAGGAAAGATTTCGGCGCGATGTCTGATTGACCACCTGCCCGACCGTATTTTTGCAGACACAGAAATCAGCCCAGAGGCGATCGCAGCGATCGTTGGTTTCACGTATAACAACCCAGAAATTTATGAAATTACGGTGGATGTCGTTGGTTACTTTGATCTGAATCTGGGGTTTATGAACCCGCGACGAACTCCAAATCCTGGTGCAAAGGTTTACCTGGCAGACGATGCCATGCTGCGTCGCGTGCTGAACAAGAAACAGCCCGGTGAGATTGGTTCGGCACACATTGGATCACTGCTGCTACGGGAGACAAATGTACCTGTAGCGCTAGATGTGAAAGAACTGGTCAGTACGCACATGGCGATCCTGGCGGGCACCGGATCGGGCAAGTCGTACACAGCCGGGGTGTTGATTGAGGAATTGCTATCGCCGCAGAACCGGGCCGCTGTACTAATTTTTGATCCGCATGGAGAATATCACACGTTGGCGGATATGCGAGGCCATCCAGCTTTCCAAGCCAGCGATGGCTATGCGCCCAGAGTAAAAATCCTTACACCAGAGGATATTCGGATTCGGGTATCTTCGCTGGATTACTACGACATTCTGACGCTGCTGCCAGAGATGAGCGATCGCCAGCAGTCGATTCTCAATAAAGCCTATCGCTTGCTGCAACGTCATAAGCAAGGTGAGCATCGGTGGGGCATTCAGGACTTGATTGCCGCCGTGCGCGAAGCCGATATGCAGGTGGATGAAGAAGGCAACGAGAAATCAGGCTCCTCGGCCCCAGCATTGGAGTGGAAGCTAGAGCGGCTGGAGCGATCGCAGTATTTTCATACCTTTGAACATACTGTTGCACCGCGAGATTTGTTTGAGCCAGGGCAAGTCACCGTTCTGCAAATGAATGAAATTAGCCAGGAAGAACAGCAGGTGATCTGCGCGGCGGTGTTGCGGCAGTCCAACCAGGCGCGGATGAATACGCAACGGGAACTGATTAAGCCGGAGGATGAACACTACCTACCCTACCCTGTTTTTATCATTGTGGAAGAGGCGCACCGCTTTGCCCCTGCGCATGAGCCATCGCGCTGTAAGGCTGTGCTGCGAACGATTTTGAGTGAAGGACGCAAGTTTGGTTTAGGGATGGGTTTAATCACTCAGCGTCCCGGCAAGATTGACTCAGATGTGCTGTCTCAATGCATGAGCCAGTTCATCATGCGAATCGTCAATCCGGTTGATCAAGAAAGTCTGAAATACGGTGTAGAGGCGGCGGGACGCGATTTGCTGAAAGAACTGCCTGCTTTAACCAAGGGGCAAATTATTGTGGCGGGAGCCTGTGTAAATACGCCTGTGCTGTGTAAGGTGCGACAACGCTTAACGAAGCATGGTGGCGAAACGCTGAATGCACCAGAAATGTGGCAACAGCATTTTCAGGCACATCATGTCCGCGATCGACAGATTCAGCAGGCTCCAGTGGCAGGTCGTGGGCGATCGCAAACGGTACGCGGAGTGAGCATTGAATAGTTGGCAGGCGCTTGTCGAGGCGATTGCTTATGGGTTGGGGGTTGCCGTGTCAATAGGTAGTATGTCCGGGGCTGTCTCTGTAGGAGACGACTCTGAGGCTGTTGGCTGATTTGCAGTTTGCTGCTGGTTTGCCTTTTCCAACGCCAATTCTTTGTTTTTATGGTAAGCAAGCACCCGATCTTGAGCGGTTTTATAGCGATCGTCTTCAGCAGGCACACCCGCCATCAAGTCTGAGGCTCGTTGCCAACGGGCAGCAAGTTCCAACCACTGGGCCTGTGACTGTGCTGTCAGCCCTTCCTGAGATGCTTGTTGTGCCAGTCTCACTGCGATCGCAAAGTCATCTTGCTTACTGACAGGGCTGGCTGGCGTGGGCAGACTTTGAATCGGCGCAGGTTCTGGGCTTGAGGATGGACTGTTTACGGGTGAAGGTGTCAGTGCCTGACGTTTGGGTGCACCTAACCAGCTATACAGCGCCCATCCCCCTAAGAGCAGCAAAAGACTGGCACTCGCACCACCCACAAGCCCACGCCAAAATTGATGGCGTTCACGTAGCTGCACCGCAGTGCGTGTGGGTAGATTCGGCTTCTGTAGCGCAGCATGCTGGTTCCACTCGTTGAGCATGTGCCGCAGAAGATTCGGTTTATTTAGCGTGATTTCTTGCGACCAGAGAAGCTGGCTTTCGGGATCACGATTAATTTCGTCTAACCAGAGCAACTGCTGCTCGCGCACAATACGGCTGTTAATATTGACACGGCGAATATTCCGGGGCGCGATCGCCTCTAGCGTTTGCCGGATTTGTCCAATCAATTCTGACGGCTCCAATTGTTCTGCTGTAGCTGCTTCGCACAGGATTTGCAGTACACCATCGGCAAAAATAGCACGTGTTCGAACACCGGAGTCAGCAAGCTTTTCGTTGAGGACTTGAATAATAGCCGCAACGCTGCCCTGGGTAGCTTGTTTAACGATATCGTTCACTGTGCTTGTCATAATTGAACGCAATAAATTGACAACGAAACATTAAGGAGGATGCTATGACAACCCTTGATTCAAGATACTCCAATTTTGTAAAAGGAGAACGAAACGACCGACAAGCGTCATCTCAAATTGTTTGCTGAAGAGCCTCTTTTTTGATAAGAAACTTAATGAGAACAAGCCGTTTTGCCCTTTTAACAAAGAGGCGATCGCGCGTGGGGATCATTATCTAGCAAGAATCTACTTAGTCTTTGCCTAACGGTTATCTCCAATCAATGTGACGTGTCTGTTAGCATGACCACTACGCTTTTAGATGGCGGCAATCGTTGAAGCGGCGCACTTGCCAAAGATCTGTATTAAAGCGGTTTTGATCCGAGCGATGCCACCGAGATTGGTCAACCCAAAACTCAAAGAGTGCGGTGTTATTTGCTCTTAGTCGCCATGAGCGATCGCATCCCATAAGTTCAGCGATCAAATGCTGCAAGATCCAGCTATGGGTCACAATCCAAATCTGATCCCCGTTCTGATGACGCTCAAAGAGCGACTGAATAAAGAGGTGCGATCGTTGTCTGGCAGCTTGCGGTGTTTCGGCACCAGGGATTTGAATCCAGTCTGGTGAGGCTTCTAACTGGCGGCAGAGATCCGGATAGCGCCTGACCGCCTCAGCCCAGGTTAGCCCCTGAAAAATGCCATTTTGAAACTCTTTGAGTTCGTCAGCATAAGCGACTGTAACGCTTTTGGGTTCGCTTTCAGGAGTCTCAAGCACCGCTTCAGCGCTATCGATTAAGTCGCTGACGGCTGCTGGGAGGGGTGCCGTTTGAAAGTGGTCAAGCAAGATCTGGGTCGTCTGTGCGGTTCTTCTCAGAGGGCTGCTGTACACATGGGAAGGATGCCATGCTTCTGCCAACAAACTCCGTGCCAGCTTTTCGGCTTGCTGCTTGCCTTCGTTGGAAAGCGCATACTCACCATGTCCCTGCATTCGCTTTTCTTTGTTGCCTGTTGACTGAGCGTGGCGAATAAATAGCAGCTTCATGACTCGATGCATGAACCGATCCTATGAAACGAATGGGGTTAATTGTGGGCTGAAGACGCTCGCCTGTTGATTAGGCGAAGGTTAAAGACTCTAAACTAAGTAGAGGTGCCGAAACGTTCTCGAAACGCACTAGATAGAAGACTCTAATCAGTAAAAGACCTTAATGAAACGGATGCTTTCTCAAAGCTTTCAGCGGTCAGCGGTCAGCGTCGGCCCATCCAACATGTTCAGTTTCATTGCGTCCGTTTCCTTAAACCCTCTACAAGGTCTGCAATCTTAAACTCAGCCTACCTTCAGGCAGCACGCTTCGATTATGCATCACACTTCGATTCGGACGGCAAATATTTTTCGCGCGATCGCTTTCTATGAACAGCTTGGCTTTCAAGTACAAGAGCGGTTCACCACAGGATATACCCTGGCGTGTTGGATGGAAGGTTTGGGCGGACGCATTGAACTGATCCAAATTCCAGAGCCAAAGCCTGCTCCCGATGCGTTTGGCGACGAGCATTATGTGGGCTATTACCATCTCTCGTTTGACCTGACAGGTGTGACTGATGATTTAACCCACTGGTTAACCGACTTGCGCGATCGCATGACACAAGCTGCTCAAGCCCAACCAGATCAACTACAACCGCTCAACGTGCTGCTACAACCCGAACAACAAATGATTGGCGATCGGGTTTACGAAGTGACCTTTATTGCTGATACAGATGGGCTGCCGCTGGAGTTTTTAAGGGTGATGAAGAGTGGGGAATAGGGAGTGGGGAGTAGGGAGAGAGTTTTGAGTTTTGAGTTTTGAGTTGATTTAGTGGTCAGCGGTCAGCTATCAGTCCTTGCCCTCATCCCTCATCCTTCATCCTTCGCTCTATCTCCTGATCACGTCCTCAGCTTTTGCACTTGGTTCTACCGGACTGGGGGGAATTTTCTCCAGGCTGATGAGGGCTTCCATCACGGCTTTAACCACTGGGGCCGCAACGGTGGAACCGAATGCGTCGCCGCCTTTGGGTTCATCTACTACAGCAATCACCACGTAGCGGGGTGCTTCGACGGGAAAGATCCCGACAAAACTGGTGATCTTCGCGTGGTCAAAGTAGCCACCGTTAGGATTAGCTTTTTGGGCGGTGCCCGTTTTGCCTGCAATTCTGTAGCCGGGAATTTGGGCGCTCTTACCCGTTCCTTTACTGACCACTGTTTCCATCATGGCAAGCAAACTTTGCGTCGTTGCTTTAGAGAAGATAGGGCGAGGAGCGGGGATGTTAGGCTGCCAGTAGGGTTGTCCTTTGCTGTCAAACAAGCCACGAACGACGTGGGGGGTTACTAGCTTGCCGCCGTTTGCGAGTACGGCGTGGAGTTGTGCGAGGTGAATGGGAGTGAGCGAGAAGCCTTGTCCAAAAGCGGTGGTTGCACGTTCGATTGGTGATTCCAGGAATGTCTTGCGGGTTTTGAACTGACCAGACGCTTCAGAGGGTAAGTCAATGCCAACGAGATCACCCATGCCGATGCGCTTGAGCCAGGTGTAATAAACGTCGGGCTTGATTTGCTGTACGACATGCACCATGCCAACGTTGCTGGAGTATTCCAAAATTTCTGTGAGGGTGATGCGGCCTCTACCGCCTGAGGTGGAGTAGTCAAAGTTTTGGATGGGCCAACCGCTGACATAAATCTGACCTTCATCGTAGAAAGCACTATCTGGTTTGATGGAACCTGTTTCTAGAGCGATCGCCACGTTGATGGGCTTAAACGTCGAACCGGGTTCATAAAGATCAGACAAGGCCCAGTTTTTGAATCGATCGAGGGAGTAGTTAAAATACTGATTGGGGTCGTAGGACGGAGTGTTTGCCAGTGTGAGGAGCGAGCCATCGTGGACATCCATGACGATGACCGTTCCTCGTTTGGCGTTAAATTTTTTCACCTGCTGCTGTAAGGCGTTGATAGCGACGCGCTGTAAGCGGCTATCCACCGTAAGTTGCAGTTGCCAATCATCTAAGTTTAGGAAGCCACCTGGCACCTGATCGGGCATGAGCGACCCATCGCCCATCCGTCGAAGCCGCACTGGTTTTGATAGCCGCTCTAGTAACGTTTGCTGGCTTAACTCTAGCCCAGCCTGACCTTTATGATCATCGTTGACATAACCCAACACATCGGCCGCCATCTCTTGCTGTGGGTAAAGCCGCTGTTGACTTTGGAGCAGTTCCAAACCATCAATTTGCAGATTGGTGATTTGATCAGCCGTGCTTTCAGAGAGTGCATACTCCATGCGAACCCCTGTTTCGGCCTGATCAAATTTTTTGGTCAACTCAGCCGCTGATCGCCGCAGAAGAGGCGCTAGCTTTTCGGCAATCTCTGGCTTTGGTACCTTAAACAGCTTGGGGTGAGCAAATAAAGTATAAACCGGGCGATCGAGTGCTAAGACCGTTCCCTGTCGATCGATAATCTGCCGACGTGGAATAAACGGTCGCATGTACATCATTTGTTGGTCTTGCGCCCGTGCTTGCAGTTGCTTTGCTTGTACAACCTGCAAGCGAAATAGATTGAGCACGAGCAGCCCACAGCCAGCAACCAATGCCGCCCACACCAGTAACAACCGAAACGTTGGCCGCTCGACTAAAGCCGCGCGCTCAATGCGTCGAGGCTGACTACGAAGGGGGAAGCGACGTGACCGCTGTGCCGACAAAGAACGAGGAGGACTACTCATAGCGACATCCCTTAATAACCCAGCGGCGTATTGGGAGCCGCTTCAACCCTGGGAACGCTAGGCGTGGTTTCCAAAGGCTGGCGCTGCGGAGCGGGCTGTAGAAAAATTGTACTCTCTGGCGTTTGCGGCACTAGCCTCGAACCAGGTCGCTCTGCCTGGAGTGCCAGTTGATTTTCCAGGCTTGCACTCGTTGCCGTCATTTCTCGCTCGTTGCGCTGAAGTGTTTTGAGCTTACGGTACTCTTTACTCCAAAGCTGCTGGGTATAAACGGTACTGCCATAAACCATGAGGGTTGCAATCACCAAAATAAAGGCGATGACCAACGAACCGCGTTGCGCTTGAATTAAAGCCCTTAACCATAAGGGGAACGCACGGGATGACGGTAGCTGCCTGACTGTTTGTGCACCAGCTCTTGCACCTGCTTTTGGTCTGGCAGTCGAGGTGGAAACGGCTCTTAGTGGAGGAGCACTTTTAGGCGCAGCTCGTCTCGATCGCGGCTTTTCTGGTACAGGGTAAAGCGGCGATCGACCAACAGACGAAGGTCGCCGGGAACGGGTCGCAGATCGAAACGCGGTGGACATCAGCTTCTCATCACTCCTTTAACACACGTACAGCAGTGTCTGACGATCACGAACGTACTGTACTACTCAACGTACCCAAACTCAGGCTTAGGAACTCTTCCCGTGAATCAGAACCACCGTTAGCCCAGTGTGCGAGCCTCAGATTAGCCACTTGCTTCAAGATTACCAGCCAGTCTACTGCAACAATTCAGTTTTCAAACAAAAATAAGATGGCGTGCATGTTTAAGGTTGCTTGAGTCAGTCAGTAGCGGTTCGATCGTTAGACAAGAATATAGTTTCGGTTCATGAGAGTTGACGAATGGCCTCCCCCTCATCTACCGTAGTGCAGCAGCCTTGAGTTGAACAGAGCGCTACCCGTAGCAGCCGTGCTGCAAATAGCCGTGCCGCAAAATAGCCCTACAGCAATCAGCGCTGTAGCTTCAGTAATACTTCTTAGACTGTAGCGACCCATCCCTACTTATCGTCACAACCCTATGGCTGAAAAGCAGACGGATCAACAGCATCCCCTTTGGAGTAGCGATCGCCAGATTGTAAACACGCTACTGGCTGAAGGCCTAACCGATTACAATTTGGCAGAGCTGGCCCGTCTTCGGATTCGCTACCGGGGCTTTCCGGGTGCGCGTGATATTCAAGCCGATCTCGATAAAGCACTGAAGCAGTGGAACCTGACCGATGAAACGTTAAACGCCAGAGCACGCCAGCTTCATCGTGAAGCCCAAGTTTACAAAGGGCGCGGCAGTAAGCGGGACGATTGGAGTTAGGGAAAAGGCAGAAGGCAAAAGAAGTTGTAAAGCCTTCGGCATGGCTTCGCTAGGGTGATTGGTTTTTAGCAGCAAGCGGGACAGTGGAGCGTGGAAAGCTGAGCGCTGATACTGACCGCTGATAGCTCACAACAAAAGGCAGAAGGAATAAGGTTAGAAGCAGAATTCATCCGGAACTTAAAACTTAAAACTCAAAACTCTCCCCCCATTCCCTCTACTCCCGACTCTCCACCCCTTCCGCCGTCTTCTGCGGCAAGGTTTTCAGTAACGGTTCTACGGTAGAACGACGATCGCTGGTTAAAGGGGTTGGGGTATGGGCAGACGTTTCGGCGATCGGCGTGAGAATTTGCGCCAGTTGTGCCTGCTGCTGGAGTTGCTGTGACGACGAAACCAAACCACTGAGGCCATTGACGAGCTTACGTACATTGACGCGAAACGCTGGATCGCCCGTTAATTCATCCAGGTCAGACGTGATTTTTTGCACATTTTGAAACGTCGCTCTGGCTGAATCGAGCGTTTGCTGTAGCACCATTAGATTAGAGGGACTATTTAGCGCCGTGGAGACATCCCGCAGGTTGGCAGAAGCTTGAGCAGCGTTGGCAGAGAGCGTTTCCAGGTTTTGAATCAATTGGCCCTGCTGCACCTGGCTAACAACAGGGTTTAGGTTCGCAACGGTTGTACGAAGCTGCGTCGTAATCACGTTGATGTTGCCGAGCGTGCCTACTAGGTTTGAGCGATTGGTCGCCAAGAGGCTATTGACTTGATCGGCGGTGAGACCCAGTTTGGTCACGGTGCGATCGACATTGCGGCTAGAGGCAGAAAGCGTGGAAACTTGCTGATTCACTGTCTTTGCGACCCCTCTAAACTCTCGGCTAAGGGCAGCAATTTCGGCAGCGGCCTGAGCGCTGTTGCGCGTCACCGTTTGCACGTCTGCCACAAAGGACGGATTGCTATACGCATTGGCAAAATTCATCGACGATCGCAGCAGTTCATCCACGCTGACTCCCACACGACCCGCCAGTCTTGCTTTGTTGCAGACAATCACATCATTGTTGCAGTTGGCATCCAGGGGCTTTGCGTCAATGTTGGTTGTGAGTTGCTTGACGGGATTAATGTCGATCGACGTGCTGCCCAATAAGCCCGATTGATTGGACTCCACCGTTACATCTTTGGGAATCAGCAGATCAGCAGGCGAAATTTCGACTTCCACTTCTACTCCGTTTGGGCCTGGCCGCGTTTTGGTAATCTTACCCACGACCACGCCGCGATAGCGAACGGCGGTGCCCACCTCCATACCTGCAACATTGGCAAAATCAATCATGACTTTGTAACCACGATTGCCAACACTGATGCCCCGCAGCCAGAGGATGAGTCCCGCAAAAAGACCCAACCCTAACAAAAGCAACAAGCCAACAGAGCCTTCCCGAACAGTTCGCGATCGCATGATGAGTCCTCACTAAGTAGGGAGACATTAAGGTAGGGAGACAGTGGGTATTGAACAGATCTAGGCTGAGCATACAAGAGTTAGAAGCCAGAATGTAGCAGTTTTCCTGATTCCGGCTCCTGATGACCTCTCTGCTGCTACCGTACCTAATTTGCATTCATTTACGTCTTAGCCAATGACTTGCATGGGACCATTGACGTTGCCACTAAAAAACTGGCGAATCAAAGGGTTGTCGGTTGTATCCACAGCCTGTACACTGCCTTCCCATTGCACATGCCCCTGATACAAAAAAATAACCCGATCAGCCGTGCGACGAATTGTACTTTGCTGATGAGTCACCATCACGTAAGTGCTACAGCCACTTTCAACACACTGAAGCTGACGCACCAGGTCTTCAATCACAGTCGATGCGACCGGATCAAGACCAGCCGTTGGTTCATCATAGAGCAACACCTCAGGCGTATCTCTGGGGTTATCTGGGTTTGCCATAATGGCCCGTGCAAAGCTGACTCGTTTTCGCATTCCGCCAGACAACTCAGAAGGATAGCGATCGCTCACATCAGCCAAACCCACCATCTCCAATCGTTTCACGACCAATTCTCGAATGCGCCGTCGCGACAAACGCGAATGTTCGTAGAGCAAAAAGCCCACATTTTGATCCACGGTAAGTGAATCAAACAGTGCGGCTTGTTGAAATACCATGCCAATGCCAATAGGATCTTGACCATCTTCAATCAGCCCCTTCCGTCGTTGGCCCTGGATGTAAATTTCCCCAGAGTCAGGGGCGGTCAGTCCAGCAATAATGCGTAGGATAGTAGATTTGCCCGTCCCCGAAGGGCCGATAATCGCCAGGGCTTCTCCACGGTAGATCGTTAAATCGACCGCATCCAGTACGACATTTTTACCAAACGCCTTTGAAACACCCTTTAGTTCAATCAGCGCTTCAGCCATTAGGATGTGAACCAGACACTCCTTAACAATCTAAATCTGCACCCGTCCAAGTTTGCAACAATCTAAATCTGCTGCTTGCGGATGCGGCTCCGACCTTCATGAAACCAGCCTAGAAAATCTTCTGAACTCACAAACATTAGCGTGGTTCGGGGCATTCAGATCGTCTAGAGATGACTTTCTCAGCATTTACCCACCTGCATTTACCAGAGCAGTACACTCTGCTAGACGGAGTCAACTGCATTTTGGATGCCATGCTAGCGCATTTTGAAGGAGCCACGGGTGAGCCGTTAACCTCTGTCAATAGAAATAGTTCGGTGGGATCGATGGCAGAACCGCCGAGCGCCTCGCAGCCCTTGATTGAACCGCTTCACTTATCGAACAGTCTATAGAAGTGAAAAACTTAAGCTATTCTTCTGCTAGACAGATGCCAATTTTGCTTCATCCCTCTATAGTTCTAATCTCCGTGCGTAACCAGCCATGACAATCGGGTTACTGAAACAGGCGCTTCATGTGCTGCGACAAGAGTCGCGTCATCGTACTCCCAGCCGAGTTAACCAGTGGTTTAAGTGGCTGGCACCAGGGCTGCTAGTCAAGCGTTGGCTCTTACTAAGCGCGAGTGGTGTGCTGCTAACGACCCTTGGCTTTGCCATCTGGCTCAAGCTGACACCCGTATTTTATACGACTCAGTTTCTTCGGCAGACGCTCGATCGCATTACCGATATCATTCCCAGCTACATCAGCGGCCCGTTGGCAATGCTCATTGGGTTTTTGCTGGTCTGGTGGGGGCAAACGCGCACGCTGGGGTCGATTACCGAAGTGCTGATGCCCGAAGGGGAGGAAGAACTGATTGACCTGCTGCTAACCCATCGACGGCTGCATCGAGGGCCTCGCATTGTCGTGGTTGGCGGCGGGACGGGATTGTCCAACCTTTTACGTGGGCTGAAACGCTATAGCGCTAATATCACCGCGATCGTAACCGTAGCGGATGATGGGGGGTCATCTGGACGACTACGGCGGGAAATTGGCGTGCTGCCTCCTGGAGACATCCGCAACTGCTTGGCCGCACTGGCAGACGAAGAGAAGCTGTTGACCGAGCTGTTTCAGTACCGCTTTAAAGCAGGCGATGGGTTGACAGGGCATAGCTTTGGCAACCTGTTTCTGACCGCCATGAGTGAAGTGACAGGTGACCTAGAGCAGGCGATTGCCGCTAGTTCTCGTGTCTTAGCCGTGCGTGGGCAGGTGTTGCCTGCCACCCTGAGCGATGTCCGGCTGTGGGCAGAGTTAGCGGATGGTCGCTACATTGAGGGCGAATCAAGCATTACTGAAGCCAACGGCACCATTGTCAGAATCGGCTGCACGCCCGCTAATCCACCCGCCTTACCCAAAGCCGTCAAAGCCATTTCTGAAGCCGATTACATCATCATTGGCCCAGGGAGTCTCTACACCAGTATTATCCCAAATTTACTCGTGCCAGAGATTACAGCCGCGATCGCCCAGCGCAACGTGCCTCGTATCTATGTGTGCAACATCATGACGCAGGAGGGCGAAACGGTGGGCTACAGTGTGGGTGATCACATTCGGGCGATCGACCAGGCGTGTGGTCAACCCCTCTTTGGCGCGGTGCTGGTGCAAAAGAAAACGCCTTCAGCGAGAGCACATATTCGCTATGCCCAGGAAAGTTCTAACCCTGTCCCGCTCGATCGTGATGTCGTAGCACGGTTGGGCCGCCGGATTGTATTGGCAAGCGTCATGGATGAAGATGAACAAACGGGACTCGTTCGCCACGACCCTGAACAACTCGCACGCGTGCTGCTGCGCTGGTACGGTCGGGTGCAAGGATTGTGAGGTGGGAAAGAATGAGATGCGTCCCCTCTCAGCAAAGCCTGGTATGATGCTCAACTAGTCAATCTTGGTAATCACGCTAATGGCAAGCAAACGTGAAGATGTTTCCTTGCGATCGCTCAAATTCTGGGTGCTTCATGTTTTGCCAACGTTACCGTTGCTTTGGCTTACGTTAGTGGCAGGGCTAGTTGCACGTCTTAGTTTTTGGCTCTATACCGATCGGGTGTGGGAAGACTCCTTAATCACAATTACCCATGCTGTCAGCGCTGTTTCCGGCTTAGGTTTAACGCATCATTACGGTGAAGGACGGGTGCATGGCTTCACCTCAGCCCTCTCCGTACTCATTCCGTTAGCTGGAGAAGTGATCGTGCCGGGTGCCGGGTTGTTGATGCTGCGGCTTGCGTCTCTCCTGGCGACTGTGATCACAATCACGTATGCCTATCTCATCGCTCAAAAACTTAACTTAAATCAATGGGCTACCTTTTTTGCCGTTTCCTATCTGGCACTGAGCCAATATCAAATCTTTTACGGCATGGCGGGGATGGAAACTCAGGTCGCTACAGCGATTCTGCTGGCTGGTACGTATTTCGTCATGGAGAAGCAAGCTCGTCTGGCTGGAGCCTGCCTGGGGTTGGGCCTGCTAGTGCGTCCAGATTTTTGCCTGTGGGTACTCCCAGCGCTCCTCTACTTCGTTTGGCAAAACCGAAAAACAGGTTTTCAGGCCGCTCTCATGACGCTTGTGGTCGCCAGTCCCTGGTTTTTGTTTGCCACGTTTTACTATGGTTCGCCGATTCCCCATACGATCGCGGTGAAGTCTTTAATCTGGTCTAGTCCCCCGCCGTCTCTGCTGGCTGGTATCAATGCCTGGCTCACATGGTTTAGTGTCCAGTTGACTGTTGTCCATGCGGGAAGCTGGAAATTCTTTGCTCCCTTTGTGGATGCTCATTTCGTCTTGAGTACCCCCATTCCTCAGCCGATTCTTGCTGCCGTTGCCGTGCTGATCCTGTCGCTGGCGCTCTTAGGGATATGGTCAACTCGTAAGGTCAGGGGTTTGTGGGTGGCGATCGCCTATGTCGTGATTTTTACCATCTACTACTTTGCCTGGGTTGGGAACGACTACTTTTCCTGGTATGTGATCCCCTTCATGGCGTTGGTTGTTCTGTTTGCTGCTGCTGGGCTTCATCGGTTACAAAGGCTCTCTGTGGCAGGGTCTAATTTGTTAGCGGTGACACTAGCCATCCTTTTTGCAGTCCACATCCCGTTTTCCTTCCCCATTCAAGCGCAGGTGCAACAGATCGAAAACCATGTTAGGAAACCGCTGGGTGAGTATCTGGGTCAGGTCGTGCCGCATGGAGAAGCCGTTGTTTCCGAATCGGCAGGCTACGTGGGCTACTACTCACGCGCGAAGCTGTACGACTTTCCGGGCTTGACCTCTCCAACAGCGCTGCAAGCTTTAAAGCAACTGCCACCAGAGCACCGTTCTCTGGATGCCATGATTAACCGATTGCAACCAGAGTGGCTGGTGCTACGACCAATAGAATTTGAACGGTTGAAGAAGAACTATCCAACCGCCGCTGCGCGCTGTACCGTCGCAAAATCATTCCGCACCAATGTTCCACAGGTTTCAGGACGCTCTACGCTTACCCATTGGGGACTTACAGTGGCGAACGGCGATACTCAATTTGACGTGATGAGCTGCAAGTCATGAAAAAAGTCGATGGACCTTGAATCTTGAGCCAGCTTTCTTCACGATCGCTTTTGGCCCTACGCCCGAAGCATTGAGCGGTGAATGGAGGCGAGCCATTTGTTCAATGAGCCTTTTTATCTCTACGACCTTCCAACTTGAGCTTAGGCAATGCGTGATCATGCGAAAACCATTTTTCTGCCGGATGCAGCCGCCACACGATCGCTCGGCGTGAGGCTGGGTCGTTTGTTGCCAGCGGAAAGTACGCTTTTGCTAGAAGGGGATCTGGGCAGTGGCAAAACGACGCTGGTGCAGGGGATTGGTGAAGGACTGGGAATTCAAGAGGCGATCGACAGTCCCACATTCACATTAATCAATGAATATTTAGATGGGCGAGTACCGCTTTACCACTTTGATTTGTATCGTTTGGACGCAACAGCCGCCGCCGCGCTTTACCCGGAGACCTACTGGAACGGAACTGAAGTGAAACCGGGTATTGTGGCGATCGAATGGTCAGAACGTTTGCGTTATAAACCATCTAGCTATTTGGCAATTCAGCTTACGTATACAGCCCAAGCGAGTCGTCAAGCCTGTTTGCGCGCGATCGGGCAAGATAACCTGCGTGACGTCATGCGTACCCTGTGACTCAATAGCACCGCAACCCATCAAACTTACAAGCGTGAGCTAAAGCAACCTTGCTACTGCAACGCGATCGGTTGCAAGGCGCATTCGGCTAAAAGTAATCGATTATACATTTCTGAAAGAAGCGATCGCCTTAATTGGAAAGCGAAGCTGCGATCGTTGAGCATCTGTGTAGACAGTCCGCCGCCGTATTCAGATGTCAGCGTTTCGCCTTAGTCAACGTCTCTAGTGGTTCGCTCCCACCGAAAGTGCGAGTCTAACTCGTCAAACTAGCCGTGTATCGAAATCCTCAAGCATAGAGCGGTAAATCATGACCCCTGATCAGCTAAAGTCCGTTAAACGTATGAATCGACCAATTGCACGTAACATCAGCCTTTTCGATCGCACCCTTACTGTAATGCACCGTTTTTGGCACGTTGCCGCCTTAAGTGTCCTCGTCGGCGCGTGTAGTAGCCCCGCTCCCACGGCCTCTCCGTCTGCCTCCAGTTCACCTTCAGCGCAGGCAAGCGGTAAGGCATACACAGTTGGTATGGTCATCGTTGGCCCTAAAGATGACGGTGGTTGGAACCAGGCGCAGTATGAAGGGATACAAACCGCTCTCAAGAATGTATCTGGGGTCAAATTTGACTATGTGGATAAGGTCAATCCTGCCGATCGTCCAAACGTGAAAGGTACTCAGGTAGCCGATGAACTCATTGGGAAAGGTGCGAAACTCGTCATTTTTAACTCCGATGACTTCAAAGACGATGCACTCGAAACCGCCAAAAAGCATCCTGATGTGAGCGTCATTCACGCCTCTGGAGACTACGCCTGGAAAGAAGGCAAGAACTTCAAAAATCAACCGAACCTCAGCAACATTATGGGTCGGATGGAATACGGCAAAATGATGGCCGGTTGCGCCGCTGCACTGGGCACTCAGACGGGCAAAATTGGCTACCTGGGGCCTTTGATTAATGATGAGACCCGTCGCTATGTGTCGGCTGCTTATCTAGGCGCAAAGTACTGCTGGGAAAACTATCTTAAAAAGAAGCCAGCCGATCTGAAGTTTAAAGTGACCTGGATCGGCTTCTGGTTCAACATTCCTGGTGTCACACTCGATCCCACTAAAGTGGTCAATGACTACTTTAACGGTGGTTATGATGTGGTGATGTCGGGTATCGACACGCCTGAAGCGGCGACTGAAACCAAAAAAGCGGCAGCGGCTGGCAAAAAAGTCAAGTATGTCCACTATGACTTGAAAACTGGCTGTAATCTCGCGCCTGATGTGTGCCTGGGTGTACCCTACTACAACTGGGGACTGCCATATACTGATGCAGTCAAAAAGGCTGTCGATGGCAAGCTGAGCAGCGAATTTGTCTGGTTAGGGCCAGATTGGAAAGACATCAACAGTTCTGAAACGTCAATGATTGGCTTTTTGCCTGGTAGTGCGCTGGGCGACAACAAACAGTACATCGACACTTTTATCAAAGGGCTTGGAGACGGCAGCATCAACCTTTACAAAGGGTCAATCAAGTTTCAGGATGGTAAAACCGAGTTTGTCAAAGCTGGGGAAACCGCAACCGATCAACAAATCTGGTACATGCCACAACTGCTAGCAGGGATGGAGGGATCGAGTAAGTAGACGGGCTAAAGTATGGAAGCTCAAGGTTCAAGCGACGTACTTTGAACCTTGAGCCTCATCTGTTTCGAGTTCCCCATTCCCCTCCCTGTCATGAAAGTTGAGCTGAAAAATATCTGCAAACGGTTTGGGCCTGTACAAGCAAACGATGCTGTTTCGCTAACGGTAGAAGCAGGCAGCATTCACGGGCTACTGGGTGAGAATGGGGCCGGAAAAAGCACTTTGGTGAAGGTTCTCAGCGGCTTTATTACCCGCGATCGCGGCACGCTTCTACTCGACGGCAAGCCCGTTGAGGTGAAAACGCCCGCCGACGCGATCGCCGCTGGTATTGGGATGTTGCACCAAGATCCGCTGGATTTTCCGCCACTGTCGGTACTGGATAACTTTTTGGTGGGCAAGTCGGGCAGTCTCTTTACCAGGAGACGGCAGGCGTTTCGAGAGTTTCGGCAACTGGCAGTGCAGTTTAACTTTGCCCTCAACGCCAACGAAAAGGTTAGCAATCTCACCGTAGGCGAACGCCAACAGCTTGAGATCTTGCGCCTGCTGTCATTAGGGGTGAAAACACTGATTTTAGATGAACCGACGACAGGCATTTCGGCCTCCCAGAAAGATGAACTGTTTGCCGCCGCAAAGCTACTGGCATCGCAAGGAAAATCGGTCATTTTTGTCTCCCACAAGCTGGAAGACGTAGACGAACTGTGCGATCGCGTCACCATCATGCGCCAGGGGCAGGTAGTTGGTGATCTGGAAATTCCTTGCCCTGACGAAACGTTGGTCGAACTGATGTTTGGGCGTGAACTGGCACCACCTGCCAAGCCAAGCACTCGTCATGAGACCGTCGCCGTTGAGTTTCAGCAAATTCGCCTCAGGACCGATCGCCTCAGCCTTACGATGCCTGATTTCACCATACAGCAAGGCGAAGTCATTGGACTGGCAGGGCTGGAAGGCAGTGGACAGCAGCTTCTGCTCTTGTTCTGCGCGGGACTGCTTAAGGCATCGGCAGGCAGCTTCCACGTTCATAGGGTTGATATGACCGCCAAGCCCTACCGCGATTATTTGCGTGCCGGAATTGGCTATTCACCCGCTGATCGCCTCCGGGATGGGTTAATCCGAGGCTTATCTATTCACGAACACGTTGCCCTACGTACCCCGCCCAGAGGCTGGTTTGTCGATTGGAAAGGCACCTTAGAAAAAACCCTGCGCGCGATCGCCCTCTTCAACATTCGCGGTAAACCCCAAACCCACGTCGAACGGCTTTCAGGCGGCAATCAACAGCGCACCCAGCTTGCCCTCCTCCCCGTGCCGCTCAACCTCCTGCTCATGGAACATCCCACTCGCGGGTTAGACATCGAATCGGTGCTGTGGGTCTGGCAACAGCTCATTGCCCGTTGTGAAGGCGGCACTGCCATTATCTTCACCTCGTCTGATTTGGACGAAATTATGCAATACAGCGATCGCATCATCGTCTTCAGCGGTGACGCGGTTTCCGAACCCATTGATGCCACAGAGTTGACCGTCGATCGCCTGGGACAAATGATTGGCGGACGGCTGGGCGATCGACCCCAAGAACTCTCTGTCAGTACCTAATTTTAAACACCTGTGAGCAAGAGTCTGAAGAACTGGGCGAAGACGTCATCGCACGATTGAACCCAACTTCGAGTGAAGTAGAAAATTTAGAAATTTTGTTCTTCTCAAAGCGTTTGTTTAGTGCAAACTTGTTGGAGTTACCGATTATTGCTCATCTAAAGTTTGCAGGTTGATGTATACGCAGCACAGCGATCGCGTCATCGTTCTCAGCGGCCATGGGGCGCATCCAAAGCTCTGGGTGTAAAGCTCGAAAGAGCGATCTTTATCATCGCTTTAACGTTAGTCACTACAGCTTTAGCGTTAGTCACTGCAGCTTCATCATTCCTTACTTCTGCTTGAGTGGAAGTAGGAACAACTTGAGCGTAAGTAACCACAGTTCATGCAGAAGTAGGTACAGCGTTTGCAGAAACAAGAACTGCTAACGCAACAGTAAGACACCGCATTAACGTGCTGGAGGCTATTATCGGATTAATCTCTCAGCTCACGCAATTTATGCCGGAAGATTATATTCTGCTTGTAACGGATGAAACCGAGGAAGCTCTTGCACCGATCGACGGTCAACGAGGCTGGAGCGAAGAAGTCCGTAAACGCATCGCCAGCCTGAAGGAGGTCCGGTTGCCTGTCTCACAGCTAGAGCAAAACATGAATCAGTTTTTGCAACTGGTTGGGCGCTTATTCAAGCAAGTCGATCAGCAGATTGATGCAGAATCGGGCATGAAGCTAGATGAGGTGGAGCTATCCGTAGAAATCAGCGGGGAAGGGGAAGTTAAATTAGTGGCAGGCGGCAAAGCGGCTGGGAAAGGAGCGATCAAGCTCAAATTCAAGCGATCAGATGCCAAAACTTAATCAGCTACTAAGACCTCCGAGGTTTCGGAAACCTCGGAGGTCTAAAACCTCGAAAGCAATCGTGACGTTATTTCCTCACAATTCCAACGAATGAGATGGCAAGCAATTGGGCGATCGTTATTGGCATTAATCAATACCGCTTCTTACAACCGCTGAACTACGCCAAGCGGGATGCAGAAGCGATGCACAGTTTTTTGATGCAAGAAGCCATATTCGATCGCACCTTTTTGTTTACCGATGATTCGCCCCCCGTTGGCGGTAAAGCGACGGAACCGTTTCGAGCGAATCTGCTGCGAGTCTTGCGACAAATCTTTGCAGCATCATTCATGAAGGATGGCGACAACTTCTGGTTCTTTTTCAGTGGGCATGGGATTCCGCACAACGGGCAGGATTCGATTACATCCACCAAAGAACTCAAAATCCAGTTACCCAAAGATTTACCTACTGGAACGTTTAAGGTAGTGTTGGTGATTGATGAAACCTCAGATCTCTCTTCTGAGCAACCTGAAATGACAGATGAATCCATGTCGTTCCTTAACGTTGCTGGAGACTTAATTGGTTGTTTGGAAGGATTACCGCCTGACCTATCCACCAATAAGAGCTACATGAAAGACTTTGGCAAGTCATGAAACCACAGATTTTGTTGGATACGGGTGTACTGGTTGCACTATTGAGCAAAGCCGCGAAACCAGGAAATCCCCATCGTCATGCCACCCAAGTGAAACGGACAGCGCGATCGCCCCTCTCGCCATAGATTGGATTGAACACTGTCAAGCGCTTCTCTATCAACCATTAGCCGCAGCGAAACCTGGCAGTAAGCTGTGTGATCGCCTGTCCTACTAATCATGTTCTTGTTTCGATCGTTTCTGCTTAAGCATGGTCAGGTCTACGGAGCAATGAATTATGTAATGGTGCCAAGACGGTAGAATCTTACACATCTAAGATCGAGTAGAACCACTAAATTAAACCGATCGTGCTTACTTCTACAGTCGTTGCGTGGCACCCATGAGTCATTGATGTCTAAAACGCTCTACTACCAGCTTGGCTCAGTTGTCCTTTCGCTGATCTTGATTGCCATCATGATTGCGCTGGTGGGCGCGTCTCCAGTGCAGGTTGTTAGCAGTATGTGGTCGGGTGCCTTTGGCACAACTGATCAATTCGCGCGGGTGATTGCCACGTTGGCTCCTTTGCTGCTGTGTACCTGTGGTTTGCTGTTCACGTTTACGGCTGGGCTGTACAACCTGGGCATTGAAGGGCAGATTGTGGCAGGGGCGATCGCGGCAACGGCGAGTATGCGCTTGTTACAGGATTTGCTTCCGGCTCCTCTGGTGATATTGCTGACGATCGTCGTTGGTGCAGGCGGCGGCTTGCTGTGGGGGCTGCTAGCGGGCATTTTGAACGTCTACGGTCGCATCAACGAAATTTTTGCGGGCTTGGGACTCAACTTTGCCGCACAGGGACTCGCGCTGTACCTGATCTTCGGCCCGTGGAAACGCGAAGGGGTCGCCTCCATGAGTGGTACCGAGCAGTTTAGTGAATCGCTCTGGCTACCGACGATCGGCAACACAGAAGCCAGCCCCGTTTCATTGCTGATCGCGATCGCAGTGCTTGCCATCACGATGGTCGTTATGCGCGGGACTTACTTCGGCTTACAGCTTCGTGCCGTAGGACAAAACCTGAGAGCGTCCTACATTTTGGGCATTCCCTCGGTTCGCCAACTGCTCAGTGCCTTTGGTATCTGCGGTGCCTTTGCAGGTATTGCTGGAGCCTTACAGGTACTGGCCGTCTTCCATCGGCTGATTCCCAGCATTTCCAGTAATCTCGGCTTTCTAGCACTGCTAATCGCCATGCTGGTTGGCTTCAACGCCTGGTTGATTCTGCCTGTTGCCTTCTTCTTCAGCGCACTCAATATCGGTAGTCTGCAACTGCCCCTCTCCCTCAACCTGGAATCGTCTCTCGCAGGTGTCATTCAGGGCATGCTAGTGCTGTTTGTGCTGCTCGGTCGTGGGCTGAGCGATCGCAAACCCGCCGATACCAGTTCTGGTACGCCTCAACCTCAAGTGCTATCGCCGACAGAGCAGTTGGGCGTGAAGCCTTAGTGCAAGGATGAATCTGGAAAGAGTGAAGAGCCACAATAGAGTCCGACATTGTGACGCATTTGCAGATGGAAGGATATAGGCAGAAAGAGAATGGGAAGTAAGGAATAAAGCTCAGGACTCTAGCCTGAAATTCAAATCGAGCTTACTCCTGAGTTTCAGCAGGAGTTGCGGATCTCGTCAAAGCGCTATCGTAGTATCCGTGCTGATAGTCAGCCTGTGATTGATGAGTTAAAGATTAAAAACTTTGTCGGCGATCGTCTCTCCGGGATCGGTGACGGCTACCTCATCTTCAAGGTCAGAGTTCGGAACAGCAATATCCAGAAAGGTAAAAGCGCTGATTATCGCCTAATCTAGCAATCCTAAATCATTTGTGAGATTGAGAGGCTTTGTGAGAAAGGATTCCAGTGGAATCCTTTCTCACAATCCAAATAGGATCGCTATCTATCAAGTTGAATCGCCTATAAACGTACTGCTCTTAACGATCTACTCAAAATCAGACAGAGATGGTATTAATGTGAATGAGATTCGCACTATCTTGAATGAATTTTATGGCACTGGATAGGATACAGGTTTGGCTATTCTAAAACGCCTTGATCAAAATCCTGAGAATTGCTTGTTAAGGTCAGTTATCCTTGAGTTCTAGGCGGATTGAGGATGAACCGATGAAAGCGGTTGAAGTCACAGGCAAGATTGATGAAGAGGGAAATTTGTCTCTAGATGAGCCGCTTCCAAGGGCGGCTCAGACTCGTGTGCGTGTCATCGTTTTGTTCCCGGAGTCGTCGGAGGGCGCAGAAAATGATCCTGATGACACACCCGTTGAGTCGGTAAAAGCAAGTCTGCGAAGAGCGCTTCAGCAAGCAAAGGCAGGGAGCGGCTACCGCTTTCTCAACTGTGGGACGGTGTTGATGCAGATTAATTAATGGGTAGCTCCCCTTCCCCCGCTGCTTCCCCTGCTTCCTATTCCCTTCCCCTTCACCTATGGATACTGCTCAAATTATTGCTATCCTCGCCACCGCGATCGCTACTGCTACACCGCTCGTCTTTGCCTGCATTGGCGAAACGATTACAGAGCGCGGAGGTGTCATCAATCTGTCAGCCGAAGGGACGATTATGCTGGCGGCGATGACTGGGTTTGCGGTGGCGAAAACAACTGAAGGGTTAGGTGACACGCCCAGTTTGCTGTTGGGCTTTGCAAGTGCGGCACTGGTAGGGGCGGCGATCGCGCTGATTGTGGCGTTTAGTGCGCTGACGTTAAAACAGTCTCAGGTGGCGATCGGGTTTGTGCTGGCATTGCTGTGTGCTGATCTTTCGTCGTTTTTGGGCAACACCTTTGTGCGCATCCCTGGCCCAACGGTTCCTAATTTAAACTTGCCATTCCTGCAAGATATTCCCTTTGTTGGCAAACTACTATTTCAAAGCGATTTGCTGGTGTATGCCAGCTTTGGGTTAATTGTGCTGGCCTGGGTGTACTTTTACCGTACTCGCGCAGGGTTAATGTTGCAGGCGATCGGCGAACAGCCTGCTGCGGCCTTTGCAAGAGGCACCAATGTTATTTTGATGCGCTACTTTTACACTACATTTGGTGGGGCCTTGATGGGAATCGCTGGTGCGGCGTTTGCCTTAGACTTTAAAGCGGGGTGGAGCCATCGCCATACAGGGGGGTATGGATGGATTGCACTGGCGATCGTCATCTTTGGCGGTTGGAATCCGCTGCGCGTGGCACTAAGCTGCTACTTCTTCGGCATTTTGCAATCAGTTGCTAGCATTGCTCAAAGTGCTGTACCCGACGTTCCCACACAAGTGCTGACCGTCGCGCCGTTTGTGCTGATGATTCTATTTTTGGTGCTGACATCTAGCGAATGGTTGGAGAGACTATTAAAACGGTTACCGCCAGCTTTGAGCCGAGCGGCAACCCAGACAATTCATAGCACTCCGCCAGCCGCCCTGGGTCGGGTGTTTGAACAGGATTAGTAAAAGGACAGTCGCTGACTCACTGTGCCCCAAATGGTTAATCGCTGCTTTCGCTGACCTTTGTCTGGCTGGCTGGTACTTGACTGGCTGGCTTGAGCAAAAGCCAGCTCACAAAGAAGAATGATGCCGTCAGCAACTGCACGATATCGATGGCAGAAAGATAACCATCTGAGAAGGAGGCAAGGCTGCGATCGAGGATGCCAAACACCCAAAAAGAAGTACCCAGTAACCAGATGCCTTGCCGTAAATCTCCTAAAACCGGAGTCGATTGAATCTCCTGCTTGTTGTTCATGAGAGAGCCTGAATAGAGAGGTGCGAATATAAACAACAGTTACAAGCAATTGACAAATTGCATTTTTGCTGAACCTGTTCGCACATCTTAGAGAAGACTGCTTCTGCTTGCCATGTTTCTGTAGAGAGAGACCACACTAAATCTATAGAACCCAGCTTTCTAGCGGCACTCTGGCAAACTGGAAGTGGGTTATCCACTTTATCTAGATGCCATTGCGCTCTGTTCTAACCGAGATCGCAATGGCGATCGTTGCCATTCCCAGTTAGCCTCAATGAAACGTTTGCAGAAATACCATGACAGAAGAGCCAGATTCTGAGATCCTCCATCGCGTTGGAGCGTTGCCCGTTGGCGTTGTTACCGGAGCAACTTACCCGCTCCAGGCGTTGCTGTTTATTTATCAGCATTCTCGCCTGTGGGGTGGGGTGGTGATTCCCATTCTGGTCAACCTTGTGGTTGGGGCAGCCCTTTATGTTGGGCTACTGCTTCCTGGCTGGCGAGGCATTGATCAATGGGCTTCGGGTGTGCCAACCTGGCTCGCGCAATGGGTTGCGACGTTGCCACCCTGGGCTTCTCGTCTTTTGACCTGGCTACCCACAGGCGCAACGTTTCTGGACGACGTGCTGCGGTTTCTCATGGCGATCGCGCTTTTCGTCATTACAGGATTACTGCTGGTACAGTTTGGTGCCATTTTGGGTGCGCCCTGGTATGGCAACCTGGCAGAACAAACCGAACGACTACGGGGAGGAGAGATCCCCGTTGGTTCACCCAGTTTGAGCCGGGCGCTGCAAGACATTTGGCGGGCCGTCACCTTTCAGCTTAAAAAGCTGCTGTTGCTGGTGGTGATTGGGGTGCCGTTGTTGATGCTGAATTTCTTGCCACCACTGGGCACGACGATCGCCAGCGTTGGGGGAGCCGCACTGGCTGCACTGTTAGTTGGGCTAGACTTTCTCGATGCGCCGTTAGAACGCCGTCGCTTTCGCTTTCGCCAGAAATTAGGGCTGTTTGCTCGATCGCTACCCGCCAGTGCCACCTTTAGCTGGGCGTGCCTGGTATTGGTAAGCATACCGTTTGTCAGCTTAATCGCCGTGCCTGTTTGCGTGGTTGCTGGAACGCTGTTTAGTAGCGATCGCGTGTTGCCCTACTTGCCCGTAACCCAGAGCAGTGCTGAAACGGCAGAGCAACGCGATGAAAGAGCATGAGCAACACGCATCGATCGCTATTTACTTAGAAGGCTCAGCCAGACTAATCGAGTGTGCTGGTTTTGGTAATGGACTGGTGACTTCGCTAGTGGTTGCAGTCGCTGCTGGGATAAAGAGCTTATCGCCCTGGTGCAAAACGGGGTCTTGATTGCGATCGCCTGTTTGCAGCGCGTGTGCCACATCCACATTGATCACCTGGCGTTCGGTGACATCGTTCACTCGATGAATTTGCACCTGACGCAGATCAGCCCCCGTTAAAGCACCACCCGCTTGCTGGATTGCCTGTGAAACCGTGGGCAAACCAACCGTTGGACGTGACGTTGCGCTACTGCTGGGAACGGCATAAATGCCAGGGCGAGGCACTGCACCACTAATTTGTACAGCCGTTGCGACAGGCGATGGGCCAGCTTTCGCGAGGGTGTTGTAAATCAAAGCAGCAGCATCGGCACGCGTGGGTCGATCGCCCTTAAGCCGCTGTAGATCACCATAGGTAATGGGCGCAACCTGGAAGGCTTTCTCCACCATCATGGTGAACTGCCCCGATGTCACAGGTTCATCCGGGTGAAACTTGCCATCGACAAACCCTCGCACAATTCCCTTGACTGCTAGCGACTCAATGTATCCTTCTGCCCAATGCCCTTTCACATCAGTGAGAGCGGCGACAGGTGCGGTGATCGAAGAGACTTCCCGGCTAGCCCCAAAATCGGTGTCACCAGTAGACATGGTTTCCGGCAAGGCAACGCTACTTGGCATTTGTGTAGAAACCTCCCCTGCACGCTCAGCCATTGTTGAGCGCATCGAGCGCAGCGTTGGTGGCAGGTTGACCTTCGGTAGCTTTCTCAGCGCTACCGCCTGACGTTGAGCCACCGCTGGTTCTGCTTGAGTGGGTACCTTCGCCCCAGCATCAATGCTTACGGCTGGCATAGACTCAGGTGCGACGATCGCAGGCTTGGCTGTCTTTTCGGCCTCTGTTTTAGTACCATCCTGCTTTGACTGAGAATCTGCATCATCAGGATGTGCAAGATGAGGAAAAAGTGCTACAAAGCCTTGATAGAACGCCACAGTAGCAAGAGAGCTACACACAAGCGTGGTTGCCGTAGAGATACGCATAAAACTTAGACCAGTATTGGGAGGTAAGTAACCTGGCTGCGCGATCGAGACCCTTCGCAGCCAGCAATGATCATGAGAGGCAAACAGCAGGGTTCATGCGTGAACAATCAACAAGGCACAAGAACTACTACCCAATACGGTACTTTGCCCAACCATCAGGACGGAAACCTGAATTGACATTGCTTCCCTGCCCTGTCTGGCATCAGCAATCAAGGTCAGCCCACTCGCTCTGTATCTTCTGCCCACGCACCGATCGCTCCAGTCTCCCCTTTCCCTTTTCCCTTTTCTCTTTGTCCCCTATTCCCTGTTCCTGTCTAAGCCATCACCAAAACGAGCTTCCCCATTGTCGAACCCGCTTCGAGCGATCGATGCGCCGCTGCCACCTCACTTAAAGGAAACGTTTGGCTGATGTGCAGCGTCAGTTGACCCGCATCGATTAACTCTGCACACTGTTGCAGAATGTGAGCCTGCCGCTGTCGTTCCGCCTCCAGCCCTTGCAGCATTGGCAGCAGCAGCAGTTCAAAACTTACCCGTTGATTGCGGGAACGAGCCATTTTCCAGTTCGTTGCTGGGTCGGCCTCTAGAATAGTCACAATATCACCGTAAACCTTCGTTGCAGCGAACGATTGGCCCAGAGCTGCGCCACCCACCGTATCAAACGTCACATCCACACCCTGCCCGTGCGTCCAGTGCATCACGGCCTGCACAACGTTTGTATCTTGGTAGAAAAAGACCTGACTCGCCCCTAAATTTCTAGCAAAAAGTGCTTTCTCCTCCGTACTGACGGTCGTACAAATCTCAGCACCACGCAATTTTGCAAGCTGAAGGGCCACATGCCCAACGCCGCCAGCCCCTGCATGGATGAAAATACGTTGTTCCGCTTGCAGGGCTACCCGATCGTACAGCGCTTCCCAAGCCGTAATCAATACCAACGGTGCCGCAGCCGCTTCGGCAAAACTCATTGTTGCTGGCTTACGAGCGGCAAAACGGGCATCGACGATCGCCCACTCCGCATAATTGCCGGGGTGCCCACCCAACCCGCCATTGCAGAAATACACCTCATCTCCGGGTTGGAACTGATGCACCGCTGCGCCGACTGCTTCGACAATGCCTGCCCCATCGCAGCCTAAAATCGTGGGCAAGCGATCAGGGAAGAATGTGCCACGCTGACGTAACTTGGTATCAATTGGATTCACGCCAGCAGCCTTTAACCGCACGAGCAATTCCGTTTCTTGCTGTAGCGTTGGCTCTGGCAACTCACCGATCTGTAAGACACTAGGGTCTCCAGCAGCAGTCATTAAAGCCGCTTTCACAAAGCCCCTCCCAAACAACGATCGTCTTGCACGTGTAATACAGGTCAAAAACTACATGTAAAGTAAAATGAAGCCTCTGTTTTTTACGTTGAGGCAATAGCCGTGAGTCTAGTGAGAGTATGTTTTGCTGATGTGATTAAATTTACAGGCTTAAGCAAAAAAAAATACTCCTTCTGACTCTGATAGCTTTAAGACCCATTCGGGTTGAATAGACAATGATCCCAATGAACCTCCACAATGACTGACACCAAGCAAACGATTAAAATCTCTGATGTTTCTGACGAGGCGCTTGTCGAAATTTGTCGAGCCGCAGAAGTTGTTGCCTGTGAATGCCCTGGCTACCTGGCCCGACTTTTGCGTCAGGTTAGAACATTTCGTAACTACACCATGACCTGTATCGAACAGTTTCCCCAAGATGCTGAAACTCACTTTTGGCTGGCGGAACAAGGGGCAAAAGTAGAAGCCTTGCTCCACCAAACGATGATTGAACTGATGCAAAAAGAAGAGCTGATTGACGACTCTGAGCATATTTTATTAGATAAGCTATCCGAACGAGCGCGTGCGACTGCCCTAAAGCAACTCGGCATTGGTTGAGTTCTGACACATCCATTGGCTGTTCTATTCTTCTACCCGATATCCTAATTCAGCGAGCCGAGCGCTGGACTGTCGCCATTTAGGCTGCACTTTAACAAACAACTCCAGGTAGACCTTGCCTGCCACTAGCTTCTGAATTTGTTGACGCGCAGCAGATCCGATCGCTTTAAGCATTTCGCCTCCCTTACCAATAAGAATGCCTTTTTGGGACGGACGCTCAATATAAATAGTCGCCAGAATGCGGGTAATAGCTGGCTCTTCTTCCACGCGATCAATGCCGATCGCCGTTGAGTGCGGTACTTCCTCACGAGTCAACAACAGCACCTGCTCTCGAATCAGTTCTCCCATAATGAACCGCTCTGGCTGATCCGTAACTAGATCGGGTGGGTAGTAGTAAGGCCCTGGTTCCAAAGACTGAATAAGTTGCTCCTGTAGCGCCTCTACGCCGTCTCCAGTCAGTGCTGAAAACTTAGCAACCTGCCATTGCTGACTAGTAGCAAGTTCGTGGTAGGTGCGATCGAGGGGATGTGGGATGTGGGATGTGGAGTGTGGAGTGTGGAGTGTGGAGTGTGGAGTGAGGGGTGCGTCTCCCTCTGCTTCCTCTGCCTCCCCTGCTTCCCTGGCCTCCCCGGCCTCCCCCAGCCCAGCCTGCTGATCCGCCTTATTGATGCCTAAAATAACGGGTGTTTGACAATGGGTGAGCAAGTTGGCAATGAAGCGATCGCCCCCACCCGCTGCCACCGAGCCATCAACGACGAACAGCAAAACATCCACTGACTGAATGGCAACCTGCGCATTCTTAACAAGCACCTTGCCTAATTCGTGATGGGGCTTGTGAATACCGGGTGTATCAACAAAGATGAGTTGGGCAGTTGGCGTGGTCAGAATGCCCCGCAGCCGATTGCGCGTTGTTTGCGCGATCGGCGATGTGATAGCGATTTTCTGCCCCACCAAATAATTCATGAGGGTAGATTTGCCCACATTTGGGCGACCGATAATACCCACAAAGCCTGAGCGGAAGCCAGGTGGAGAGGCGGGAATGAGTCCATAGCCGTCTGCTTGCTCATTGTTGTTAAACTCACTCATGCAGTCCCTCAGCGATTCCTTTTTATGCGTAACGCACGGTTTATCTATTGATCACTTCTAATCATTCATGTGATCACTTTAAGTCTACGCACGAACGCTCAACCGCCAGCACTCACATGACAACCAGTTTTGTTTGTATGCCTTGCACCCTAAATTCAGTACTCGTCTCAATGAAACTGTGATTGACTTGAAGACCACTAAACCGACTCTTATACCAAGTCCCTCTCATTGAGCTACAGATGGGGCACTTCAACCAACGATGCGTAGGCTCGTCACTCAAACTCAAAACTCAAAACTGGTATTACTCTTATGACCTTCATTTTGACCAACGACGATGGCATTGATGCGCCAGGCATTCAAGCTTTGCTACAAGCGGTGAGCCAATTTGACACAAAAGCGATGATTGTTGCACCTCAAGCTCCCCATTCTGGCTGTGGTCATCAAGTGACTACTACAAAGCCAGTGCATGTGCAGCCGCGATCGCCAACGGAATATGCGATCGGGGGAACACCCGCCGATTGTGTGCGGATTGCACTCAATTACCTGGCTCCAGAGGCTCGTTGGATACTCTCTGGCATCAATGCTGGCGGTAATCTAGGCTCAGATGTCTATATCTCCGGCACGGTCGCAGCCGTGCGGGAAGCGGCGTTTTACCGACTTCCTGGCATTGCGCTTTCCCATTACCGCCAAGGCGGGCGCGCGATCGACTGGGAGCTTGCGACCCAATTAACCACTTATGTGTTGCAAACCCTGTTCGATCGTACCTGGGAACCTGGAACGTTTTGGAACGTCAATCTTCCCCATCTGGTTTCGGGCGTACCGATGCCAGAAATCGTTTTTTGTTCCCCCTGTACTCAGCCGTTACCCGGAAATTACCGAGTAGAGGGTGAATACTTCTATTACGCAGGGGAGTATGCCAAAAGACGACGCGATGCAAATAGTGATGTGGATGTGTGCTTTTCTGGCCGTATTGCCATCACGCGCATCATGCTTTGACGTGGATCACATACGTTAGCAGTCAACAGTCTTCTTAGAGAATGATCTGGGTCTTTCTTTAGGAGTACTTAAAGGAACTCTTGCCAAGGTAATGTAATTCTTGAGGTTATTGCCTCAGCCGCTGATTTGATCAACCTACAGTTTTGTTACCTGGTTAACAGGATCTTTTTAGAAAAACTTTATATTATTGGCTCTACGCAAATAAATCTGTTCCCTGCTGCAATGACATTCTTTGATTGCTCTCTGGTGATAAGTAACTTTAGCCCCCTGTGATTTGCTTATCTCTCTACTGTCGGTAAACGCAAGGTCCTACCATGATGCTGATTCGTGAAATCGTCCAACATGCCTTCGCCACTGGTTGCCTGACGATTCAGGCAGAGAACCAACTGCGCCAGCTTTTGCGAACGAAGTATGATGCTAACGACCTAAAGGCGTTTATGCAGCTACAACAGGCCGCGATGTCTGGCTCTGTACGGCAAGAATCGCGCGAACGGCGGGGCGATCGCGTGCTTGTTTGAGGCCTTAGGAACGAGAATTAATTAAAGTGTGATCTTGAGGTACGGGCGCACGGCCGTGCGCCCTCTACAGAACATCTCACTGTCGAAGTGATTCAATCCACGATCCTTAGCGAACCATCACTTTTAACACAGCAAGCGGGCCATCCCTATTAGAATGGCCCGCTTGCTTTTTGGGTTTGAAGTTTGAGCTTCAGGCTCTGAGCAGACTAAGAGGCGATCGCAGTCGTTCGGCGCTCACGGCTAACATCTCTTACGGGCGGCTCTTCTTGGTTTTGCATCAAAAACACCAGCATCGGATTGCTTTGCAGTTCACGCCGCAACGTCCGCTGAATCTCACGGTCAATTTGTGTTTGTAGCCCGACCCAATCAATCTCAAGCTGCCCTTCGTTGCCCAAGGGACGAGCAAACTCATTCCACCGATCGCGCAGGGTAATGCCAATGGCAGTTTCGATGCTGGCTTGAAGCTTCGATCGCTCCAGTGATGTCACCACACCGCTCAAATGTATTTGGGGTTTCGCCATCAGCGCTCCTGTCCAACCGATCGCCGCGGCTACCGTTACAACGCCGTCCCCCGCCAACTGCTGGCGCTCTTTCAGCACTTTGTTGTTCACAACACCAGAGCGGGAGGTATCGACCAATTCAATACCGGAGGGTACCTTGCCAGCAACGCGCATCCTGGTTTCCGTCAGTTCGATCACATCGCCGTTGTCGATAATGACCATGTTTTCTGCCGGAACCCCCACGCTTTGAGCCGTTTGAGCATGCTTGACCAGCATCCGGTGTTCACCGTGCACGGGCAAGAAGAATTTAGGGCGGGTCAGACCAATCATCAGCTTTTGGTCTTCCTGACAGCCATGACCGGAGACATGGATACCCTGCTCTTTCCCGTAAATGACCTTGGCACCCTTCATCATGAGCTTGTCGATCGTGTTCACCACCGCGATCGTGTTGCCAGGAATCGGATTAGCCGAGAAGACTACCGTATCGCCTTCCCGCACTTTAATTTGACGATGTTCGCCGTTGGCAATGCGGGTCATTGCCGACATGGGTTCGCCTTGAGAACCTGTTGTCAGAATCAGCACATGCTCATCAGAGAGCTTTTGAAGCACATTAAGCGGTTGAAACAAGTTGTCGTCACATTTGATGTAACCCAGATTTCGCGCATGAGCAATCAGGTTAAGCATCGATCGCCCCACCACCGACACCACCCGACCATGCTTTTTCGCTAGTTCCAGAATCATATTGATCCGGTGTACCGATGAGGCAAAGGTGGTCACCAGTAAGCGCCCTTGTGCCTGCCCAAAGATGCGATCAAGGTTTGGATACACCGCTCGTTCTGAAGGGGTTGTACCTGGCACTTCAGAGTTTGTCGAATCGCTAATGAGGCACTGCACGCCCTTTTCGCCATATTCTGCCAAGCGTTGAAAGTCAAAATACTCGCCATCAACGGGCGTATGGTCAAATTTAAAATCACCCGTATGAATGACAACCCCTACAGGGGTGCGAATGGCAACTGTAAAGCTATCGGCCATCGAGTGCGTATTGCGGATGAACTCTACAAAAAAGGACTTACCAACCCGGACGGTTTCACGTGGGCCAACCGTGCGAAGTTCAGTGCGCTTCGTGACACCTGCCTCACTCAGTTTATCCTTAAGTAACGCCATCGCCAGACGAGGGCCATAGATGACGGGAATGTCAAATTGTTTGAGATGAAAGGCAATGCCGCCGATGTGGTCTTCGTGACCATGCGTGACAATCATGCCCTTAATTTTATGGCGGTTTTCCCGCAGATAGGTCATATCTGGCAGGACGATATTCACCCCATGCATCCCATCTGTTGGGAATGCAAGACCTGCGTCGAGCAACATAATTTCGTCGTTAATCTCAAAGACGCAGGTGTTTTTGCCGATTTCATGCAAACCACCGAGGGGAATGATTTTCAGCGCGGGTGAAGAGTTGTTTTGAGTCATGGGCATCCTTATCGAACGTGTACAGAGTAAAGAAAATTGGTTGCTTGAAAGCTTGTTTGGTTGAAAGTTTGGTTGCTTGAGAACTACTTAGTTGAAGAGTGGGTCATTGAGGAAAGCCTTAAGGGTTGAAAATCGTGCAGCCAGCGATGCATCCGTGGTGAGCCAGTTGTACGTTTTTTGGAAAAGCTGTTTACGTCAAGCGTCAAAGTATCTGAGCGTAGAGCCTACCAAAGCAACAACCGTGCGAAGACTCGATCAATCAACAAGCACGGTCGATCGCCAGTCAGTTGAATGCCTCTAGCACAACGGTGAGTGCGGGTCGTAAACGTATTCAGTTGTCTAGAAACTTTGTAGCGATAAGGAGAGGGAGCCGCAGGCGCTTAAAGCAACGATAAGTGGGTCATTACTGGCTTTAAAACTGCTGTCAAATCAGCTGAAGCATCTACCAGTGGAAGTCGGGTAGAGCCGACTTGCCAACCTTGCAACCGCAGGGCTGCCTTCACAGGAATAGGATTCGCGGTCGTAAACAAGGCTTTAAAGAGTGGAAAAAGCTCAAGGTGGATCTTGGTAGCGAGTTGATGCTGGCCTGACTCAAAGGCATGAACCATTTGTTGAAGCTGCGGGCCAACCAAATGACTAGCGACACTGACAACCCCAATTCCACCGATCGCTAGCAGCGGCAGGGTCATAGAGTCATCTCCAGAGTAGAGTGCAAATTCAGGAGGTGTCAAACGTTGAATCTCACTTGCTTGATCAAGATTACCCGTTGATTCCTTAACTGCCACAATATTACGAATGGCAGCCAGACGAGCAATGGTTTCGGGTTGCATATTCTGCCCAGTACGCCCAGGAATGTTGTAAAGCACCATTGGCAGATCTGGCTCAGCTTCTGCGATCGCCTTGAAATGCTGGTAAAGCCCTTCCTGTGGTGGCTTGTTGTAGTAGGGGACGACTTGCAAAGAACCATCTACCCCTAGTTTAGCTGCTTTTTGGGTCGCTGCGATCGCCTCTCGCGTCGAGTTTGACCCAGTGCCTGCAATAATTTTTGCCTTGCCCGCGATTGCATGCTGCACGACCTGAAAAAGCTCGTACTCTTCATCCCAGGTTAGGGTGGGCGATTCGCCTGTTGTGCCGCAGACGACCAGCGTGTCTGTGCCGTTGGCGGCGAGATGAGAGGCAAGCTTGGCTGCGATCGCAAAATCAACATTGCCGTCGTCCTTAAACGGCGTGACCATTGCAGTTAAAACACGTCCAAAATTCACCACACGAATACAGTTGTTGGTTGTTAGTTGTTGGTTGCTAGCTACGTCGCTTCATTGCTAATTAGAAGCAGTCTCCAGTCCACATGACGAGTACTGCTTAATAGCTAATCGCTAACGGCTCTAATTTGCAAGCGCGACCGAGGGCTGAATGAGATTCTGTTGCGCCAACAGTTCGGCAATTTGCACAGCATTGAGCGCAGCACCCTTACGAATCTGATCGCCACACAGCCAAAGTTCCAGGCCGGATGGATGGGAAAGATCCTGACGGATACGTCCAACTAGCACATTGTCTTTGCCACTAGCATCGATCGGCATGGGGAAGTAATTTGCTTGCCAATCTTCCACTAACGTTATACCCGGAGCTTGACCTAAGAGGGCGCGTGCTTGTGCCACATCAAACGGTTCGTCAAATTCCAGGTTAAGCGCTTCTGAGTGTGCCCGCAGTACGGGAACCCGTATACAGGTGGCTGTTACCCGTAAATCAGGGGCACCAAAAATCTTGCGCGTTTCGTTCACCATCTTCATTTCTTCTTCACAATACCCCTGAGCGTTAAGAGTGGAGTTGTGCGGAAACAGGTTGAAGGCCAGCGGGTAGGGGAAAAGCTCTGCAACGGGTTCCTGCCCTTGCAAGATTGCCTGCGTTTGCGTTTTAACCTCTTCCATTGCCCGCGCACCTGCACCACTGGCAGATTGATACGTAGCAGCCACGATGCGTTTAATAGGCTGCACTTGGTGGAGAGGATACACCGCAACGGCCATCAAAATCGTCGTGCAGTTGGGATTGGCAATGAGTCCCCGGTGGGTGGCAGCGGCTTGAGGGTTCACTTCTGGCACTACCAGCGGTACGGTTGGGTCCATTCGAAAGGCGCTAGAATTGTCAATAAACACCGCTCCAGACGCGATCGCCGTTTTCACCCAGGTCTTGGAGACAGACGCACCCGCTGAAGCTAGCACCAGATCGACATTTTTGAAGCTCTTGTCATCCACGGCGTCAAGGGGCAACGGTTCACCCTTAAACGAGAGCGTTTGACCGACCGATCGCGCCGATGCCAGCAACTTCAAGTCGGCGATCGGAAAATCCCGCTGTTCCAGCAGTGACAAAAGCTCGGTACCAACTGCACCCGTCGCTCCTAAAATGGCGACCCGATAAGGATGAACCAATGGAATTTCCTCCAAAAATATAAAAACGACTGTCTCTAAGCCTGTTCCTGATTGTTAGGACATAAAGACGTTCATAAATGTACAAAAAACAACGTATACAGAATAGTAGAGCGTCAGGCGCGCGAAACGACATCATTCCAGCATACGCCTTCAGGGAGTTTCAGCATTCTAACGAAATTTTTCGTAAATCCAATTGTGGTTCCACTTTTAAGATTCACTTAGACTAAGTAAGCAATTCTGGAGCAGGATCAGTTACGATGATCTACTGCGGCGATGCAGTGAGTGCGATCGCCTATTTCGATTGTTTGTGTGACGTTGAGTGACTTTGTGCCTCCTGCGCGACATGTCACGCTAGCAACCCAGTAGAGTAAAGCTAGCGGCCCACTAAAAGTAATTGTCTGTAGCAAATATACCGATGAAAGTTACCCAGGAAAAACTTCCCGCCAGCCAAATTGGCTTGGAAATTGAAATTACGCCGGAAATGTCTCAAAAGGCTTACGAGCAGGTCATCCAAAAATTTACCCGCTCTGCCAATATTCCTGGGTTTCGCAAAGGCAAAGTGCCACGCCAGGTACTTATCCAGCGCTTTGGCTCGGTGCAGCTTAAGGCGACTGCTCTCGAAGAACTGATTGACGAAACGCTGAAACAGGCGATTGAACAAGAAAAGATCGATGCGTTGGGCAACTACCAGTTGCGATCGTCGTTTGAAGATCTGGTGAGCCAGTTTGTGCCGGGAGCAGCCCTCACCTTCTCCGCCTCGGTAGACGTGCAGCCCGAAGTTACCCTTGCTCAGTACACCGAGTTTCAGCTTCAGGCCGAAGAAATCAAGCCAGACTTGGAGCAGGTGGACAAGGTGCTGCAACAGTATCAGGAGCAAACCGCGACCCTCATTCCTGTAGAAGGGCGTGCGGCTCAGTTGGGCGATGTCACGATCGTTGACTATAAAGGTGTGCTTCTCAGCGATGAGCCTGACACTGAACCCGAACCCTTTCCGGGTGGTGAGGCCGAAGATTTTCAGGTAGAACTAACCGAAGGCAAATTTATCGAAGGGTTCATTGACGGCATTGTGGGTATGAACCCCGGTGAAACCAAGGATCTGCCGATTCCCTTCCCTGAAGACTACCCGCAAGAGACGTTGGCGGGTCGATCGGCCCGCTTTACCATCACGCTTAAAGAAATTAAGGAAAAAGAACTGCCTGCCCTTGACGATGATTTTGCTCAAGAAGTTAGCGAGTTTGAAACGCTGGCAGAGTTGCGATCGTCTCTTGAAACCCGTTACACCGAAGAAGCCGAAACCAAAACAACGGCCAACAAAGAGCAGGCCATTCTGGATGAGTTGCTGAAACACATTGAGGTCGATCTGCCAGAAACGTTGGTGGAACGGGAACTCAGCTATCTTTTGAATCAGACCGCGATGCAGCTTCAAAACCAGGGCATTGATGTGAAGCGGTTGTTCAACCAGGACACCATTCCCATGCTGAAGGAGCGCTCGCGCCCAGAAGCGCTCGATCGCATCAAACGGACTTTAGCCTTGGGCGAAGTTGCCAAACGCGAATCGCTCAAAGTTGAATCAGCAGAAGTTACCGCCAAAGCAACCGAACTGCTTAAAGAACTGGGCGATCGAGATATTGATCCCGATCGCTTACAAGCAGTTGTTGCCGAGGATTTGCTGAAGGAAAAGATTGTCAACTGGCTGATCGAACACTCCACGATTGAGCTTGTCCCTGAAGGAACGCTGGCAACACCCGAAGAAGAGGAGGCGCTTGAAGCGTCATTAGAGGACGAAGGGTTTATTGAAGCAGCCACGAGCGATCTCGAAGCCGCTACTGCTACCGTTGATGTGACATCATCAGTCGTTGAAGCACCGGATGAAGATGCGCCTGAAGCACCAACTGTTCCTGAAGTCGTGGGCGCTGAAACCGACAGCCAAGCAATACCCGACGCGATCGAAGCCGAAAAGCCTAAAAAGGCCCGTAAAGCGAAGGCCAAAGCAGAATCCTCTGACATTGAATGATATTTTGAAATAACATTTTGTCTATTCTCTGAATAGAATGCGTTACGCCTTGAAACACCAAGGCTACAATAGCAGAGCATTTCGCCTGGGTGCCTACAAGTCCTTGGTTAGTTGAGGCATAATGTTTGAATAGATGCTGCGATTTTACGCATGAGGCACTCGCGCTAACTTGCGAATCCGGTTTACAGTGATTTCAGGCAATACCGACTATGTTTGTATCTCGCTCTCCTAACTACGCCATCAGCAGCTTCAACTCCCTGGATGTCACCTCGATAGACCCCGGTAACGTCGTACCGATGGTGGTCGAACAGTCAGGTCGAGGTGATCGTGCGTTCGACATCTACTCTCGACTGCTGAGAGAGCGCATCGTGTTTCTGGGTACTGCGATCGACGACATGGTTTCGGATTCGATCGTGGCTCAACTGCTGTTTCTCGAAGCTGAGGAGCCTGAAAAGGATATTCAGCTTTATATCAACTCTCCTGGTGGTTCTGTCACCGCAGGCATGGCAATTTACGACACCATGCAGCAAGTACGCTCTGATGTAGTGACCATCTGCTTTGGTTTAGCTGCTAGCATGGGCGCATTTCTACTAGCGGCAGGAGCACAGGGCAAGCGCATGTCTCTCCCTAACTCCCGCATCATGATTCACCAACCCCTTGGGGGTGCACAGGGGCAAGCCGTTGACATCGAAATTCAGGCCAAAGAAATTCTCTACCATAAGCGCAAGCTGAGCGAACTGCTGGCTCACCATACAGGGCAGCCGTTGGAGCGGGTAGAAATAGACACAGAACGCGACTTTTTTATGTCCGCTGCCGAAGCAAAAGACTACGGACTGGTTGATCAGGTTATTTCCAGACAAAATCTTCCTAAAGCGGGAGAGGCTGTTGCCGCCGTTCACTAAGAGGTAGATATGCCTAACAAGTACGACTCCCATCTCAAATGTTCCTTTTGTGGAAAATCGCAGGAGCAGGTTCGTAAGCTGATAGCCGGACCGGGAGTTTACATTTGTGATGAATGTGTTGACCTCTGCAACGAAATTCTGGATGAAGAGCTGTTTGACTCCAGTGCCGCCGCTCCACAACCTGTGCCGCGCCGTGAGCAATCGCCTGAAAAGCGCAAGGCGCGGTCTGCCAATCTCTCCCTTAATCAGATCCCAAAGCCAAGAGAGATTAAAAAGTACCTGGATGAGCATGTCATTGGGCAAGATGATGCCAAAAAGGTACTCTCAGTTGCGGTTTACAACCACTACAAGCGTCTGAGCTTTACTCAGTCCAAAAGCAATGGGAAGGCGCAGGCAGAAGATCCCGTTGAGCTACAAAAGTCCAACATTCTTCTCATTGGCCCCACAGGTTGTGGCAAAACGCTGCTGGCGCAAACTCTGGCAGAGATTCTGGACGTACCCTTTGCCGTTGCCGATGCAACCACACTGACCGAAGCGGGGTATGTGGGTGAGGATGTGGAAAACATCCTTTTGCGCCTGCTGCAAGTGGCCGATCTGGATGTCGAAGAAGCCCAACGCGGCATTATCTACATTGATGAAATCGACAAGATTGCGCGGAAGAGCGAAAATCCCTCCATTACACGCGATGTATCGGGTGAAGGGGTGCAGCAAGCGCTACTAAAGATGCTAGAAGGTACGGTTGCCAATGTGCCCCCTCAAGGAGGCCGTAAGCACCCTTACCAGGACTGCATTCAGATTGATACGAGCAATATTCTCTTTATTTGCGGTGGTGCCTTTGTTGGGCTAGACAAAGCGGTGGAGCAGCGCATTGGAAAGAAGTCGATGGGCTTTATTCAACCGGGCGAAGCACAGCCGAAGGAAAAACGAACCGCAGACGTGTTGCGCCACATGGAGCCAGATGACCTGGTTAAGTTTGGCATGATTCCTGAATTCATTGGCCGTGTGCCCGTGATGGCGGTTGTCAATCCTCTAGATGAGGATGCTTTGACGGCGATTCTGACCGAACCACGCAATGCCTTGGTGAAGCAGTACCAAAAGCTCTTGAAGATGGACAATGTGGCGCTAGAGTTCCGGCAAGACGCAATCCGCGCGATCGCCCAGGAAGCCTACCGCCGCAAAACAGGCGCTCGTGCCCTCCGTAGCATTGTCGAAGAACTGATGTTAGATGTGATGTACGAGCTGCCTTCGCGTAAAGATGTGACTCGCTGTAGCATCACCCGCGAAATGGTTGAGAAGCGATCGACCGCCGAACTCATCATCCATCCCTCATCGTTACCAAAACCTGAATCTGCCTAGTTGCTAGTTGGGCTGCTTTCAGTCATTTGCTTGAGCAGTACTTGAAGGTTATCTGTGAAATAGCCAGTTTTGGTGCTGCAATAGTTGTATGGAAATTCCAGCATGACTACAATCCTTGTCTAGGAGAACAGAATGCTCCGCTTTGAAGTCATCATCAACAACGAACCAAGAATTATTGCTGGTTTTGATGAGGTTAGAGTACTTACAGCTATTTTGTCTTATAGAGCAGCAGATCCAGAAGATGAAGATAATAAAGATGATGACCTTTGTCTATCAGCTGGCGGGCTTATTCATCATGGGAAGCACGACTATGAATATTTAGATTGGGTAAAACGTTCTCTCAAGATAGGAGATACAATCAAAATCCGTGTTGTTGAATCAGATGAAGTAACCCCACCTATACGCAAAGAGAGACGAGATCCTGATTTTGTGGCTAAAGAACAGCGGCGTTACTACGAGAACCTTAAGCAGGAATATGGTGAAGCCTAGTTTCGTTCACCGCCCCTCAACCCTTCATTGCACCGGACTGCTAGAAGCGTTCGGCTAGGATTGAAAGGCTATTTGCAGCCGATGAATGTCGCCCCTCGGTGGCACTACTGTTACTCTTACAAGCTGAATGCCTCTTTCTCTTTCAAAACTACAAGCCCGATCGGATGAGGTAAGGCAACGGTTGGAAGCATCTAGACCACGTGTTCATACTCTCTGGTTCGGTACGTTTGATGAGTTTTGGTGTGATGCTCAATTCCGTTGGATCGCACATAGTGACTGCCAGGATGAGCTACATGCCTTTGTATGTCTCTGGCGATGTTACTTAGAACAGGTAGAGGAGTTTGAGTTAGGCGCTTCTTGCTTGACAATGTTTCTCTAGTCATTTGCCGCTAACGGTGGTTACGGAGATGCAGCAGTATTCACGCCGTGCAGTGAAGATGAATGGCATGAAGAAATATCTCGGATTACTCGTGGGATTGTCGATGCGATCAAGGATGTTAGAAGCGGTAAGCATTAGGCGTGCAGGCGAGGTGTACAAATTCTGGATGTACCTCTAGATGTGCGAAATCCAGGCACGTATTGGAGTGTTTTCGAGGATGGACAAGCCTGTTCCCGAAGAAATTGGTTATCAGCGCTCTGTGATTGATGAATTGGTCGAGGCGGTAGCAATCAGACGTGATCGGAATGACCTTGAACTGTTTGCACAAACAACGGATGCATACGCTCTTTTCACCTGGAGTACCGGCGCGTAGTAAGTAGCGCTAATTATTCTGCTTAGAAATGCCTTACGTTAACGTTCGCGGCTTTAATCATTACTACGAATGGATTACAGCGTCGGGAAGTGCCGAACCTTCTGGCAAGCCCGTTCTGGTTTTTGTACATGGGTGGGGTGGTTCTGCCCGCTACTGGGAAAGTACGGCTAAAGCATTGTGCGATCGCTTCGACTGCCTTCTCTACGACATGCGCGGCTTTGGGCGATCGCGCTCTAACACCCATGAAGCACCGCCTCTGTCTGACCCACCGGAAACGGCGGCTGAGTTGAGCTACGAACTAGAAGGCTACGCTGATGATCTTGCAGGTCTTCTAGATGCGCTTGGGTTGCAGCGTGTGTTTCTAAACGCTCACTCAATGGGCGCGTCGGTCGCTACATTCTTTTTAAACCTGTATGCCGATCGCGTCGATCGTGCCATCCTCACCTGTAGCGGCATTTTTGCTTACGACGAGAAAGCATTTAACGCCTTCTACAAATTTGGCGGCTACGTGGTCAAGTTTCGTCCTCGCTGGCTTTATGGGCTGCCGTTTGTCGATCGGCTCTTCATGCAGCGCTTTCTGCACCGCTCCTTACCTGGAGCCATCAGCCGCTCGTTCCTGAATGATTTTCTCATGGCAGACTATGATGCGGCTTTAGGCACCATTTTTACCTGTGTCAGCAAGAAAGCAACAGAAGTCATGCCTCAAGAATTTGCACGCCTGACGGTGCCAACGCTACTGATTTCGGGCGATCGTGACATTATCATCCCTGCCACAATGGGACGGCAAGCCGCGGCGCTAAACGATCGCATTCAATACGTGGTCATTCCCGATACAGCGCATTTTCCCATGCTGGAAGATGCTCCAACCTACCTTCAACTGGTGCGAGAGTTTTTAGGCGTTACTGACAACTCAAAACTCTTAACTCAAAACTCCTAACTCTCTCCCCTGCCTCCTCACTCCTCACCCCTCTCCTCCGTTAGCAAAACGTCATAGCTACCAAACACTTTCAGCGTTTCGGTACTTTCAGCGAGTTCTGCTAAGGTCTCTTGTACCGCAGGTGTACGGGCATCGGCTTCCAAATCAATAAAAAACATGTAGTCACCGAGCGATCGCTTAGCGGGGCGAGATTCAATATGGCTCAGATTCATCCCCCGACTGGCAAAAACTTGCAGTGGTTTGACTAAAGAGCCGGGTAGATCATGCACGGTGAAGGCTAGAGATGTGTGGTGACCGCCAGGAGACGGTTGCTGGCTGAGAACCCAGAAGCGGGTGCTGTTATCGGGGTTGTCATTGATTGCCTCGCTCAAAGTCGGTAAGTTGTAGAGTTGAGCGGCACGTTGGGAAGAAATTGCTGCGATCGTGGGGTCTTCTGCCAGATATTGCAGCGCTTCAGTAGTCGAATTAATGGGAATCAACTTGGCGTTAGGCAAAAAGGTTTCGAGCCAACCCTGACATTGAGCTAACGCCTGCGGATGAGAGTAAACCGTCTCGATCGTTTCGGTGGTGATGGCGTAAGACAAAAGCGCATGTCGAATGGGTAAAACCAACGCTGACTGAATTTGTAGACTACCAATCTGCCACAAGCCATCCAACGTCATGGCAACGCTGCCTTCGGTAGAGTTTTCGACTGGCACAACGGCAACAGTCACGTCTCCTTCAGCAACGGCACGTAAAGACAGCGCAATGCTGGGATAGGGACGCAACTGGGTTGTTTGACCACTGGTTTGAGTAAACCAGGCGGCATATTGGAGGGCGGCGGCTTCGGTATGGGTGCCAGAGGGACCTAAATGGGCGATCAATACTGTCAAAGCGCTTACTCCTTACAGCCTGAAACTCAACATAATAGTGATCCTATTTGATTTGTGAACATGCTTCTGGGTTAGCTTTCAGCTTTCAGCTTTAAATTCCAGGCTGACGGCTGACCGCTAACCGCTGACAGCAACAATTCTTCTCATTATTCTCAGATAAACAAGCTTTGTGAGCCAGAATTCTGCAAGAATGATCTGTCATAAGACGTAACGTGTATCTACTGAAAAAGATGTGAAAACTTCCTTCACATTTGTTTAAGATTAGAAAGAATACCGAAATCTAAATCTCCTGCCTATTTTTAGGTTGCTCACCCATGTATAGTCGCTTCACTGCCTTTCAGACGGTTGAAATGGTGGTTTCAAAACAACCGATTCCCATTCAACACTATCTCCGCCAGCCTCAACGGGTAGTGAGTGCTTTAGCCGCTTCAAGTCAAATTGAGCTATTGGGTGATGAACGCTTTCGCCTCAAAATGCGTCCGCTCAATTTTATGATGCTGACTATCCAGCCGATCGTGGATCTGCGTGTTTGGGCAGAGTGCGATGGGACAGTCCACGTGCAGTCAACTGGGTGTGAAATTCGAGGAGTTGACTATATTAATCAGCGGTTTAAGCTCAGCCTAGTGGGCAAACTTCAACCGCATCAAAGCAACGGGGCAGCGGTTCTTAAAGGCAGGGTGGATCTGGAAGTGCAGGTCGATGTACCACCCCCGATCGCGTTTACGCCGAAGCCAATCCTTGAAGCCACAACAAACGGTTTATTAAAAAGTGTTCTGTTGACTGTTAAACAACGCTTGATGCATCACTTATTGGCGGATTACGAAGCCTGGGCTGTTTCAACACCAGCAGTTCCAGTTGCACCTGCCTCTGTCTTACCTACCCATAGCCCACTTGCATAATGTGGAACTTGCCCGGTGTAGAAACTGGCTAGGAGAAAGGCTATATGGAAGATTGAGCTATTCACAGCAGCGGTTCGTCTCCTAGCTTTGCGGCTAGACGACACGGGCTAAAGGAGCGGCGATGCCAGCGTGATAGGCCATGTACGTGCAGCGCTGCCCGATGGGCTGTTGTGCCGTAGCCTTTGTTGGCTGCTAGATCGTAATGGGGATACTTGATTGCCAGCCGAGTGATTAATTGATCGCGCCAAACCTTGGCAAGAATGCTGGCAGACGCGATCGCCAGCGATCGTTGGTCTCCTTTCACCAGCGTTTGCTGCGGGATAGTTAAACCTGGAATGCGCTGGTTCCCATCGACTAGACACAACTCTGGTACAACGGATAACTTGAGTACAGCCCGTTTCATCGCTAAGAGCGAGGCTTGCAGAATGTTTAAGCGATCGATTTCCCAAACAGAGGCATAGCGCACTTGAGCAGCCACCGCACTGGCTAGAATTTGCTGAGCCAACACAAGCCGTCGCTCTGCGGACAATAGCTTGCTATCAGTCACTCCCGCTTCAGCAAGACTAGCTGCAGTTTCAGGCGATAGAATGACCGCAGCCGCAACAACAGGTCCAAACAGCGCCCCTCGCCCGACTTCATCCACACCTGCCATGATCGTCGAAGAGCACGTCTGCAATTCGTTAGAGAGTTCTAGCTGCTGTATCTGAAGTTGGCAGACGCGTTTCATAGCACAATCAATCTGTAGCTGTTCCATTCCCTACAAGATGGCGCTTATCCTGCAATTTGAAATGAATGCTTGGGACAAAGCGCTAGCCTCTTATCACGCTCATCTCATCGCCTTCAGTAGACGCTTAATCAGCATTAATCAGAGGTGGCTGCCGAAGAGCGACGGCGACGGCGTCGAGTCACAGGTGTGTCATTCGCATCAACAGAATCGATGTCTGATGCCTCTACTGCAACTGGTTCTAGGTTTAGCGCTTCTTCTACGTCTGGTTGAACCTGAGGAGGGGCAGGGTCTAGTTCGTCAATCACAGGGCGCTCAATGACCACCCGTTGCTTCGGTTTGGACGAGAACGCTACTGGTTCTACTGGAACTGGTTCTACTGAGGTTGCCAGCGTCATTTGTTCGGGTTCTGCCATTGCAACAGGTGCTTCTCCCGGTAAGACCACCGAGATAACGGCAGCTTTAGGGTTTTTCACCTCCTGATTAGATAGTACTAGCGGCGAAATGCCCATCCATGCGTAAACTTCTTGCTCTTCTGGAGTCATTTCGACCGCAATGATTTCCGGTGGCTCTTGCGGTGGTCGTGATGATTCGCGTCTCGATCGACCACGCCGCTCTTCGGGATAGCCAACCTCTGGAGTCCCTTCCTGCACGTAGGTGGCATCGAGCGCGGCTCCCGACTCTTTAGCAGATCCACCATCCCGGTTGGGCAGTAATTCTGGCACACCGTTGTCGCGGCCGCTTCGTCCCCGACCGCTTCGTCCCCGCGCTGGACGTTCTGGACGATCGGAACGACCGCTGAACGGTATATCTGTCGCTAGCGAGGGTTCTCCATCATTGCCTGGGTCAAGCTTGAGCATGGGTGCGCTGGGATATGATGGCGTGCCAAGCCGACCATCTGCTCGGCCTTCTGTGCGCCCATCCTCACCGGGACGACGACGGCGACGGCGACGATTATTGCCGCCAAGCTCTTGATAGCTCGGATGATTCAGCCCAAGCTCTTGCATATCATCGGTATCATCCAGGTCTTCGCTACGGTCTTCCCAGGTCTGCTCAGGCACACTTAAAGGGCTAGGTAAGACAAGATCTCGCCCACGCCCCCGTCCACTACCACTGCGATCGCCCGTGCGTGATTCTCGCAGCGACACAGCAGCCGGACGTTCCACAATGTCTCCCTCTGCCGTCTCACTCTCACCGGGTAGATGAACCAGATGACCCAAGCCACCGCAGGTTGGGCAGGGGCGACCAAAAATTTCGTAGATATTCTTGCCCTGGCGTTTGCGCGTTAGCTCTACCAGGCCAAGTTCAGTCAATTGTGCAATCTGAGGGCGTGACTTGTCTGCTCGTAAAGCTTTGTTGAAGTGTTCTAACACTTGCAGTTGGTCACGGCGCTGATCCATGTCGATAAAATCGACCACGATGATGCCTGCAATGTTGCGTAATCGAAGCTGGCGAGCAATTTCAGTAGCGGCTTCGCAGTTTGTCCAGAGAACGGTTTCACGCGCAGTCGCGGAACGGGTAAAAGAGCCAGAGTTGACATCAATCACCGTCAAGGCTTCGGTGCGCTCAATAATCACATAACCGCCCGATGGTAGATCAGTTCGAGGTTTCAGTGCCTCACGAATCGCTGCATTAATACGGAAATACTCCATGATGGGAGCGCGATCGCGATGGTGGTCAATCAAGACACCCCGTGGTAGCTCACCGCTACCCCAATTCGTTAGCTGTTGCCGAACCCGTTTTAACCCAGTATGAGAGTCCACCACAATGCGGTTCACATCGGCGCTATATACATCTCGTAGCACTCGTTGAATAAAGTCATCATCTCGATTCAACAAGGCGGGTGCGCGAGTCGTTTTTGCCTCTTGCAAGACCATTTCCCATTGCTTTTGCAGCGCTTCCAAGTCTTCAATAATGGCATCTTCAGGCATGTTTTCTGCTTCGGTGCGAACCACAATGCCCATGCCTTCGGGCTTCACTAGAATTGCCAGCGCCCGTAGCCGATTGCGCTCGTTCTCACTCCGGATGCGACGAGAAAGATTGACGCCTTTACCATAAGGCATCAGTACCAAGTAACGCCCTGGCAGTGAAATGTTGCCCGTCAATCGTGGCCCTTTATTCCCCGTTGGCTCCTTCATAATCTGCACCAGCACTTTTTGCTGGGGAGCCAACAATTCAGTGATCGAGCCAGCCATCCGGCGTAGTTTTAACGGGCCTAAATCGGTGACGTGGATAAACCCGTTACGTTCACTGTCACCAATATTGACAAACGCCGCATCAATACCAGGTAAAACGTTTTCGACAATACCAAGATAGACATCACTTACTTGATGGCTACCCGTCGCAACAATAAGCTCTTGAATTTGATCTTCCGAAAAAACCGCAGCAATCCGATGCTGCTCTGCGATAACAATTTGCTTAGACATTCAATTTCCTCAAAAGTTGTCGGCTGCGGGAGGAGGTCAGTTCGTCATCCCCTCGCGGCTCGTGCAGATAAGCCCCTGCGTCGTGTATAAGCTCTAAAATGACGCAGTGACTGCGAAGCGACGCTGACTCCGAGGCAACGCCGTCTCTAGCAGCCTCAGAATGGTGAATTATGGCAAAGACCACTGAAGTAACGATCAATTAGACTAACCTGATACCTTCTCTTGTAAGTAGGCATCAAGCTCTGTAAAAAATGAACGGGAAGTCTGGCTAAGAAAGCTGCATCCAACACCAAGTGCTGATCACTGAGCGGTACTCCTAAGAGTCTTCAACCCGCAGCAGCCTCTGTTGAGTTGCATTATAGCGTGTACAGATTTCTCTGCCACTAAAATTGAAGAATCGATACCTGAAAGCAGGGAGGAGAGGGGTGAGGGGTAGGGAGTTTTGAGTTGAGCTTCCTCTGCTTCCCCGACTTTCCCCCGTACCCTTTGCTTCTTCCTGCCTCCTGCCTTCTGCCCTCTGCCTTCCCTTAATGCTCCAATGGTGCCAAAATCAGACGATCGCGATGTACATGCAATAACTGCAACTCTTGTCCAGACGACTGCTCTAGCATATAAATAACATGGTCGGGACGTAGCAGCGTGCCATCGTTGCGGTGACTGCCAATGTAACGAATGGCGATCGAGGCTTCCTCTTTGAGTGCATCTACCGACAGGCTAAACAGGCGATCGCGTAGATTAATGGTCTGCGTTTTACCAGACTTTGTAGTGTGCTCAAACCAGATGGCATCGGTGTTCTGTATGTCGTCTAGCCATTGTTGCCAGATCTGTAGGGAAGGTAGGGCAGCGGTCTTAGTTTCATCGTCTGCAATGCCAACTGTAATCACGTACTCTGCCTGCTCTAGCAGTTGGGTGGCAGCAGGCGCACTAACCGCTACTGATTCCACTTGGTAGACAGGGATTTCAGCCGGAAGTTGCGCTTCGAGTTTCGACCAAAAAGCCGCTAACTCCATTGGTTGAGTAAGCTCAAAATCAACAATTTCGCCAGAACTGGTGCAGCCCAGCGGCAATGCACTGGCAGGAATAATGCGTGGCCCTGGATGAAAGCCTCCAGTAAACGCGATCGGCAAGGCGGCCCGTCTCACTACGCGATCGAACAAGCGAATCAAATCAAGATGGCTCACTAGCGCCATTTCGCCCTGTTTCCCTAACCATACCCGCAACCGCTGCACACGCTGCTGATTAGGAACAAAATGTCCTGCAAACGGTGGCATTGCCGGGGGCGTTACAACGACGTTGTGTCCAAATTCGGTGCTACAGACCCCACAATGAGAGCAACCGTCAAACGAGCAATCTGGCACAGTAGCGGCCTGTAGCGCCCGTTGCAAATCGTCTTTCAGCCATTGTTTATCAATACCTGTATCCAAATGATCCCACGGGAGAGGAGCGTCGAAAAAGGGATGAGGGATAAGGGATGAGGGATGAATGTTCTTTTCATCTTTCATCCCTCCAATTTCATCCCTTTCATCCTTGCCAAACACATTCCACTCACCCTGCTCAACTTGGCGATACTTCCAATCCAGCCCAGATTCTGCGATCGCCTGCGTCCACGCAGCAAAGGCTCGATCCAGGCTTTCCCACCAGGCATCCATACCAGCACCCAGTTCCCAGGCTCGCCGAATCACTGAAGACAGGCGACGATCGCCTCTGCCCACAAAATCTTCCATTGCCGAGATGCGGACATCGGTAAAATTGACCTTCAAACCGCGCAGACGACGAAACTCTTCTTGAAGCAACCGTTGTTTGCGTACAAATTCTGCGGTTGAGACAGAATGCCATTGAAAGGGCGTGTGAGGCTTCGGTGTGAAATTAGAAATCGTGAGGTTAAAGTGCAGCCGTTTTCGGCCTTTGGTACTGCATTCCTGTTGCAACCAGCGCACAGTTTCTGCAATCCCTACCACATCAACATCGGTCTCACCAGGAAGGCCAATCATAAAATACAGTTTGACTTTCTCCCAGCCCTGTTCCCAGGCCGTTTTCACTCCTTGCAAAAGTTCCTCGTTGGTTAAGCCCTTGTTAATAATGTCCCGCAAGCGCTGAGTTCCCGCTTCAGGCGCAAACGTTAGCCCAGATTGGCGAGTACCACCGAGGATATTGGCAATGTTTTCATCAAAGCGATCGACCCGTTGGCTTGGCAACAAGAGTGAAATGTTTTCGTCCTTCAGTCGGTTTTTAATCTCCAAGCCCACCGCAGGCAGCGCCAGATAGTCTGAACAACTCAGTGACAGTAGTGAGAACTCGTTGTAGCCGGTTGCACGCATACCTTGTTCGATCGCATCCACGACCGCTGCTGGCTCTACATCCCGTGCAGGCCGCGTCAGCATCCCCGGTTGGCAGAAGCGACAACCCCGCGTGCAGCCTCGACGGATTTCTACGGTCAGACGATCGTGCACCGTTTCCACATACGGCACCAGACCGACTGCATAGGCTGGCATTGGATCGGCTACTCGTCGCAAAATACGGGCAGGCACCTCCGATCGAACTGGTTGCACAGAGCCATCTGCCGCAGACTCATAGAATTGAGGCACGTACACACCGGGAATCTGAGCCAAATCCAGCAAAAGTGCCTCTCGGTTCAAACCAGCAGCCTTTCCCTCCTCCAAAACCAGGCCGATTTCTGGCAGCAATTCCTCCCCATCGCCCAACGCAATGAAATCAAAAAAATCAGCGTAAGGCTCCGGGTTCGACGTTGCGGTTTGTCCCCCAGCAAAAATGAGCGGGTAAGCCTTATGACTTGGCTGCTTTAACGCCAAGTGTGAACCATCTGCAACGCTACTCCGCGTCTCCGCGTCTCTGCGGTTTTCTACCGACTGCCGCTCTCGCCAGGTTAATGGAATACTCGCCAGCGTCAGCATTTCAAGGATATTAGTTGCACCAAGCTCATAGCTCAGACTAAAGCCCAGAATGTCAAAGTCGATGAGAGAACGGCGTGACTCAACCGCAAAGAGCGGTGTTTGGGTCTCCCGCAGCTTTAGTGCCAGATCTGGTGCAGGTAGGTAAGCTCGATCGCACAACTGACGAGGCTGAGCATTCAAAATGTTGTAGAGGATAATGTGCCCTAGATTAGAAGCACCGACTTCATAGACTTCTGGATACGTCAGCACCCAACGAATAGACGTTGTTTCCCACGGCTTATGAACGGCACCCAACTCGTTGCCCAAATATCGAGCGGGCTTCAGAATTTCTGGAGTCAGTAACGCTTCAACAGCTACAGCCACATTCGTTCTCTCCTAACATTCAGTCGCTAATGGGTTGTAGCATCACAATCAGGTTCGCCAGACGCAGGTAACTTACACACTCAATGCATCAGATTGGGCGTTCCAGTACAGCGACTTGGTATGCTGCATGCTGACTGCCAGCCGAAACCTTATCAGCAATCGTACAGAAACCTATACGAGCTTGTTCATTGGCAACTGGAGTCAAGACCGACTTCCCTCTACCACTTTATCAACTTCAATCGTTTTGTAACTAATTTCCGACCAGCCATCTGCACACTGGGCTCGACCATTTGAAATAATACGAGGATTTTCTGAATCAGCAATATCCTTTCTGAGCCTACCGACATCTGAAGCACAGACGATAGTAATGATTCTAGATAGTCCCCCATATCGATTACGAATAACAAGTGTACCGCTCACATAGGCAGACATCCTTACACCCAAATTTCCACCACATTCATCCTGAATAGCGTAGTTGAACGCACGAGCCATTTGAAGATTAGAGTAAAAACGATAGCAGTCAGCGCGCCCCTTCAAGGAGGATGAGAACTGTCTCGAAGTCGTATACTCATTTACCTGTCGCTGGCTCATAGTAGAAACGTTAGCAATAGCATTTGGCTCTGCCTTATGACTTGAATCGCATGCTGGCAAGCAAAGTGTTACAACGATTGAGAATAAACGTACAGTACTTAGCGACTTCCACTGACGCTTAGGCAAGCAGATAAGCTCGACAAATTTTGGCATCATGACACAAACCTTACTACCGCTTTGTAGAATATTGCCGTTTAACGTTGGTTAAGATATGTCGTCAACTCCAAATAACAAAACCAGCAGGAGCACCCAGATTTGCTCATTCCTGCTGGTTATAGAGATGTCAGAACTTATAGCCGTCGTTATGTAAGGTGTGGCAGAAGCGAGTCGAAAGCTTTCTCAAACTCAGCATTTGAGCTGTTGGCTCTGTCTTGGCTGCTAGCCAAAGCTATAAGCTAAGTTAATTAGGCGATCGCTTCATCAACAGCGTGCCGTCCCTCCAAAATATCAAATACACGATCAAGTTGAGTTAACTCAAAGATAATGCGGACAGAGTGTGAGATGGAGCAAAGACTAAAGCGCTTGTTCAGTCGCTGAGCCAAGCTTAATGCAGAGACCAGTGCCATCAAACCAGCACTATCAATCGATTCGACCTGACCCATATCAACAAGCAGGCTAGAATGCTGATTTGACAAGACAGCCATATCTAATTGCTGTTGAAACGCAGTCACGTTCCCAGAATGAAGAGGGCCAGAGGGTTGAATAACCGCAGTTTGAGGACGAACGAGGACATTCTGCATAAGAAAACCTTAACTGGGAGTAGTAACCAAAAATTTTCAGCTCATGCACCCAACAATAGCCGTGGATTCTCGGTTATGCCCAGTGGTTACCCGTCATTTCGCGGAAACTTTATGTGCCACCCTGAGTTATTTAAAGTTCTTGCTAAGTAATTTCACGCAAGTATATATCAAAATACCAATGATGCGGCTGGCTGTAGGCATCGAAGTACCTATTGCCAACCGCATATTAACAAGAAGGAATGAACGCGACGGATGAAGTTTGAACCCTACAGTTCATTGTTCAAGGCGATGTGTCGTCTAATGTATCTTTTAGCACTGTTCTAGCTGCAAGATGGTTACGTGTTGATGTGAGAATCTCCGCTTCGCGGTTTAAACGAGCGGCAGTATCCTGTAATTCTAAAAGCGCTTGCTGCTCATCTGCTACGCCGTAGAGGTTACTGGCAATCCAGTAAGATAGCTCGATCGGTAAATCTGGCATGGTTTCCGGCAGTTCAATCTCTTGCCCGGTGAGCTTTGCCGAAAGCCGAACAACATCTTGAAGCAACTGCGACACATCGCTTGCTAATGGATCTAAATCAGCTTCGGGAGGGTTGTCTTCAATCCATTCAACCAAGCCAACCCGATAGGGCTTTTCGCGGACATATTCTAGGACACGAAAACGTTGCTGTCCTAGCGTTAAAACTTTCATGCGGTCGTCTGGCAACCGCTGAAATTCAATAATTTCAGCGCAGCAGCCGATCGCAGCGGGTTTACCTTGAGCTTGATCCCACATGACAACGCCAAAGCGACGATCACCTTCGAGGATCGTATTCATCATGATTCGATAGCGAAACTCAAAAATGTGGAGTGGTAGGGGCCGCCCTGGGAATAAAACCACTTCAGGCAAGGGAAAAAGAGGGAGTTCTCGAACCGCGATCGATGAAGAAGGTGCCATTAGTTATCAAGTCAGAGACAGTACTTCTTCACCTACTGTACCGTATCTAGATTGAAGCGGGGCAGCAGTAGCGGGATTCTTGCTGATGCCTTTAAGGTATAAAAAAGATCGAAATAGACTTGTCGATTTGTGTGAGTACGTAGTTAGTGGCAATCGACTAGTAAACCAAGGCAGAGTAAGCATTGCTTACCCTACCGCCTCTAAAGCTTCACTTCGATATCAACACCCGCAGGCAAATCCAGCTTCATCAATGCATCGATCGTTTTTGAAGAAGGCTGATAAATGTCGATAATCCGCTGGTGTGTACGGGTTTCAAAATGCTCACGGGAATCTTTATCGACGTGAGGCGAACGAAGCACGCAATAAATGCGTCGCCTTGTGGGAAGAGGAATGGGGCCGATCGCGGTTGCATTCGTCCGATTGGCCGTATCAACAATCTTTTCACACGACGTGTCAAGTAAACGGCGATCAAAGGCTTTCAGTCGAATCCGAATCTTTTGCTGCTGGATAGTTGCCATTTGGAGTTAAGTCTAAATTGTCAAGGTACTGCCTAACCGATAGCTGACAGCTATCAGAGTAATGTAGCTAAAAGCGTATCATGGTCGTCTTTGGAGTTTCGATAACAGGCAGTCAGCTAGCAGCAGGCAGAAACAAGGCTGACCGCTGCTAGCTGACCGCTGCTAGCTATTATTTGAGAATTTTGGCGACGACACCCGCACCAACGGTACGACCACCCTCACGAATGGCAAAGCGCATGCCCTGCTCAATCGCGATCGGGTTGATGAGTTCAACAGTCATCTTGATGCGATCACCCGGCATCACCATTTCGGCTTCGCCACCTTCATCTGTCGTGAAGTCGCTGATCGTACCCGTCACATCCGTGGTTCGCACATAGAATTGAGGGCGGTAGCCAGGGAAAAACGGAGTGTGACGGCCACCTTCTTCCTTCTTCAAGATGTACACCTCAGACTCAAACTTGGTGTGAGGCGTAATCGATTTTGGCTTAGCAATGACCATGCCGCGCTCAATATCGTCTTTTTGTAGACCGCGCAACAAAACACCCGCATTGTCGCCAGCCATCCCCTTCTCAAGGCTCTTCTTGAACATTTCAATACCCGTCACGGTCGTCGAACGAGTGTCACGGATACCAACCAGCTCAACAGTATCGCCAACTTTGACTTCGCCCCGCTCAATCCGGCCTGTAGCCACCGTGCCTCGACCCGTAATCGAGAAGACATCTTCCACTGCCATCAAGAAGGGCTTGTCAATGTCACGCTCTGGAGTGGGGATGTAGGAATCGACGTTGTCCATCAATTCATAGATTTTGTCAACCCACTCGTTTTCGCCACGCTTTGTCTTGGGGTTGGCAGTCATGGCTTCTAACGCTTGCAGCGCAGAACCAGCCACGATTGGGATGTCGTCACCAGGGAAATCATAGGAGCTTAGTAGCTCGCGTACTTCCAGTTCAACCAGTTCTAAAAGCTCGTCGTCGTCTACCATATCCTTCTTGTTCAGGAAGACCACCAGGCGGGGTACGCCGACCTGTCTTGCCAGAAGGATGTGTTCACGCGTTTGAGGCATGGGACCATCAGCAGCAGACACGACCAGGATGCCACCATCCATTTGTGCGGCTCCCGTGATCATGTTCTTCACGTAGTCAGCATGTCCGGGGCAATCGACGTGTGCATAGTGACGATCGGCTGTCTCGTATTCAACGTGAGCCGTATTAATCGTGATGCCCCGCGCTTTTTCTTCGGGTGCTGCATCGATTTCATCGTACTTTTTAGCAGCCGCCTGACCCAAAGCCGATAGAGTCATTGTAATTGCAGCCGTCAGCGTTGTTTTACCGTGGTCAACGTGACCAATGGTACCAATGTTGACGTGGGGTTTATTCCGTTCAAACTTTGCACGTGCCATGAGTTACTTATTCCTCTTCCTGATTATGCGTTCCCTTTACTTTTAGCAATGATAGTCTCAGCCACACTGCGAGGCACCTCATCATAGTGGCTAAACTCCATTGTGAATATGCCTCGACCCTGCGTCATTGACCGTATATCTGTAGCATATCCAAACATCTCTGCCAGTGGAACCTTTGTGGTCACTTTGGCAAGTCCCTGCTCGACTCCTTGTGCTTCAATCTGACCTCGACGCGAAATCAAATTGCCCATGACAGGACCCAAAAAGTCTTCGGGAACCTCAACTTCAACCTTCATCATAGGCTCTAGCAGAACGGGTGAAGCCTTCATCACAGCGCTCTTGATTGCCATCGAACCCGCAATCTTAAACGCCATTTCAGAAGAATCGACATCATGATACGAACCATCAACCAGAGTCGCCTTCAGGTCAATGACAGGATAGCCAGCCAGGATGCCCGATTCGCAAGCTTCTTTCATCCCTTGTTCTGCGGGACCAATGTACTCTTTCGGTACAGTACCACCGACAATCTTCGAGACAAATTCAAAGCCACTACCAGGTTCAGTAGGCTCTAGCTCGATCACAACGTGACCGTATTGCCCTTTCCCACCACTTTGGCGTACAAACTTACCTTCGGCCTTAACTGGCTTACGAACCGTTTCACGGTACGCCACCTGCGGGGCACCGACATTCGCTTCGACCTTAAATTCCCGCAGCATCCGATCGACGAGAATCTCCAGGTGGAGTTCGCCCATCCCAGCGATCACCGTTTGGTTTGTTTCGGGATCAACGTTGACTCGAAAGGTGGGATCTTCCTCGGATAAGGACTGGAGTGCTTTGGAAAGCTTCTCCATGTCTTGCTTGGTCTTGGGTTCTACCGCGACTGAGATGACTGGTTCAGGGATAAAGAGCGATTCAAGGATGATCGGTGCATGATCATCACAAATGGTATCGCCAGTGAAGGTGTCCTTAAGACCCAGCACAGCACCCAAATCACCCGCCCGCATTTCATCGACTTCAATGCGATCGTCTGCTTTGAGAATAATCAGACGGGACACCCGCTCTTTCTTATCCTTCGTGGAGTTCAGCACATAGCTGCCTTTCTTCAACACACCGGAGTAAACCCGGATGAATGTCAGGCGGCCGTAAGGGTCAGCCATGATTTTGAAGGCCAGAGCAGACATCGGTTCTTCATCATCCGCATGACGTTCAGCCACCGTGCCATCGGTTAAATGGCCTTGAATAGGCGGCACATCGATCGGCGCAGGCAGATAGTCAATCACCGCGTCTAGCAGCAGTTGTACCCCTTTGTTTTTAAAGGCAGAACCACACAGCATCGGCACGATCGCGCCATCAATGGTTCCTTTACGCAAAGCTGCTTTAATTTCAGCCTCAGTTAATTCCTCGCCTTCCAGATACTTTTCCGTTAAGGTGTCATCCGTTTCCGCCACAGACTCGACAAGCTTTAAGCGATACTCTGCCGCCAGAGCCTGCATCTCTTCAGGAATCTCTAGCTCCTCAATATCGGTTCCAAGGTCGTTGTTGTAAATGAACGCACGCATGCGCACCAGGTCAACAATCCCTTTTAAAGCATTTTCACTGCCGATCGGTAATTGAATCGGCACGGCATTTGCACGCAGACGATCGCGAATTTGCCCGTAAACCTTGTAAAAGTTTGCTCCGGTGCGATCCATCTTGTTCACAAACACGATCCGAGGCACCTTGTAGCGATCAGCTTGCCGCCAAACAGTCTCCGATTGTGGCTGCACGCCGCCAACCGAGCAGAAAACAGCAATGACACCATCCAAAACGCGCATCGAACGCTCGACTTCGATCGTGAAGTCAACGTGCCCAGGCGTATCAATAATGTTGATTTGATGATCCTTCCAGCTCGTACTGATCGCAGCAGCCGTAATCGTGATTCCACGCTCCCGCTCTTGCGCCATCCAGTCGGTAGTAGCGGTTCCTTCGTGAACCTCTCCAATTTTATGAACCACACCGGAATAAAACAGAATCCGTTCAGTCGTTGTGGTTTTGCCAGCATCAATGTGAGCGGCGATCCCAATGTTGCGGACTCGCTCGATCGGAACGGTACGTGGCACAACTACCTCCTTAGTCTTTGCCGCAGTCGCTATTGCTTCACTGCTTCTATTAAGATTTTATACTTTCTCAGTGGAATTGAGGGTGGTGATTCCCGCACAGAGAGCCTAGTAGCGGTAGTGAGCGAATGCCTTGTTGGCTTCAGCCATACGATGTGTTTCTTCACGCTTGCGGATAGCACTGCCCGTTTCATTGGCAGCATCCATCAACTCATTGGCGAGCTTGCTCGCCATCGCACGTCCTGGTCGCTGACGCGAATATTGAATCAGCCAGCGCAGTGCCAACGCCGTACCACGGTCAGACCGAACTTCCATCGGCACTTGATAGGTAGCACCCCCGACACGGCGCGCTTTCACTTCTACCAAAGGCGTCGCATTCTTGACAGCCCGTTCAAACACCTCAATCGGATCAGCCCCCGTACGTTGTGCGATCGCTTCAAACGCATCGTAAATAATGTGTGAAGCAACGGACTTCTTACCGTGGTGCATGATGCGTCGAACCATCATGCTGACCAGACGAGAATTATGAACCGGATCAGGGGGAACAGTGCGTTTCTGAATGGAAGTGCGACGAGACATAGTAGACCTTGAAAAGTAAAACGTGAAGGACTAGCGCTGCAATAAAGCATTAATTTGGACTGACGGTCTAGCCAATCAGAGTGCTCACTCGATTGGAGACTAACAAAAGCCTACTAAGACCAGAGATTGCGCCAAACGCAAAACGAGGTTGCGGAACGTGTTGACGATTAAAAGTATGAAAAGCCTGACCTACTTCTTAGGACGCTTTGCACCATACTTAGAGCGACCCTGCTTGCGGTCTTTAACACCAGCCGTATCCAGGGTACCGCGGATAATATGATATCGCACACCTGGGAGATCCTTTACGCGACCACCTCTAATCATCACAACAGAGTGCTCTTGCAGGTTATGGCCGATCCCTGGAATGTAGGCGGTAACCTCGTAACCAGACGTTAATCGAACCCTAGCCACTTTGCGTAGTGCTGAATTAGGCTTCTTGGGTGTGGTTGTATAGACCCGCGTGCAAACACCACGGCGTTGAGGGCAACTCTTCAAAGCGGGGGATTTAGTCTTCTTCTGCGTTTTCTGACGCTCAGTGCGAATGAGTTGCTGAATAGTGGGCATGGTACGAGACGCGTGCGGTGCGGTTAGCTAACTTTTTACAAACTATAATAGTACCGACAAGTTCTGGCGAATGTCAACCAAAGATTTATTTGAAGTGCAAGCTGCAAAGGGGAGCGCTTGCGTAACACGCTTAAGCCGTTCAAGGGGTTGGTTCGCCTAGAGAGAAGGCGTTTCCGCACCCACAGCTTCGGATTGCGTTTGGGTTGTGAAAGCGAAAGCCTCCCCCCATCAAGTCTTCTGAGTAGTCTAATGTGAGACCTGTAACGGCTGAAAGGCTGTGAGCGTCTATTACAACCTGAATCCCGCTACAGCTAAACAACTCGTCGTTTGAATGTACAACCATGTCGAAGGTCATCACGTAGGAGAGCGATAAGCAGGCACTTGGCTGGATGCCAAGGCGAAACAACAGTTCGGGATTGTTTCGCTTGGCTTTCAGGCGCAGAATCTCGCTAATTGCAGCTTGGCTGAGGTGTATCATCGCCGGAAGTCAAAAAAGAAAGCTACTCTGAACTTACCCTACAGCAATCTGAGGCGATAGGATTGCTAAGGTGAAGCGCTTTGAGTAGCTTTGAAGACACAAGAACTGAAGCTAACACAAGCCACAGGTTAAGCTAACGCTGTACGTGAGCTATTTGGCGCGAGCGTAGTCATCTTGAAACCGCACAATGTCATCTTCTCCTAGATACTCCCCATTCTGCACTTCGATCAAGACGAGGGGAATCACACCAGGGTTTTCTAGCCGATGAGCCGTGCATTGAGGTACGTAGGTAGATTGGTTGCTGCTCAGAACGTGTTCTTGATCGCCACAGACAACTTTTGCTGTTCCGGAGACAACAATCCAGTGTTCACTGCGGTGATGGTGCATCTGTAGGCTCAGGCGATGACCAGGCTTTACTTCAATACGCTTAATCTTGTAGCCTCGCCCTTCTTCCAAAATCGTGAAAGCGCCCCAAGGTCTTAACTCTGTGGCTGCAACTATTTTTTGAGTACTGGCAAGAGGCACCAGGGAAGAGGTTTGGAGGTCTTGGGATTGAACCATGATTGCTGTCTCTTTAAGAGGTGTTCTACTGGAAGTAATCAAGACGCTGAATGCGGGACGTAGTTTCCGTGCCTTTGTCCAAACGGAGTTATGAACCAAAGCTTAGAGTTGGATATGGAAAGGCACAGTAAGCGTGTAGTGGTGACAGACATCAACATACTTCCGACGATAACCCTAGCAAATTCCCCCACCTTGTTAAGCCTGTATCTCATTGGCTTAACTGAATACACACGTAATCTTTATAGAATTTATGTGTGAAGGTATAAAAATAGACTGCTTTTACCAGACCGTTCACAGCAGCAGGGTTAACGGCCTGGTTGAACGATGATGCCGATGCCGTCATGAACGCGTGCTGCTGTCCGAGGTAGACGATCGAGGAGTTGTCCGCCCAGATATAGCGTGGTAGAGCTACCTCCATCGAGATTGAGCGCATTGACAGCACCTAACTGCTGCATAATTTGAGCCATATCAGTCAGTGTGGCTCCGGTTCCGTCTAAATTTGTGTGTACAGCAGCGATGAGGAGATTGCCATCAGCGGTCTGCCCGATCGCGCTACGGCTTGCTTTCTCAATCGCAAAGGCATTGCTAAATTGTTCGGCTTTGGGATCTAAGACGATCTGACGGTTTTGGAGCAGCAGCGGCCCACCGCCAATGATTTGGTCGTAACGGCTAAATTCGGGTGGTGTAATAGTCGTTTCTAGTTTCAACCCTGTTCCGACTGTGAGCACTGTAGCGGCATTGCGATTCGATCGCACGGCTAGCAGATACCCATTTGCCGGAACTGGTACAGCATTGCTGCCAGCACTACCCGCAGGCTGCTGGTTAATCACTTTGTCATTTTGCACCGTAACCAGAATTTCATTATCTGTAAAGGGGCTATAGCTGTTACCCCAATCACTGGTATACCGGGCGATGCCCGCTTGAACGTAGGCACTGTTGAGATGGGTAAGCGGTAGTCGCTGTCCGTTCGGAGTCACGATCGTTTCCTGGAGGGTGAGGCGGGCAAACTTTGTGTCACCTGTGGTATTCCAGGCGATCGCGCCACGACCCAAAATGGGACCAGAGAGCCAGCGTCCATCTAGCCGCACAGCACCGAGCGGTAATTGATTATTACGATTGAAAAACCCACCGTTAATGGCGGCTGCGACTTGAGCTTGTTGAGCGGTTCGCAGTAGAGGGGCTGTGCCGATAAGAGTGCCAGGATTTGGCAGAATCGGTTTCAGACTAATACCAGGTTGTCGGGGATCAACGGCTAGCCAGATGACTGGAAAGCGTGCGGTTCCAAGGGTGAGTGTTTGAGTCCGCCAGCGAAGCCCTGGTGCCCAAAGAATGTCACGATCAACCAGTGTATCTGGACGAATATCGACAATGAGTCGGTTGGGGTTGGGTAGGCTCCACGCGCGCGGACGCAAAGCACTGGAGAGCGTCAGCCGAAGGCGCGACTGGCTTGCACCAGGTTCGATACTGATAGAGCTGAGCCGATTGCCCATAACCGATTTAAAGCTTTGTAAGACCGTAGCGGCAACTTGAGCGTCCAGCGTCAAAACAACCTGCTGATCTTGTTGATCGACTTGCCAGGGTGTGGCGCGATCGAGTTCAAGCACGAGACGATCGCCCCAGGGTTGCCTGCCCTGCCGCACGGCTGTCACGGTTGCTGGTGGTGAAGTGATCTGGAGGGTGGCACCGTTGGGTTGCAATTGCCAGCCTGATCGCTGCGCCAGATCGGTGATGTCTAGATATCGTAAGGCCCCTGTAAGCCGTGTACCAAGATTCAGTGGAGCGGCAACGGGATCAGAAAACCACTGCACAGGTTGCCTGGTAGCATCGGCTGTGTTGAGTAACTCAACCCCGATCGCCTGTGAAAGTCCTGCGTCTGTGATGCCAAAGCGTGGCCCACCCGCAGTCCATTGTGTCCAGGCAGCAGTTAAGGGGCGACCGTTCAATAGAATTTGAGTGCCTGTCTGACTCTGTACAGGAAGTGATGGCACTTGACTGAGACGGTTGTGATGGCTTGGGGATGATTGATCACGAGGTGCGGCAATGACCATTGCACCTGGCTGGCTCAACCAACTGACGCAAAGAAAACTAGCGGTAAGGGAGAACCAGCAATTAATCGGTGATCGCCCCGTGCGATCGTCGATCGGAGACTCAAATTGTTTAAACCAATTGTTCATATAGCGATCCTATTTGATTTGTGAACATGATTTTGGCTTAGCTTTCAGCTCTCAGCTTTAAATTCCAGGCTGACCGCTGATGCATGATTTTGGCTTAGCTTTCAGCTTTTAGCTTTAAATTTCGGGCTGACCGCTGATGTTCAACCGCTGAAGTCCAACCGCTAAAAGCCGCAAACCAATCTAGAGCACCTTTCACAAACTACGTGGGCAAAGGGGCTGTTCTCCTTACCGTATAGATTCTATGTAGAATCAGAATAGATTCACTCGTGGGTTTCAAAGACTGCTAGCGATCGACGGTGCTTCAGTCTTTCAGTGAAGAGCATTGCAGTTTAGAACGTGAGAGAGTTGGATGTCATTCAGCTCTTAAGGTGAACCCATATACAGATTTTGAATCCTTTGAAAGAATAGGGTGACATTCTCCACACTTTGAGGATTTGCCCAAAGGTTTAGCTTTGGACTCGCAATGAAAGCGCTAGCTCAGCGCTAATCAGTTACACCGCACCTTTGATCAACAAACGGAACCAAGCCATCTCATGGATAGAACAACTGTGAATCAAGACCAAAAGCAGGAAACAGGTGGGTATGCTGGTCAGCGCTGGTTAGTAGAAGAACGCGATGCCTGTGGGGTAGGCTTCATTGTCGATCGCCAGGGTCGCACAAGTCACGATCTCGTTGAGAAAGCGCTCTCAGCCTTGGCCTGTCTGGAGCATCGCGGTGGCTGTAGCGCCGATCAGGATTCAGGCGATGGGGCTGGGTTAATGACGGCTATTCCCTGGGAACTTCTAGTTCAGTGGCTGACAAATGAGGGGCTTGAGATGCCGCCCAGAAAGCAGGTAGGGGTTGGCATGGTCTTTCTACCCGCAAAAGAAGAGGCTGCCGTTGTCGCCCGTCGAGTCTTTGAGCAGGTTGCCGCAGAGGAAGGGCTGACTGTGCTTGGCTGGCGGGTTGTACCGACGTTGCCGAACCTTTTAGGCAGACAAGCCCGCGAAAATTTACCGCAGATTGAACAGGTGCTGGTGCGATCGTCGCTGGAGGGTGAAGCGCTGGAACGGCAGCTTTACCTGACCCGCAAACGCGCTCATGCGAAGGCACCTACCGAGGTTCAAGGTTCTGCTCTGCAAGATGAGGTTTCAGATCTCTATATCTGCTCATTCTCGAACCGCACGATCATCTACAAAGGCATGGTGCGATCGGCAGTGCTGGGTGAGTTCTACCTTGATTTCAAACAACCAGAATACAAAAGTACGTTTGCAGTCTATCATCGTCGCTTTAGCACCAATACGCTGCCCAAATGGCCTCTGGCACAGCCTATGCGCTTGCTGGGGCACAATGGCGAAATCAATACACTGTTGGGCAACGTCAACTGGATGATGGCGCGGGAAGCCGATTTGGAGCACTCTTGCTGGGGCGATCGCCTCATTGACTTAAAGCCTGCCGTTAACCTCGACAATAGCGACTCTGCGAACCTGGATAACGTGTTTGAACTGCTGGTGCGATCGGGTCGCAGCCCTCAAGAAGCAATGATGATCATGGTGCCCGAAGCCTATCAAAATCAGCCGGATCTGGCCGATCATCCCGAAATTGTTGACTTCTACGAATACTACAGCGGCATTCAGGAACCCTGGGATGGGCCAGCGCTATTGGTATTTAGTGACGGTAAGGTAGTGGGTGCGACGCTCGATCGCAACGGGTTGCGCCCCGCTCGTTACAGCATTACGCGAGATGGCTACATCGTCGTGGCTTCTGAAGCAGGCGTGGTCGATCTGCCCGAAGCAGACGTGATTGAGAAGGGGCGTTTAGGGCCTGGTCAGATGATTGCCGTTGATCTGGAGACGCACGAAATTCAGAAAAACTGGGAAATCAAGCAGCGGGTTGCCAGCGCCAAGCCTTACGGTGAGTGGCTCAAGCAAAATCGCTATGACCTGAAGCACGAGCCGTTTGCTGAAAATGTGCCCTCTATTCTACAAGGGGACTTGCTGCGCTATCAAACAGCCTTTGGCTACACCGCAGAGGACGTAGAAATGATTATCCAGGAGATGGGCGCTCAGGGCAAGGAGCCGACCTTCTGTATGGGGGATGATATTCCGCTGGCGGTGCTGTCTGAAAAACCGCGCCTGCTGTACGACTACTTCAAACAGCGGTTTGCTCAGGTGACAAACCCACCGATCGATCCCTTGCGAGAAAAGCTGGTAATGTCACTAGCGATTCAACTAGGTGAACGGGGCAATTTGCTTGAAGAGGGTGCGAAGTATGCCCATCTGCTCAAGCTGGAATCGCCTGTTCTAAACGATGCCGAACTCGATCAGATTCGTCACTCTCGGTTTGAAACGGCTGACCTTTCCACGCTGTTCGAACTCTCGCAAGGGCCTGATGGGTTGCAGCGAGCCGTCACGGCCCTTTGCCAAAACGCCGCAGAAGCGGTTCGTGCAGGCAAGAAAATTCTGATCTTGAGCGATCGCTCAGGTCACGCGGGGAATATCGGCCTCAGTGAGGACTATACCTACATTCCGCCGCTGCTGGCGATCGGAGCGGTGCATCATCATCTGATTCGTCAGGGCTTACGCATGAAAGCCTCGCTGATTGCCGATACCGCTCAGTGTTGGAGTACCCATCATTTTGCGTGTCTCATTGGGTACGGAGCCAGTGCCGCTTGTCCGTACTTAGCGTTAGAAACGGTGCGTCAGTGGTGGACTGACCCCAAAACCCAGAGCTTTATGGAGCGGGGCAAGCTCAAGGCGATTACCCTGTCAGCCGCACAGGGCAACTTCCGTAAGGCGATCGAAGACGGACTGCTCAAAATTCTCTCCAAGATGGGCATTTCGCTCCTGGTCAGCTACCACGGTGCCCAAATTTTTGAAGCGATCGGCATTGGTGGCGATTTGCTACACCTCGGCTTTTCTGGCACGGCCTCACGCTTAGGCGGCTTGAGCGTGGCAGATTTGGCGCAAGAAGTGGTTTCGTTTCACCAGCGGGCGTTTCCAGCACTCCACGGCAAGAAGCTGGAAAACTACGGCTTCTTCAACTATCGTCCCGGCGGCGAATATCACATGAACAGCCCCGAAATGGCGAAATATCTGCACAAAGCCGTTGCAGACAAAAGCTATGACCACTACACGCTGTACCAGAAGTATCTGGAAGAGCGTCCGTTGACAGCCTTACGAGATTTGCTGGATGTGAAGAGCGATCGCCCCTCGATTCCGCTAGACGAAGTAGAGCCTGCGAGTGCGATCGTGCAACGCTTTTGTACGGGTGGCATGTCGTTAGGCGCGTTGTCACGAGAGGCACACGAAACGCTGGCGATCGCCATGAACCGGATTGGTGGCAAATCCAACTCTGGTGAAGGGGGCGAAGATCCGACGCGCTTCCAGGTGTTGAGCGATGTGGATAACCAGGGGCATTCTCCCGTGTTTCCCCATCTCAACGGTTTGCGGAATGGTGACACCGCGAATTCTGCCATCAAGCAAGTGGCATCGGGTCGCTTTGGCGTGACACCCGAATATTTAATGAGCGCCAAACAGCTTGAAATTAAGATGGCGCAGGGTGCAAAACCCGGTGAAGGCGGACAACTTCCTGGACCGAAGGTGAGTCCGTATATTGCCATGTTGCGTCGCTCAAAGCCCGGTGTAACCCTGATTTCGCCACCGCCTCATCACGACATTTACTCGATCGAGGATCTGGCACAGCTCATCTTTGACTTACACCAAATCAATCCTGAAGCGCAGGTTTCGGTCAAGCTCGTTGCAGAAGTGGGAATTGGCACAGTCGCTGCTGGGGTAGCCAAAGCTAATGCGGACATTATTCAGATCTCGGGGCACGACGGCGGTACAGGTGCCTCGCCGCTGAGTTCGATCAAACACGCGGGGAGTCCGTGGGAACTGGGGCTAACAGAAGTCCATCGGGCGCTGATGCAAAACGAACTGCGCGATCGAGTGCTGCTACGAGTCGATGGTGGCATTAAAACGGGTTGGGATGTTGTCATGGCAGCATTAATGGGCGGTGAAGAGTTTGGCTTTGGCTCCATTGCGATGATTGCCGAAGGCTGCATTATGGCCCGCATTTGCCATACCAACAACTGCCCGGTTGGGGTTGCCAGCCAGCGCGATGAGCTACGCAAACGGTTTCCTGGAATGCCAGAGCAGGTCGTCAATTTCTTCTTTTTCATTGCCGAAGAAGCCCGATCGCTGCTGGCAAAGCTGGGCTACCGCTCCTTGAATGACATCATTGGTCGCGCTGACCTCTTGAAAGTGCGGGAAGGTGTCACCATTCCCAAAACCCAACGCTTGAACCTCGATTGCCTGACGCAACTGCCCGATACGCGGGACGATCGCTCCTGGCTGGTACATGAATCGGTACACAGCAACGGCTTTGTGCTGGATGATCAACTCTTGAGCGATCCAGACATTCAGGCCGCGATCGCCAACCAGTCCAGCGTGACCAAAACGATCGATGTAGTTAACACGGATCGGACGATCGGCACCCGTTTGGCAGGTGCGATCGCGCGTCAATACGGCAATAACGGCTTTGGTGGGCACATTACGCTGAACGTCAAAGGGAGCGTGGGTCAGAGCTTTGGTGCCTTTAATCTTCCAGGCATGACGCTCCATTTGGAAGGGGAGGCCAACGACTATGTGGGTAAAGGCTTACACGGGGGCGATATCGTCATCGTCCCGCCTGCTGCTGCCACCTACAACCCCTCCGAAAACGTCATTATTGGCAACACCTGCCTTTACGGCGCAACGGGTGGCACGCTCTTTGCCTATGGTCAGGCGGGTGAACGCTTCGCCGTGCGCAACTCCAAAGCACAGGCCGTCGTCGAAGGGGCGGGCGACCACTGCTGCGAATACATGACGGGGGGTATCATCGTTGTGCTGGGTCATACCGGACGCAACGTGGGTGCAGGCATGACGGGCGGTCTGGCCTACTTTTTGGACGAAGATGGCACGTTCCCCACGAAAGTTAACCCTGAAATTGTGAAAGTCCAGCGCATGACAGCACCTGCCGGAGAGCAACAGTTGAAAGAGTTGATTGAGGCGCACGCCGATCGCACGGGTAGCCAAAACGCCAAAACCATCCTGGCGAACTGGGCAGACTACCTACCTAAGTTCTGGCAACTGGTGCCACCCTCTGAAAAAGACTCCCCCGAAGCAAACCCCGAAGCCATCACTGAAAAAGTGCTCACGCAAGTGCAGTAAGCATGCGCTATTTTGAGACAACGGCAGAAACATTTGAGCACCAGGAAGCAGGAATAGTGAAGTAGTTCTGCCTCTTGGTGCTGAATGACTTTGCCCTCGTCAACGCCTGTTCAACAAAGTCACTTTATGAAACCTCTCGTCATCGCGCTCCTTTTTTGCGTCGCTTTTTCAGACGGCATCCTGGCTGCCCCCCAGCCTCCTGAAAACCCAGCGATCGATATGGATGGGTATCTTCGCGTTTCGTCTGAGGCTGCAAAGCATCGAGCTACACGCAGACTTTCGGAAGCTGATTTCATTCGCATAAGCCGTGAACCAGGTACGATCGTCCTGGATGCCCGTAGTCGTGAAAAGTATGATCTTTTGCATATCAAAGGTGCGATCAACCTGAGTTTTCCAGACATCACGGTAGACAGCCTGAAACGCACCTTGCCCAACAAAGCAACGCGGATTCTCATTTATTGCAACAATAATTTCGTCAACGCTGAGGCACCCTTTCCGACAAAAGCTCCAGCAGCAGCGCTCAATCTCTCAACCTACATTGCGCTGTACAATTACGGCTATCGTAATGTTTACGAACTTGCACCCCAAATTGACCCGCAGCAGTCAAAGCTTACGTTTGAATCAACCCCTGCCAAGCTATGAAAATTGGAGATCCTGGAGCGATTTGAAAAGGGCAGATCAAGGGTGCGATCATGTAAATATGGCTCTAATAACAGCATCAAAAACGGCAGAGTCGGTCTACCAAAAGTGGGTGGCTTATAGAATGGTAGGCGATCGTCTTCCAGGCATTAACTTTAACGATCAACGTAGCGAACCCATTCATCAGGAGCAAGGGCATGACAGACGCAAAGAATGTGCTGGGAAAAAAACTTGAGCTTTGCTGCACCAATCCCATGACTGGCTTTTACCGGAATGGCGCATGTGAAACGGGGCCACAAGATACAGGTACGCATGTCGTGTGCGCTCAAGTCACCGAAGAGTTTCTGGCCTTTACAAAAGCCAGAGGAAATAACTTGAGTACACCCGTTCCAGCCTACAGCTTCCCAGGTTTAAACCCTGGTGACCAGTGGTGTTTGTGCGTTTCGCGCTGGAAAGAAGCCCTTGATGCAGGCGTTGCTCCGCCGATCGTCCTATCTGCAACCCATGAAGCCACACTGAACGTAGTACCGTTAGAAGTTCTGCAAGAACACGTCATGACCCCATAGCAGAAAGCGTGAGTAGAAGCTCTGAACCAAGATTTAGCTAAGACGATCCAATGAACGACAGAACGAATGGTTGCGTTAAGGCGGGAACAGTTAGTTTGACAATCGGTGATCTCGTCCGCTTGGTGAGCTATGTCAGTGCGATCGCCCTTACCGTTGCGCGCCTTCCTGTCCACGCGGCTGAACCACCTGCCACTGCTTTACCCAAGCCCGATCCGCAACTTGAGCAACTGCAATACTTTGAGGGTACGTGGTCGTGTGCAGTCAGACCAGCGGTTGCCCCTGCTGACAAGTCCGCAGAGCCTTTTATGTGGAGCATCAAGCGCAAACTCAATAACTTTTGGTTTTTAGGGCAAGCAGCCACTAAGCAGAACGTTGCCATTACGCACGATACCTTGGGGTACAACACCTTGACCAAACGCTTTGGGCGCACCATTCTGACAGGCGACGGTCAATTTATCAATCTGCTCTCTGATGGTTGGTCAGGTGAACGTTGGATCTGGGAAGGCAGCGTGGTGCGTGGCACTCAGAGAAGTGGACTGCGAGAAACGATCGTGAAAAAGGGCGATCGCGCGTTTGAAGCCACCTATGACCAATCTGATCCGGTGAAAAAAGACTGGCAACCTGTGCTGAAGGAAACCTGCCGTAAAGCAAGCTAATAGGACTTGCGCAAACCTCGGAGGTTTTAACCAAGCATCAGGCGTCGTCACCAAAGGTACTCGCTCAAACCTCCGAGGTTTTGGTCAAAATGCGTAAGTCTTGGCTAACCAATTTAGAGGTTGACCTACAGTTTATAGTCGATTCTGTCGTAGATTTAACTCGAAAGCCATTGGCAGAGCGGTATTCTAATGAAGCTGAAGACCCAACAGCAGTGTGTCGTCGTGATCATCAATACTGTGCAGGGTTTCCAATGGGGCAGAGAATTTGAGTGAGGAGTCACCATGAGCTACAGAATGAACCGCCGCGCCTATGCGGAAACCTATGGCCCTACCGTGGGCGATCGCGTCCGTTTGGCCGATACGGATTTAATCATTGAAGTCGAGGCGGACTACACCACCTACGGCGATGAGGTTAAATTCGGCGGCGGCAAAGTCATTCGAGAAGGCATGGGTCAGTCACCGATTACCAATGCCGATGGTGCCGTTGATACGGTGATCACCAACGCGCTCATTCTCGACTGGTGGGGCATTGTCAAAGCCGATATTGGCCTCAAGGGCGGCAAAATTCATGCGATCGGCAAAGCGGGCAATCCTCACATTCAAGACAATGTAAACATCATCATTGGCCCCGGTACCGAGGCGATCGCGGGCGAAGGGATGATTCTCACGGCTGGCGGCATCGATACCCACATTCACTTTATCTGCCCCCAACAAATTGAAGTGGCGATCGCGTCCGGTGTTACTACGCTCGTCGGTGGCGGTACAGGCCCAGCCGCAGGCACCAGCGCCACCACCTGTACTCCCGGTCCCTGGAATATTTATCGGATGCTACAAGCGGCAGACGCCTTTCCTATCAACATTGGCTTTACGGGCAAAGGCAATAGTGCGAAACCCGGAGGTTTGGTCGAGCAGGTAGAAGCAGGCGTGATAGGGCTAAAGCTCCACGAAGATTGGGGCACTACACCTGCCGCGATCGACACCTGCCTGAGCGTTGCCGATGACTACGATGTGCAGGTCGCCATCCACACCGATACGCTAAACGAAGCAGGCTTTGTGGAAGACACGATCGCAGCCTTCAAAAATCGTGTCATCCACACCTATCACACCGAAGGCGCAGGCGGCGGACATGCACCCGACATTATTAAAATCTGTGGCGAACTCAATGTGCTGCCATCCTCCACAAACCCTACTCGTCCCTATACCCAAAACACGCTCGACGAACACCTGGATATGCTGATGGTCTGCCATCACCTTGATCCGGCAATCGCCGAGGATGTAGCCTTTGCTGAGTCCCGCATTCGCCGTGAGACGATCGCCGCTGAAGATATCCTGCACGATATTGGCGCGTTCAGCATGTTGTCGTCCGACTCGCAGGCAATGGGACGCATTGGCGAAGTCATCATCCGCACCTGGCAAACCGCTCACAAAATGAAGTTCGATCGTGGCTGGCTCGCTCCGCACACCGAAGGCACCGTTGAATCCCACAACCGCAACGACAACTTCCGCGCCAAACGCTACATTGCCAAATACACGATCAATCCTGCCATCACTCACGGCATTGCTGCCCACGTCGGTTCCGTTGAAGTTGGAAAGTTAGCAGATTTGTGCCTGTGGCGACCCGCAATGTTTGGCGTGAAGCCCGAAGTGGTCATCAAAGGTGGCTTAATTGGTTGGGCACAAATGGGCGATGCGAACGCCAGCATTCCGACCCCACAGCCAATCCATATGCGTCCCATGTTTGCCAGCTTTGGCGGCGCGATCGCGGCAACCTCTCTTACCTTTGTCTCCAAAACTGCCCTTAAAAAAGGCATCCCTGACCAACTCGGTTTGCAGAAGAAAGCCGTCGCAGTGTCTGGCATTCGCAAGCTCACGAAAAAAGACCTGAAGCTTAACGACGCCACACCCAAGATGGACGTCGATCCCGAAACCTACGAAGTCCGCGCTGACGGAGAACTCCTTACCTGCGAACCCGCTACCGTCCTACCCATGGCACAACGCTACTTCTTGTTTTAGTTGCTCTGTGAAACTCAAAATTGGCATTACCTAATGTCGAAAAGGGTTGACACATTGCATTAATAAGGAACCTTGCCGTCAGCAGTCGTATAACGCCGATTGATGAGTGGTTTAATTCGCTGAAAAGTGAAAAGACGCAGACTCTCATTGACAAGGCAATCGATAAAGTTAGTCGTGGTCTTTTAACTGATAATAACTCTGAGCCTCTTGGTGAAGGAGTTTCTGAGTTTAAGGTTGATAGTGGTCCTGGCTACAGAATTTACTATGGTCAGAAAGGCTTAACTGTTGTACTCCTTCATGGAGGAGTTAAAAAGACGCAAGAGCGCGATATTCGTAAAGCGAAAGCATACTGGGCAGATTATGAAGAACGTGAAAACGCCAACCAGTGATAGTTATCACGATTACCTTGTTTCTCGTCTTAAAGCTCAGAGCTACGCGGCACTCTATTTAGAAACACACTTTGAAGAAGAAGAAACCCCTGATCCTGGTTTGCTTAAGTTGGCACTAAGTAATGTATCTGAAGCCTTAAGTTGATCGAAATTATCTCCTGAACAAGCTGAACATCACTCTCAGAAGCTAAATCAAATTCTGTCTCAACAGGGGAGTGACGTAATCTATGGGCTATCGCAATGGCTCAATGAGTTGGGACTTAAGCTGACGGTGACAGTTGCAGAGCAAGAACACGAATAGATGAAACTTCGCTACAGCATCTCGATTCAGTGGTCTGAGAAGATCGAAAATACATTGTGAGCTTCCTGAATTTGGTCCTTACGTCCATACTCACGGTGATACTTACGAGGAAGCGACTAAAAACGCTCGGAAAATACTGGAACTTTTGGTTAAGACTTACGAAGAGCAGAATAGACTTTTGCCTTAACCAGCGAAGTTTCAATGTGCGTAGTAAAGGTTTGATCGCTCCCATCTTCGCTTTCATCTTAAATTAGATCGCCCAAACAGAGGTTGATAAACGTCTCAGCAGCAGTGGGACTGAGAATGTGCAGTGCTTTGACGATATCAGCAACCGTTTCGGCGTTGGGGTCTACTTATTCGTGAAACCAGCGATTTACAACAGCGCGATCGACATCTAATTATGGCCTATGGCGATCGCCTCACGCGATGAGCTGTGGTTCACTTGCTTACAAACATGCAGCGAGTGACAATCGCTCAATTTGTCCACGAGTCGGATGCAGACGGGTTTGCTCAAGCATTGCGTCGGTTGGAACCAGAGGCAACATTCCTTGTGGTGTTTGATCCATCCACCAAACAGGCGCAGTATGGCGATCGCTGACTAGTGATCGCTCCGTACTTTGAGAACAGCATTCAAGCTCAGCAAAGGGTGTTTTAAGCCTCGCCTTGAGAAAGACTTCCGTACTTACGTAATGTTTCGTAGATTTACGTGAACTTTACCCACCGATCGATTTTTTCAAGCCATGAAGAAGCGTAGAGCTGATTGGTAGCGTCACTAATTATCGAAGGCTAACTTAAAGTCATGAAACGGTTCGTAGTGCAAAGTTCTACCCATTGTCTTAACCTGAACGCCTATCGTCGCATTCCATACTAGAGGTTACCTAGAATGTCAGTCTTTCCACTGAAGCACTCTGTATTACCCGCTACTGTACTCGCTGGAGCAGTATTCTCCTCACTGACGGTGCCTCTAGCCATCTTTGGTTCAGAACCTGTGGATATTCAACTAGGCCAGGAGCCAGTTTTCTCTGGAACAATTAAAGACCTGGCAGCACCTTATGTAGGAGTTGTCGGTATTCTCAGCGTTGGTATGGGGGTTGCTGGGGTTGCGATCGCAGGTTGGCAACAGTCCTCTCGCAAATCGGAGCATGTAGAAGCAAAGCTCTCCAACTTACAGCGGACGTTGGAAGAAAAAGAACTGCATCTACAGGCGGCAATGCTATCAGAGCAGCGTCTGCAAACATCGGGGCTTGATTTCTTTCTTCAAGATGAAACATCTGCTAACCCGGCCGTGGATGCTTTGACAACCGAGACTCAGTCAATGGTGGCGACAACGAAAGTACCTGTTGCTTCGACTCCTGTAGCTCATACCCAGTCCAGTTCATCGGTTCTCGATGCGGAACCGACTCAGGCTGCTGTGCAATCGGTGGTTTCTACCCTGTCAGCCGCTCAAGCCTTTTTAAGCTTTGCCCGCTCTAATGTGGCCGTTTCTGCTAACGACGATGGTCAGTCGATCGCAAAGCCGTCTGCTGCTAATATCACGCTGCAAGAGTTGCAAGACCAACTCAAGCAAATTATGTCTCAGGTTGAGACGCTGCGCGGTTCACTAGACGCGAATGCTCAACCAGTTCACACGCCCCAGTTGCGTCAGCAAAACTATGCCGTCAGTGCCCCATCACCTTTACAGCACCGACCTGTCGCCCAGCCTCAATGGGTTCTGCAACAGGTCGCGTCCTGATTTGTTCCGCTAATGTAGAGTGCTGGTGAAGTTCGACATTCGCCTTTTAAGCCTGGATTTAAACTTGGATAGACTAAACACGATGCCCTGACTGCCTGACACAAGTGCCTCAAAGCCTTGCTCTGTAAGCAATCTGTCACCTACCGCTAAAAGCTCGATTGAGCATGACTTGACTGGCTGAAAGCCTTGACCTGCCGTACTGGAGAAACTTGGGTTTTACGAGATATCAAGGGTTTGACATAGATGTGTCAGGCAACCAGCACGATGCCTCCGTTTCAGACTTAAGGCTTGCTGCTTTAAGGTTAAATGCAGGTGTCGTGTTTGCGTTTTGCGTGGCAGGAGACGTGGCTTGGTCAGACAGAAAGATGGTCAGAGGGGCGCGATCAATCGCTTAAAGGTTAACTTTTGTAAAACCCTGCTCAGCTATTTTTCTTCACTCTTTCCCTTCGTCCCCTTGAGTCGGTACACTACAAAGAGATATCAGCAGAAACACAACCATAATTATGAGTGTAGTTAGCCAAGTCATTCTGCAAGCCGACGATGAACTGCGTTATCCCACCTGGGGCGAACTTCAGGGCTTGCAGGGCTTTTTTCAAACAGGTGAGCAGCGGACCCGCATCGCTGCCGCGCTATCGGAAAATGAGAAAAAAATTGTTCAGGAAGCCAGCAAGCAGCTTTGGAAGAAGCGCCCAGATTTTATCGCTCCCGGTGGCAATGCCTATGGTGATAAACAGCGCGCCCTTTGCCTGCGCGACTACGGTTGGTATTTGCGATTAGTCACGTATGGCGTTTTGTCGGGTGACAAGGAGCCGATCGAAAAGATTGGTCTCGTTGGCGCACGCGAAATGTATAACGCTCTCGGTGTGCCGGTGCCTGGTATGGCAGAAGCGATTCGCTGCTTGAAAGCTGCTTCTTTGGAACTGCTTTCGGCTGACGATGCGGCTGAAGCAACGCCGTATTTTGACTACATCATTCAAGCAATGTCTTGAGTTAAATGATCTTGAGTTGAGCTTAAGACAACAGGTTCGAGAATAATCGATTGGATTCCCCGCTTGGAAAGGCAGCTCTGACGCACGATCGCCAAAGCTGCCTTTCCAAGCGGGGAATTTTGGTATAAGGGTGTAGAAAGGCAGAAGGTAAAGAATATAAGCTGATAGCTGACCGCTGACTACTCAATCAACTCAAAACTCAAAACTTCCCCTGCTCCCCTACTTCCCCTGCCCCTTCCCATGTCTCAACAGGACGACATCTTACGCTTTTGGTTTACTCGATCGCCTACGGAGCAAGGCTCTGGCAACATGCGTAAGGTTTGGTTTCAGAAAAATTCGGCGTTTGATCGAGAGATGCAATTGCGCTTCCGATCGGTCTATGAGCAAGCTGTAGCAGGTACATTTGATGCTTGGCAAGAGACGGTTGAGGGATGCTTGGCGCTGGTCTTGCTATTCGATCAGTTTCCCCGCAATATATTTCGAGGGGCCCCACAAGCGTTTGCGACAGACGATCGTGCCCTAGCGATCGCGCAGAAGGCTTTGATAGCAGGCTTTGATCGGTCTTTGCCTGTGGTGCAGCGGTGGTTCTTCTACATGCCCTTTGAACATAGCGAAAACTTAGACCATCAGCGTCAAGCGGTTGAATTATTTTATCCTCTGCGGAATAATCCTGATGCGCGTGGTACTTATAGCTACGCCGTCAAACATCTAGCAGTCATTGAGCAGTTTGGACGGTTTCCGCACCGTAATCAGATCCTTGATCGCGAGTCTACGCCAGCAGAACAAGCCTTTTTGAAGCAACCAGGTTCATCCTTCTAGTCTCCAGGAGCATTGTGCATGACGCTAACTGTAACCCCAACAGCAGCCCAACTTGATCAGGCAAAACAGGCGATCGCAGCCTATATTCACAGCATCGACATGAACCCCGATCGGCGTGAGGGGGCGTACCCTTACTACCTGTTTCACGAACCCGGACAGCCGATTCTTGGCACTGTACTACTGTTTCACGGGTTCAGCGCGAAGCCGCATCAAATGTCGCGCTTAGCAGACTACCTGTTTCGTAATGGGTTCAATGTATATCAGCCGTCGATCGCAGGGCATCCGCTGACCCAGCCTGCCAAAAACTGGCCGCAGGTTGACCTCAAGCCTGAGATTGCCAATCCGCTTAAGGAAAAAGCCGCGCAAGACCCGGTACTACAAACGTTTCTTGCCAATCTTTCCAGTAATCCTGAAGGCGCACAGCTTAATCCTGTCCAGCAGGCCGCATTGGTAGCCCGTCTAGTAAAAATCGAACCGCGATTGTTGGATATTGTGAAGTCGATCGAAACATCCGATGATCCTGACTTTGATGAGTATTTCATCTCCTCGCATCTGGAGTATTTAACCAACGCGAAAGAGCGGCTGGCAGAAGTGGCTTCAATTCCTGGCGCAGTTTATACGATTGGTCTGTCGGTGGGTGGCGCGGCAGCCTTGGCTTTGGCGGCGGCAGCGCCCGATCGAGTGAAGAAAGCCGTGGTTTATGCACCCTTGCTACGAGTGTATGGAGAACAGCGGCGGCAGTACGTCAACCTCACAGGCCCACTCGACATTAAGGAAATGGGCTGGGATCCAAACCTTCTCTTTCCGGTGGGCTGTTTTACGGCTGCCGATCGCTTTGGTGGCAGTGTAGTGATGAGTCCAGCCTCAATGAACTCGCTGAAAAAAGTGCCCATTTTCATGGTGCTGACTGAAAACGAGGACGCGGCTGATATTAAGACCAATCAGGCATTCTACGAAGAAACGGGCGCGGAGCAGGATGGCAACCGCTACTATCTCTACCGCGCATTGGACCTAGTGCCGCATCCAATGGTCGATCCCACCGAGGTCAGCCAGAATATGAGCAACCGCTTCTGGCAAAGCCTCTATCAAGAAACCTTCCGCTTTTTGACAACGGGCGATGTGGATATTCCCAATATGGGCAATTTGGAGCAAGATCCGAAGTTGCCGCAGGTGCCTCCGGTTTAGGTGGCTGATGCCGATGTTAAAGCTTGCATAAGTTTATTGGCTTCGTTGCAATGTTGTGCCGGGGGACTTCCCCCCGGTCCCCCGCCATTTGGGGTCCTAACTCCCCCAAGCCCCCCGAAAGGTGCTAACTGTAGGTTGCGTTAGCGTGATTCATCTTCTGCCACGCTGAAGGCTAGGACTTGAAAGTCGTTGGAGAGACACATGTTTAAGGCGTTGGGACGATGATGTAGCCTTCGGTGAGGTTGCCGAGGAACATGTTGCGCTCCAGTCCCCAATACCACCAGTGCGCGGCGATGTAGGCACACATCAGGCTGTCGAGTTGGTCTTCCAAGGCTTTTAGAGCGGTGCCTTTGAGGGGCATTTCTGTTGGTAAGCTCTCACTAACATCCAAGGCGGGTTCGAGGATGGGGAGTCGATCGCAAATATACTGCTGCAACCGAGCCAGTTCTATCCGTCGTTCTGCCAATTTGCCCTTCTTGTATTTCAAGATTTGCTCCAACCCAAAGAGATGGACGATCGCGGGGTGGGGAAACACCTCAATCTGATGCCGACCGGATTGTTTGGGTGCGATCGCAGGCGCATGGTGAAAGCCTTTTGCTTCCAGGCTCAACCCAAAGGCAACGGTACGCGCGGCAAAGGGCAACCCCAAGTTGGCAGGATAGGCACCCGCATGATAGCGCCCAAAGTGCTTGTGCGTGAGGCGATCGCACAACCGCATTCCCGTTGCATTGGGGATCAGCGTGGGCGCATCAACGGCAATCATGCCAGATTCGTCGGGTGCTACGCAGGTATCGACCCAGCCAAGAATGTCTTCCGTTGCATCCTCTCGCCGCAAATCAACCAGTTCCAGTCTGCCACCTTGCCAATCGAGACAGCACAACCCGCTTGCCCCCGAACTCCAGCCCAAGTCGATGCCCAAAAATTTCATTTAGAGGTCTATGCGAGAATAAAGGTCGGTGTTTGTTCTGCTACAAACTGGTTGTGGGGTGTAACCAAACCGATTCAAGGCTCCTGTTAGCATGAGACTGTAGCGAGGCTGAGTCAACAAACTAAAATCAAGATGCTACGGACTGCGGATTTAGCGTTGTGAGAATTGAGGAAATCATCTGGTTAGACGCAATTGTAGAGAAGCTAGCGGTCAAGCATCGTGTTGAGCCTGATGAAGTAGAAGCGGTTTTGAGCAACAAGCCTAAATTTCGCTTTGTGGAGAGGGGCGATCGCAAGGGAGAAGACGTATATCTTGCTTTAGGACGAACGGATGCTGGACGTTACTTAGCAGTGCTGTTTATTTATAAACCCTTTGCTCAAGCTCTCATTTTAAGTGCAAGAGATATGGAAAAGAAGGAGAAGAAACTATATGTCAGAAAGTAATGCTAAAACGTTACCTCAGTTTAATTCTAATGAAGAACGTGTAGAGTTCTTTGAGACTCACGATATGGGTGAATACGACAGTGCCTTACAAGAAGCATCCTTTGATGTTGACATTAAACGAAATCATTACTTGGTTTCAGTGGATGGATCTTTAATGAATCAGCTCTTGGAGGTTGCGAAAGAACAACAAGTGTCAGTTGAGATGCTTTTAGATTCCTGGTTGAAAGAGAAACTTTTAAAAGCAAGTTGAAGCGGCAACATATTAGCTCTAATACACTCGACAGGTTTACCCGTATGGACTCAGATACCCAACCGAATCCTAAACCAGATTGGAAGAGTACTGCATTTGCCCTCTTAGTCTGCGCCGCGTTGACGGGTGGTTTGGCAGTGTTCAGCAAGTTAACGAACCCGCAAACGGATGTTTTGAGCTTTTTCCTCATACTTCCCTTGGTAGCAGGCTTATTATTGCTGTCCAACGTCAGGCTTAAGGTAATAACAATCCTTTCACTCGTGGCAAGTATTGTTTTCCTGGTTATGAGCTTTCTCACGAAAGACCACAACCCGAAATTAAGTAGCATCAGCTTTCTAAACGCTTTCATCGCTTTGGCAGTAGCGATCGTGCCAACGTTACTTCTTCGGACTCAAACCTTTCTTTACGATCGCGGGTTCCGAGGCATTGGCTTTTACGTTAGTAGTCAAGATGGTAGCGGCGGCGGCGGCAACTGGAGTGATAGTGGTTGGGGTGGTGGCGACTGTGGGGGCGATGGTGGGGGTGGCGACTGTGGGGGTTAAGCTGGCAGGCTGGATCGCTTTGCTTAGTTTTCCATTGGCTGTCGTTACTTCGGTCATAACGGGATGCGAACTGAAGCTGAATGACTTGCTGTTGAGCGCTGCCGTTTACTCATGTGGAGCGTTTGGACTTGCATTAATTTTTCGATTTCAGAGGTTCCTTTACGATCGCGGCGATCGGCTAACAATACGACCTTCTAATTCAGGTTCTAGCCGCGATGGTAGCTGGAACAGCAGTAGTGATTGGGGCAGCGACTGTAGTAATGCTGGTGACGGTGGCGACTGTGGTGGTTGAGTCGCTGTTTATAAAATTTGAGGTGCTGTGATGCAGACGCTACAGGCGAATCGGGTCACGTTAGCGACATTGGAAAGTCAGTTTGGGTTAACAGCTACGGGCGATCGCGCCTTCTTCAACGAATGGCAGACAGCGGCTGAAAGCATTACGCCTCAAGAGCAGCAGATGCTCGATCGTGTCAAAGCGAATTTTGATAGTTTGCTTAAAGAACCGCCTTTACTGGAAGGTGCGGTCAAAATGGTAATTCTGTCGCCGCTGTTGGATCTGGCAGGATTCTATCAAGCGCCCTTTCGGATTCGGACAGAGGCTGAAATTAGCATTGCCAGTACCGATGAGGAAACGGGTGTAGTGGTGCGAGGGGCGATCGATGTGCTGATGCTGCTAGAGCGGTTCTGGGTCTTGGTCACAGAGTCTAAAATGAGCGACTTTTCCCTGACAAAAGCACTGCCTCAAGCTCTCAGCTATATGCTATCGAGTGCCAATCGTTCCTGTTTTGGGTTGATTACCAATGGCAGCGATTTTGTCTTCATCAAGCTTGACCAGGCGGAACAGCCAGTCTACGCCACATCTAAAGTCTTTAGAACTTACGCATTGACAAAAAGAGTGAAATGTGGTGACTCTAGGATAGTCT